>CABKMV010000037.1 GCA_902373635.1 uncultured Oscillospiraceae bacterium
GTTTCAAGGGGTGGGGGTTCTCAGGGGGCGGGGGAAATCGAAATCCCCCGCCCCTTGAGCGTGCTTTTGCAACTTTTCTCACGGGAGAAAAGTTGAGAACGCCCCGCCCTGCAGGGGCGAAAAAAACGGGGTTGGGACGGGGAGGCCCACAAAAATAATGAGCATCAATACTGGCAGTGGTTCAGCTCGCCCCACAGCTTTTTGCTCTCCTCCAGGATGTGGGCGTTGACAGCCTCCTCGTCGACGCCCACCAGCTCACGGTCCCTCATCAGGATCTTGCCGTTGACGATGGTGGTCTGACACTGGCGGCCGGTCATGCCGAAGATCATGTGGCCGTCGATGTTGGCGTCAGAGAAGGGGGTGTAGGGCTTGTAGTCCATGACGATCACGTCCGCCGCCGCGCCGGGAGAGAGCTTACCCATGGGCACGCCGAAATACTTCTCCCCGATGGCGGGATTGTTCTTGAAGAGCATATCCGTGACTTCGCACCAGGCCACGTTGGGCAGGCATGCGTTGTGCCGCTGGGAGCACAGGGCGACCTTCAGGCTCTCCAGCATGTCGTTGGTGTAGGCGTCGGTACCGAGCCCTACCAGGATGCCCTTTTTGCAGAGCTGGAGGATGGGAGAGATGCCCACGGCGTTGCCCATGTTGCTCTCGGGGTTGTTCACGCACATAGTGCCGGTGGCCTGGATGATGTCCATCTCGGCGGTGTTCACATGGATACAGTGGCCCAGGATGGTCTTGGGGCCCAGGATGCCGTGGTCCTGGAGGCGCTGGACGGGGCGGCGGCCGTAGTTTTGCAGGCTGTCGTATACGTCGTTCATGCCCTCGGAGACATGGATGTGGAAGCCGGTGCGTCCGTTGTTGGCCTCAACCATCTTTTCAAAGGTCCTGTCGCTGATGGTGAAGAGGGCGTGGCCGCCGAACATGGCCGAGAGCATATCGCTGGGGTTCCTCTCGCAGTAGGTGATGAAGTCGGCGTTTTCCTGGATGGCCTGATCGCATTTCTCCTGGCCATCCCGGTCGGAGACCTCGTAGCACAGGCAGGAGCGGATACCGAACTGCCTGGCGCTGTCGGCGATCTCGAAGAGGGAGCCGGGGATCTCAGCGTAGGAGGCGTGGTGGTCGAAGATGGTGGTGACGCCCTGCTTGATGCAGTCGAGATACAGCGCGTCGGCGCTGGCCCGGGTGCCCTTCAGCGTCAGCTTCCTGTCAATGGCCCACCAGGTGCCCTCCAGGACCTCCAGGAAGTTGGTGGGGTTGTTGCCATGGATGGACAGCCCCCTGGCCAGTGCGGAGTAGATGTGGGTGTGGGCGTTGATAAGGCCGGGCATGATGACGCCGCCCCTGGCATCCACAAATTCCGCGTCGGGATACTTTGCCTTCAGCTGGGCAGTGCCGCCCGCCTCCAGGATGCGGCCGCCGTCAATGACAACGCCGCCGTCCGCCAGATAGGGCAGGGCGCTGTCGCGGGTGATGAGCCTGCCGTTTGCCAGGATATACATATGACATTCCTCCTTGATCTGCACTGATTTTCCCTTCCGTTCCTGAAATAAAAAATGTTCCAAACCATCTTTGGTTTGAAACACTCAAGCACAGGCTGAGTGATAGTTGCAGCCCGTGCGCACAGCACTTCGTTACAGCTACCACGCTGTTAAATTGTATGTTTATTATAAAAGATTTTGTGGGAAATTGCAATGGGAGATCCTGTAATATTTGTTTGTCTGCCTGACAAAATTTCAGAAAGGATTTTGTGCAAAATGGCGGCAAAAAACAGGGCGGGCCCTATCCGGACCCGCCCATCCATGGAAGTGTTGAGGGATTACTTTGTTCCGAAGATACGGTCGCCGGCGTCTCCCAGACCGGGGACGATATAGCCGTTTTCGTTGAGCTTCTCATCCACCGCGCCGCAGTAGACGTCCACGTCGGGATGCTCCTTCTGGATCCGTGCGATGCCCTCGGGGGCCGCCAGCAGGACCATCAGTTTGATATTGGTGCATCCGTACTCCTTCATAAAGCCGATCGCCGCCGCAGCGGAGCCGCCGGTGGCCAGCATGGGATCCACGATCAGCACGTCCCGGTCAGAGATATCCTTGGGCATTTTGCAGAAGTACTTTACCGGTTCCAGGGTCTCCTCATTGCGGTACAGGCCGATATGGCCCACCCGGGCGGAGGGCACCATCCGCAGTACGCCGTCCACCAGGCCCAGGCCGGCCCGAAGGATGGGGACCACGGCAAACTTCTTGCCCTTCAGGGTGGGGGCCATGGTGGAGCAGATGGGGGTCTCCACAGCCTTCTCCGTCAGGGGGAGATCCCGGGTGGCCTCGTAGGTCAGCAGCATGCCGATCTCGGAGACGATCTCACGGAAATCCTTGGTGGAGGTGTTCTTGTCCCGCAGGATGGTCAGCTTGTGGGACACCAGGGGGTGGTTGACGATGTGGATTTTTTCACTGTACATTGTTTTCTCCCTTCTCGATCCGGTAGCAAATCATTATTGAAGTTGAAATACCGGCGCAAAACGGGGGTTTGCGCCAAAAGTCCCTTTGCTCCCCCTGCGGGGGATGAGCCTTTCCTCTTGCAGGAAAAGGCTGGATACCTTGCCTCTACTGCCTGCCCTCCCTGGCCAGCCGCTCCCGCTCCGCCTGGCTCAGGCGCAGATAGACCGGCTGCAGCCCTTGGGCGTCCACCGCCCCGGCGGGCCAGAGCTCCTGGGCCGCCATGGCGACGCCAATCGCGCTCTGCAGCCGCAGATGGGCCGGGGCCAGGGCGCAGCCGATGCCCCGGGCGGTGAGATAGTCATGGCAGAGCGCCGCGCCGTCGCCTACGATGGTCATAGGCCCTTCCAGGCTCCGCAGATCCTCCGCAGCCTCCTCCAGGGAGATGGCCCGGTCGGGGCGCAGCCGGGTGAGCGTTCCGCCGCCCGACAGAAACACGGCGTTGTAGATCTGCTGCCGCCGGGCGTCCATGGCGCAGACGATGACGCCCTCCAGGTGGCTGAGGGGCCAGGCCATGGCCTCCAGGGTGGACACCGGGATACAGGGCTTGTCCGCAGCCCAGGCCAGGCCCTTCACCGCGGCCATGCCGATGCGCAGCCCTGTAAAGGAGCCGGGGCCCGCCGCCACGGCGATAGCGTCCATGTCCGCCAGGCGCAGTTCGCTGTTTTTCAGCATGTCCTCCACCATGGGCAGCAGGGTGCGGCTGTGGGTGAGCCCCGTGGCCTGCCAGGCAGAGGCAATGGGCGCCCCGTCGGAGAGGACGGCGCAGGAGGCCGCCTTGGCGGAAGTCTCCAAAGCCAGCAGCTTCATTCCGGTCTCACTCCTTCCACGGCGATGCGCCGCCAGTCCTCGTTTTCCGTACACCGGCTGATGGTGACGGTGACGGCGCCGGGCGGCAGCGCGTCGCTTATCCGCTCGCTCCACTCCACGGCGCAGACGCCGCCCCTGGCCAGATAGTCCTCCCAGCCGATGTCGTAGAGCTCGTCCGAACTGCCCAGGCGGTACATATCAAAATGGAACAGGGGGGTGGGGCCGTCGTACTCGTTGACAATGGTAAAGGTGGGGCTTGTCACCCGCCCGGCGCAGCCCAGGCCCCGGGCCAGCCCCCGGGTGAAGGCCGTCTTGCCCGCGCCCAGGCCGCCGTAGTAGGCCACGACATCCCCCGGACGGAGCTTTTGCGCCAAGGCGGCGCCCAGCGCCTCCGTCTCCTCAGCGCTATGGGAAAGATACTCCATGAACATTCCTCGCACTCGTTTTCTAACCACAAAGTATAGCATAGAAATTTGGGCGGTAAAAGGGGGAAGGAAAGAAAAATTCAAAAAATCCTGTGGTTTACTTATTATGCTTTGTGTGGTACACTTACCATAAGATTTTGTTGGGAGGCGGTGCCGTGGCTGTCTTTGCCCAGATTTTGGGCGCTGTGAAATATATCGTCAAAAAAGCGGACATGGCCCTGCTGGCCCTGTGCCTAATCGCCACGGGCTTTGGCATTGTCCTCATCGCCAGCGCCACCAATTTCCGCGACGACACCATGAACTATGTGCTCAAGCAGGCCGTCGCCACGATACTGGGCCTGGGGCTTTACTTCATGTTCTCCAGCCTGGATGTGGAGCACTACTCCGAGAAGTGGTGGCTGTTCCTGCTGTTTAATCTGGGATTCATCGCCCTGCTGCGGACGCCGCTGGGCGTGGTGCGCAACAACAGCCGGGCCTGGCTGTCCGCCAGCTGGCTCCCCATGGACATCCAGCCGGCGGAGATCGTGAAGCTGACCTTCACGATCCTGCTGGCGAAGCAGATCGCCTGGTTCCGGGAGAACCGCCGGATGCAGGGGCTGGGCTCCGTGATGTGGCCGGCGGCCCACACGGCCATGATGTTTGTGTGGATCTACGTGATCTCCAGCGACGCCGGCAGCGGCCTGGTGTACCTGGTGATCTTCGCGGGCATGGCCTTCGCCGCGGGGCTTGCCTGGTACTGGTTCGCGGCGGGATTCGGCATTCTGGGCGTGGGAATCACGGCCCTGGTGCTCCTGGACAAGATGCCCGCCTATATGGTGGAGCGGTTCAGGGTGCTCTTTGACCACAGCTACGACCCGCGGGGCATCGGCTGGCAGCAGACACGGAGTCTCATGGCCCTGGGCAGCGGCGGCGTCTTTGGGCAGGGCCTCTTCAACGGGATCCAGACCCAGTCGGCGTTCCGGGAGAACCTGCCCGAGCGGCAGACGGATTTCATCTTCTCCGTCTGCGGCGAGGAATTGGGCATGGTGGGATGCCTGGCTATCATTGTGCTGGAGTTCCTGATCGTCTACCGCTGCTTCCAGACCGCCCGGGTGGCCAGCAGCACCATGGGCAGCCTGATCTGCGTGGGCTTTGCCTCCATGCTGATCTTCCAGACCGTGGAGAACATTGGCATGTGCCTGTTTGTTATGCCGGTCATCGGCCTGACGCTGCCGTTTTTCAGCTACGGAGGCAGCTCCATCGTCACCCTTTACGCAGCCATGGGGATCGTCTCCGGCGTCCGCAGCCGGACGCTGCCGGACTGGCTGCGAAAAACCTAGACGGATATGGATATGGAAAAAGCCGCCTGCGGGCGGCTTTTTCTTCAGGCTGTCGAAAAAGTCCGCAGACTTTTTGACAGCCTGCAAAAATGCCGGTACTTTCGCGCCTTTTCCGGCGCAAAAGTCCTCGCTGCGCTCGCCGCAAGCCTTGCTCCGCAAGGCGTTGCGGGGCATTTGATCCAATTCGAGGAGGGCTGCGCCCCCTCGAGCTCCCCCCCGTATCCTTACTTCCAGATCGATACCTGTTTTTTTGACAGGCTATGGAAAAAGCCGCCTGCGGGCGGCTTTTTTCCTGTTATTGAATCTTGAGTCCCTTCTGCTTAAGCCGTTTATAGACGAACTCGCGGAACAGGCTGTAGAGCACGGAGGTCAATGGGATGAAGACCAGCATGCCTGCCACGCCCATGAGGTTCCCGCCCACGGTGACGGCGACCAGCACCCAGATGGAGGGCAGGCCCACGGAGGATCCCACCACATGGGGGTAGATCAGGTTGCCCTCGATCTGCTGGAGGACCAGGAACATGATGACGAAGATCAGCGCCTGCATGGGGGATACCATCAGCAGCAAGAACGCCCCGACAAAACAGCCGATAAACGCGCCCACAATGGGGATCAGGGCTGTGACGGCGATGAGGCAGCTCACCAGCAGGGCGTAGGGCATGCGGAACAGGGTCATGGCGACAAAGAACAGGGCCCCCAGGATCACCGCCTCGGTACACTGGCCGGTGATGAAGTTGGAGAACACCCGCTGGCTGAGAGAACAGATCTCCACCACCCGGTCCGCGCCCTTCTCGGGCAGCAGGGCGTAGAGGGCCTTGCGGCACTGGAGGCCCAGCTTCTCCTTTTGCAGCAGCAGGTAGCAGGCGAAGACCAGGGCGATGAAGAAGGTGGTCACGCCGCTGACCACGCTCCCTACGGCGGAGATGGTGGAGCTGAGCACGTCCCCGGCGCCGTTTTTCAGGAAGTTCACAATGCTGGTGAGGATGGACTCCCAGTCGATGGACCGCCAGTCGATGTAGAGATTCGCCAGCCACTGGGAGATCTGGGGGTTATTGGCGAACTGGTCCTCCGCCCAGGCCAGGAACCGGTTGACAGCGGCCTGGATGGTCACGCCCAGCCCCGCGATGGTGGTAGCCAGCTGGGGCGCCACCACCAGGACCAGGACCAGGATCACCGCAATGACCAGAAGGAAGGTCAGCAGCAGGCTCAACGCCCGCACGACCCCCTTGGGCAGGCGGCGGGAGCGGGCCCTGCCCTTCCCCTTGTGGGGCGTGAAGAGCTTCTCCTCCAAAAAGCGCATGGGTACATTCAGGATAAAGGCCATGGCCGCGCCCAGCAGGAAGGGGGAGAACACGCTCCCCACAAAGCGCAGCGCGGCGGCGGCGCTGTCGATCCACTCAAAGGCGGTGAAGGCCAAGGCCGCGAAAAGGATCAATAGCGCCAGCTTTTTTATTGTAGAACGGGATAAATCCATGGTGAGGTCTCCTATTGGGGTACAGACGATGTTTTTGGTATTGGTACTATCCTAGCGCCTTCTGTGTCCGCCGTCAAGTGCGGAAAACACGAAATTTTCCAAGAGAGCGGAAACATGGCTTTATTTCCGCCGCAGGCTGTGCTATACTCAAAGCCAACAGGATTTTTCCCTTTACGGAGGTACGAGGTACGTATGAGCAAGAATTTTCATCGGGACTATGCCGACAGCATCGGGCACTTCTGCCAGAGTCTCCCCCGGGAGCTGGGGATCACCCCGCAGGAGATCGACACCTACTTCAGGGCCTGTACGCTGTGCCTGTGGGGGGCCAGCGGCGGCCGGGGCGGGGACGTGATCGGCATCAACCAGATCTATACGGATCATCAGGTAAAATTCACCGCCGACCAGTTCGACAAGGCCATTGGCTTTTACCGCGCCAACCCCAGCTACAACGTGGGCGTGCCGGAATTTTTCCAGAAGCTGGTCCGCTCCGACGCCGAGGCCGGGACCAGCTACAGCCGTACCTTCGCCGAGGTGCAGAAGAACCTGCTCATGCTCTGCGCCGCCTATGACGGAACCTTCTCCTTCGCGGAAAGCCGCCGGATCACGCTGCTCTATGACATGCTGGTACAGGAGTGCGACAAGGCGGGGGTCCCCGCCGCGCCCCAGACTCCCGGGCCGGAGCACTACCTGGGCGGAGCGCCCACACTGACCACGAAGCCGGCCAGGGACGCCGCCCGGGAGCTCAACGACCTTATGGAGGAGTTCAGCCAGGTCATTTCCCGGGACAAGTCCAAGGGGATGTACGACGACTTTTTCGGCGGCCAGCCCCCCATGCGCAGCCCGCTGGACCCCCTGCCCGTGGCGGAGGGGCCGGAGGCGGAGAGCCCTGCGGCCCCTCCCCCGGCCGACGCCCCGGAGGAGGAGACGGAAGACGGGGAGCCAAAGCCCACACTGGAGGAGGCTATGGCGGAGCTGGACGAGCTGGTGGGCCTGGAGGTGGTCAAAAAGGATGTGGACAGCCTGGTGAACCTGGTAAAGGTCCGGGCGCTTCGAAAGGAGAGGGGCCTCAAGTGTCCCGACATGTCCTTCCACCTGGTGTTCTCCGGCAACCCCGGCACCGGCAAGACCACAGTGGCCCGCATCGTGGGCAAGATATACAGCGCCCTGGGCATCCTCTCCAAGGGACACCTGGTGGAGGTGGACCGCAGCGGTCTGGTGGCCGGCTATGTGGGCCAGACTGCTATCAAGACCCAGGAGGTAATCGGCAAGGCCCTGGGCGGCGTGCTGTTCATCGACGAGGCATACACCCTGGCCCCGGAGAACGCGGACAAGGACTTCGGCCAGGAGGCCATTGACACGATCCTCAAGGCTATGGAGGACCACAGGGACGACTTTGTGGTCATCGTGGCGGGCTACGCCAGCCTGATGCCCCGGTTCATCGACTCCAACCCGGGCCTCAAGTCCCGGTTCAACAAGTACCTGTATTTTGAGGACTACAACGGCGACCAGCTCTACGAGATTTTTTTGGGCCGGGTGCAGCGCAACGACTACCGCCTCTCTGACGAGGCCGCGGCGGCGGTGAAGGAGCATCTCCAGGAGCTCTATGAGGACCGGGACGACAACTTCGGAAACGCCCGGGACGTGCGCAATCTCTTTGAGAAGATTGTAGCCAACCAGGCTGACCGGGTAGCCCAGCTGGAGAGCCCCTCTGACGAGGAGCTGCTGACCATCACGGTGGAGGATCTGAAGGATCTGATGGATATTCCCCTCCGGGAGGAGGGGGAGGGGGAAGAGGGCTGAGGCCCTCTTCTCCTTTTCCCGGGGCTGCCGCCCCACGCCCGGTTTTTTTCGCCCCTGCGGGGCAGGACGCTCTCAACTTTTCTCCCGTGAGAAAAGTTGCAAAAGCACGCATAAGGGGGCTGCGCCCCCTTAGGAATCCCCCCATTTTTTTGATGAGGGCGCGACGGCAAGGACTGGTTTTGTCTTTCGATGGTGCAAACTGCGGCGCCGCTTGTCAGAATCGCCTATCCCTCCGCCGGGCCCTTTGGGCCTACCGCTCCTTTGGTCTTGGCGCGTAACGCTCGATCCATATGAAATGTGGGTGCGATACACACGTTGGTCCTTCTCTTCCACCGCAGTTCCTCCTACGGAAAAAAGATGGCTCCACCCCATTAACAGGGCCAAAGGCCGAAGTAAGACAAGAAACCCGGCAGAGATTAGATGCCCGAAGGATTTCTCATTCAGTGGCTGGATCAATCAAATCCTCGCCGCACTGATCGGACAAGGGATTCTTAAACCGTAGGTTTAAGCGATCTTTTGGTTACTTTTCAATCGATTGAAAAGTAACCGCGGGTCCGGCAAGGTGAATTGGTCCGCAGGGCCAAGAGAAAGCGGCCTGGGCCGGGCGCGTAGCCCCGGGAAAACGCGGGCCGGACAGGCCCGGGAGAGCGTGGGGCGTGCAGCCCCACATGAAGGCCGGGTGTGGGCCTGGCAGGCCCACAAATGAATGGGGCGTGCAGCCCCGTAAAAAGCACTGGAAAAACAAGTCAAGATACTTTATAATGTCACCAAATGGTAGCATACGCCAACCTCCTCTCCAAAAGAGCGTATATTCAGGGGGGAGGTGATGGATATGCTGCTGCGGATCATTAAAAGAACACGGCTGGAACACAATAAAACAGAACAACAGGCGGCGGATTGGCTGAATATCTCAAAAAGAACGTATCAAAGACTTGAGCGCGGGGAGAGGAAGAGGATACCCATCGCCTGGATGTGCCGGCTGGCGGAACTTTATCACATCAGCGCCGAAGTGTTTTTGCGGGATGCTATAGAAGAGATAGAACGAGAGAAGCTATGAGAAAACTGGTGTTATTCGCCATCCCCTTCGCTGTGGGCACAGCCCTGTGCCAATATCTTCTGCCTCCCTCCTGGCAGGCATGGACAGCCGCGGCGGCGCTGCTGCTGGGGCTGGCCCTGTCCCGCCTGTGGAAGGAGCGCCGGGCGGCGCTTTCCATAGCGGCGTTTGGCCTGGCGGTGGGGATGCTGTGGTTTGCCGGCTATGCCGCCCTGTTCCTGGCCCCGGCGGAGGAGCTGGCGGGGACAGAGGACACGGTGACGCTGGAGGTGCTGGACTACGCCGAAAAGACAGACTACGGCGCGCGGTGCACGGTCCGGGTGCTGGACCGGGGCCTGAAGGGCAGGGCGGTCTGTTACGGGGACCAGTCCCTTCTGGATCTGGAGCCGGGAAACCGCCTGACCGCCGCCGTCAAATACTACAGCGCCGCCCGGATGTCCGGGGAGGAGAGCACCTATTATACCTCAAAGGGCGTCTTCCTGCGCCTCTACAGCAAAGGGGAGCCGATAGCTGTGGAACCCGGCCAGGCCGGGAGCCTGCGGTATCTGCCCCAGCGCCTGGCGCTGCGCCTGCGGGAGACGATCAGTGCGATCTTTGCCAAGCCCGCCGCCGGATTTGTGACCGCGCTCCTCACCGGGGAGCGGGAGGGGCTGGACGCCCAGAGCCTCAGCGATCTGACGGAGGCGGGGCTGATGCACCTGACCGCCGTCTCCGGCCTCCACTGCGGCTTTCTCATCGGCCTGCTGGGGCTTCTTCTGGCCCGGCGGCAGCGGCTGACGGCCCTGGTGGGGTATCCTGTGCTGCTGGGGTACATGGTGATGGTGGGACGTACGCCCTCGGTGGTCCGCTCCTGCGTCATGGTGGGATTCCTGCTCTTCGCGCCGCTGGTGGACCGGGAGGGGGATCCGCCCACGTCCCTGGCTGGGGCGGCCCTGGTGATCCTGCTTGCCAACCCCTTCGCCGTGGCCTCCGTCAGCTTCCAGCTCTCCTTTGCCGCTGTGGCCGGACTGCTGGCAGTGACGCCGAAGGTCTACGCCGCCCTGGGCGGCGGGAAGTTCCGGCGGAGACGTGTGTGGGGGATGCTCTGGAATTTCGCGGCGGGTTCGCTGTCCGCCAGCCTGGGCGCCCTGGCGCTGACCGCGCCGCTGAGCGCCGTCTACTTCGGCGCCCTGTCTCTGGTCTCGCCCCTGTCCAACCTGCTGGTGCTGTGGGTGATGCCCGTCCTCTTTGCCCTGGCGTTTCTGGTAACACTGCTCTGCGTGCTCTGGCCGGGGCTTGCCCCGCTGGCGGCCGTGCCGGAGCTTTTGACCCGGTATGTGCTGTGGGCGGCTGGCGCGGCGGCGAAGCTGCCGGGCCACGCGGTGTATTTCACCGGCCCTGTCATGGCGCTGTGGCTGGTTTTTGTCTATCTGCTGCTGACCGTGTGCTGGCTGAGCCGGGAGCGGCGGAGGAAGTACCTCTTTGCCGCCGCGCTGGCGGCGCTGGCCCTTCTGGCCGTCCGGTCCCTGCCGGCCCTGACGACACGGGGAAGGGCTTTGACAGTAGTGGCGGTGGACGTGGGCCAGGGGGCGGCTACGCTCCTCTCCTCCAACGGCGTTACCGCCCTGGTGGACTGCGGCAGCCTCTACTCGCCCCGGGGTCCCGGCAACACGGTGGCGGACGCCATGGCCGACTATGGCTGGGACAGGCTGGACTTTGTGGCCCTGACCCACTACCACGCCGACCACGCCGGCGGCCTCGGCGAGCTGCTGGCCCGGGTGGAGGTGGGGGAGCTTCTGCTGCCCCAGCTTCTCAGCAGCGAGGACCAGGGGGAACTCCAGCGGGAAGTGCTGGAGCTGGCGCGGCGGTACGGCACAGCGGTGACTTACATTGAGGCGCTTACGGAGGTGGAGCTGGGCGGGGCGGCGCTCTCCCTCTATCCGCCCGTGGCGGAGGGGGACACCAACGAGGAGGGGCTGACCGTCCTCTGCACTGCCGGGGACTTTGACGTACTCATCACCGGCGACATGGGCGGAAGTACGGAGCATCTTCTGGTGGAGCAATACGACCTGCCGGACATCGAGGTGCTGCTGGTGGGGCACCACGGCAGCAAATACTCCACCTCAGAGGAGCTGCTGGAGGCGGTGACGCCGGAGGTGGGCGTTATCAGCGTGGGGGAGAACACCTACGGCCACCCCACGGCGGAGGCTATGGAGCGCATGACCTCCAGAGGTATGACGCTGTACCGCACGGATCTGCAGGGGAATATCCTGATCCGGGTCCATGGGCAGGACGGATAGGCAGGCGCTGTCTTCCGTGTCGGGATGGGGCAGCGGCGGCAAAACCACGTTTTGCCATAGAAAAGTTTCTTTTGTTCCTTTTCTTTTTCAAGAAAAGGATGGATACCGCAGGAGGTTTTGCAATGGCAATGGCGAAAAAAAAGAGCGGCGGCAGCGCCGCTTACGATAAGCTGCGCGCCGACCTGGCCGCGGATACCCTGGGGACAGCGTATATCTTCCACGGGGAGGAGAGCTACCTGCGGGAGTACTACCTCTCGGAGATGAAAAAGCGCCTGGTGCCGGCGGGGTTTGAGGAGTTCAATTACCACAGGCTGGAGGGCAAGGGCCTGACGGTCCAGGCCCTGACAGAGGCGGCGGAGGCCATGCCCATGATGGCCCAGCGGACCATGGTGCAGGTGGTGGACTGGGATCTCTACAAGCTCAGCGAGGAGCAGAGGAACGCGCTCGTCGCGCTGCTGGAGGACTTTCCGGACTACTGCTGCTTGGTGCTGGTGTACGACCAGGTGGAGTACAAGCCCAACAGGACCTATAAGAAGCTGTACGCCGCGGTGGAGAAGAACGTGCAGACGGTGAAGTTCGAGGAGCAGAGCCAGAACGAGATCCTCAAGTGGGTCTCCCGCCGGTTCAAGGCCACGGGCCACACCATCGACGCGCCCACGGCGGAATACCTGCTCTTTACCTGCGGCAGCCTCATGAACGGCCTCATCCCGGAGATCGGGAAGATCGCCTCCTACGCTAAGGGGGAGCGGATCACCAAGGCGGACATCGACGCGGTGGCCGCGCCGGTGCTGGAGGCCCAGGTGTTCGAGATGACCGGCGCGGTGTCCCGGGGGGACTTCGACCGGGCATCCCAGGTGCTGGGTTCCCTCCTGAAGCTCCAGGAGGAGCCCTTTATGCTCCTGGCCCTCATGGGCAAGGAGCTGCGCAAGCTCCGCACGGCCCGTATCGCCCTGGACACAGGGCGGGACAAGTTCTGGCTGATGGAGCGGTGGAATATGCGCTCGGACTACCCGGCAAAGCTCCTGCTGGAGAATGCCCGGCGGGTGAGCCGGGGCTGGTGCGCCAACGCTGTGCGCCGCTGCTATGAGACGGATCTGCGGATCAAGAGCGTGGCCGGCGTGGACGGCGCCGACGAATTGAAACTGCTGCTGATGGAGCTGGCCCAGGAGGAGCGGGCATGAGGAAGATCCGGGAAGTGATCGTGGTGGAGGGCCGCTATGACAAAAATGCTCTGAGGCAGGCGGTGGACGCCACGGTAGTGGAGACAGGCGGTTTCAGTGTGTTCAATGACCGGGAGCGGCTGGCCCTCCTGCGCCGTTTGGCGGCGGAGCGGGGGTTGATCCTGCTCACCGACAGCGACGGCGCGGGCTTTGTGATCCGCAATTTCCTCAAGGGAGCCATCCCCAAAAGCCAGCTCAAGCAGGCGTATATCCCCGACATTCCCGGCAAGGAGCGGCGGAAGGCCGCGCCGGGAAAGGAGGGTAAGCTGGGGGTGGAGGGCATGCCGCCCCAGGTGCTGCTCTCCGCCCTGGAGCGGGCGGGGGCAACCTTTGAGGATACGGCGGCCCCGGCGGAGCGCGCGCCCATCACCAAGGCGGACCTGTACGAGTGGGGCCTCACCGGCGGGCCCGACAGCGCCGCCCGGCGCTCGGCGGTGCTGAAGGCTTTGCAGCTGCCGGAGAGGATGACCGCCAACGCCCTGCTGGAGGCGGTGAATATCCTGTATTCCAAAGAGGAGTTTTTGGAGGTTTTGGAAAAGCTGTAGGGGGATTTCGTGGGCCGTCAGGCCCACACCCGGTTCTTCCCGGGCCTGGCCTGCGCGGACCTTGTTCTTTGCGGGGCTTCCCGCCCCGCGCCCTCGTTTTTTGTGGGCCTACCCGGCCCACACCCGGCCTACTTTCCCCACGGCGGGAAAGTAGGCAAAGGGCCGCCAAAACCTACGGTTTTGGAATCCCTTATCTCGTCGGTTTGGGTGGTATCCTGTAAGCATCCAGCCGATGAATAAGAGTTTTTTCGGGGGTATTCCGCGCTCCGGCGCGGGTTACTTTGCCCTCGGCGGCAAAGTAACCAAAACGCCGCCGGGGACACCCCGGTCCCCGGTTTCATTGGTCTGGGCGGTATCCTGTTTGCATCCAGCCACTGAATTTCAGATCCTACGGGCATCTGATCTCCACCGGGTTTCTCGTCCGGCTTCGCCTGTCGGCCTGTTAATGGGGTAGAGCCATCTGTTTTTCCATAGAGAGAACTGCGGTGGAAGAGAAGAGCCAGGGTGGATATAGCACCACATTTCATATGAATCAAACGATAACCACCAAGACCCAAGGAGCGGTAGGCCCGAAGGGCACGGCGGAGGGGGAGGCGCTTCTGACAAGCGGCGCCGCAGTTGGCACTATCGGGAGACAAAACCAGTCCTTGCCGTTGCGCCCCCAAACAAAACATAAATAAGGCGCTCCAGCCGCAGGCTGGCGGCTTTTTGGGCACTTTTTATCCGGATAAAAAGTGCCTCGCGCCGGGGCGCGAAACATCCCCTGGGCCCAAAGGGCCAAAAAAGAAAAGGAAGCCTCCCCGGCGGGGCGGCTTCCTAGTGCTTCAAAAAAGTAGCCAGGCGCATGGGAAAAGAGCAAATAAAATGAGACAGACAACGGCAGAAAGAGCGTGCGCAGTCCGCGGCACGCTCTTTTTTTGCTTGTTAAGCCTCATAAAATACTCCCTCCAGGCCGCTGGAGAGATGGAGCTGGAAATCCTCTGTGATAAAGACCGCCTCCGCGTCCTCTGTGGCCTCGATGAAGGCCATGCCCTCCTCCGGCCCCAGGACGAAACAGGCGGTGGAGAGGGCGTCGGCGTCCACGGACTTCCCGCTGACGATGGACACTGCCAGCAGCCCGTTTTCCACCGGCCAGCCGGTGCTGGGGTTCAGAATGTGGTGGTAGAGCGTCCCGTCCACCATAAAGCACCGCTCATAGAGCCCGGAGGTAACAACGGACTGGTCGGAGACGGGCAGGCCGCCGATGACCTGGTTCCGCTCCTCATAGGGGTACTGGATGCCCACCTGGAAGTCGCTGCCGTCCGTTTTTTTCCCCAGGCAGTAGAGGTTCCCGCCCAGGCTGATGACGGCGGAGGACACGCCCCGCTCCCGCAGGAAGTCCGCCATCCGGTCGGCAATGTAGCCCTTGGCGATGGCACCCAGGTCGATGATGGTCTCTGGATCGGCGAAGGAGACGGCGTTTCCCTCCACCGTGACCTTCTCCCAGCCTGTGTGGCTGAGACGCTCTGCCACCTGGCTGGAGTCAGGAACCTGCGGCTCCGCGGCGGCGAAATCCCACAGCTCGCTGACGCCGCCCATGGTGATGTCGAAGGCGCCGTTGGAGCGGCGGGCATAGTCCAGCCCCAGGGAGATGACCTGGGCCAGCTCCGGGGATACCTCGGCGGTTTCCCGGCGGTTGAGCCGGTAGAGCTCACTGTCCGGATCGGTCCGGGAGAAGACCTTTTCATAGCTTCCGCACAGCTCCAGGGCCTCCTGGGCGGCGGCCTGGTCGCCGGAGCGGTAGACGGTGACGGATACCTCCGTATCCAGAAGAAAATCCTGGCATACATAGCTTTTGCCGCCGCAGCCGGTGAGCGTCAAGGCCAGAAGCAGGAGACAGGTGAAAAGCTTCCGCATAGATTCTCCTTGCACCGGCGTGCCGGCGCTGGTATAATCAAACCATGTGTATTTGGCAGGGATCTGCTGAGACACAGTATACACAAAATCCGCGATTTCGCAAGGGGGGCGTCTGATGAAAAGGCTGCGCTGGGATCTGCTGCTGGTGCTGGGCGTACTGCTGGCGGCGGGGATCTTCTACCTCCTCTTCCGCCCCGGAGGCCAGGGGGCCTGGGCGGTGGTGACGGTGGACGGGGAGGAGCTGGGCCGCTACGCCCTCAGCGAGGACCGCACCATTACCATCGGGGAGGCGGACTACAATGTCCTCCGGATCGAGGATGGGGCGGCGGCGGTCATTGAGGCCAACTGCGGCGACCACACCTGTATCCGCACCGGGACCATCTCCCGGGAGGGGGAGACGATCATCTGCCTGCCCCACAAGCTGGTGGTGACGGTGGCAGGGGGCGGGCCGTCGGACTTTGACGCCATGGCGCGGTAGGAGGGGAGAGAAATGCAGAGCAAGCGTGTGGCACGGTACGCCCTGCTGGTGGCCCTGGCCATGGTGCTGAGTTGGCTGGAGAGCATGGTGCCGCTCTCGGCGGCGGCGCCGGGGGTGAAGCTGGGACTGACCAACCTGGTGGTGATCTTCGCCCTGTACCGCATGGGGCTTTTCGACGCGGCGGTGATCTCCCTGATCCGGGTGCTGCTGGTGTCCTTCACCTTCGGCAACGCCTACAGCTTTGCCTACTCCCTGGCGGGGGCTGTGCTGAGCCTGGCCGTCATGGCCCTTTTGAAGCGGACCGGAAGGTTCTCCATCCTTGGCGTCAGCGTCGCCGGCGGCGTGAGCCACAACATTGGCCAGATCCTGGTGGCCATGGCCGTGCTGGGGACAGGGCGGATCGCGTGGTATCTGCCGGCGCTCCTGATATCCGGAACCGTGGCCGGCGTGTGTATCGGCGCGGTGGGGGGGCTTGTCACCAGCCGTGTGCGGCTGGAGAGGTGACAGAATCGTACAAAAAATTCCGCGGCCTGATTGACAAACGGGAAAAAGTGTTTTATGATAAGGCCACAATCCAAGGGGCGCTGGCGCATGCCGGCTGAGATGTGACGTATTGCCGTCTGGTCCCTCGAACCTGATCCGGGTAATGCCGGCGTAGGAATGCGAGTTATAGGGCTGTGATCCATCGTGTGTCTGCGTTCGGCGGACACACGATTTTTTGTGTTCCGCTGCCAGGCCCTGCGGGAAAGAAAAAGGAGAGAAAACCCATGAACAAAATGAGCAAAAAGACAAGATGTCTCTGTGAAGGTGCGCTGATGGTGGCTGCATCCCTGGTCCTCAGCTACTTCAAGATCCAGTTTCTTCAGGCGGGTTCCATTAATTTCTGCATGGTGCCCATCATCGTATTCGCGGTCCGCTGGGGGTGGGGCTGGGGCCTTTTGGCTGGCGCCGCCTTTGGCACGCTGAAATTCTTCCTTGCGGACGGCTTCGCCCTCACCATTGGCTCCTTCCTGCTGGACTACTCTGTAGCCTATATGACCGTAGGCATGGCGGGGCTGATGCATGGGAAGAAGAATGGGCTGCCCATCGGCTGCCTCATCGGCTGCTTCTGCCGCTTCATCATCCACTTTATCTCCGGTCTCACCATCTATAAGATCGTAGAGCCCACAGAGCTCTTCGGCACCACCTATACCAGCCCCTTCCTGTTCTCCGTGGTCTATAACGCCTCCTACATGCTGCCCAGCACTGTGGCCTGCTTTGTGGTGTGCTTGCTGCTGATGAAACCCCTGGCTAAGTACATGAACGACCCCCTGACCGCGGCGTGATCGATACCCACTGCCATCTGGATCAGTTCCCACCAGAAGAGCTGGCGGATATGCTGGAGGGCGGCTTTCGCCATGGCCTGGCAGCGGTGGTCGCCCCCGCTACGGGGGAGGTATCCCTGGCGGCGCTTCTGGCCATTGCCCGGCGCTGGCCGGGCCGGGTCTTTCCTGCCGCCGGGGTTCACCCGGAGCGGCCCATGACGGAGGAGACTCTGACAGAGGCCAGCCGGGTGGCGGGCTGGATCACGACCCACCGTCAGGAGGTCGTGGCCATAGGAGAGGTGGGGCTGCCCTACTACTCCCTCGAGCCGGGAGAGGTGATTCCGGAAACCACTTTTGCCGTCTTGGATTTGCTCCTCGACTGCGCGGTAGCCTGCGATCTGCCGGTGATCCTCCACGCGGTCCACACCAGCGCCCGGCCCTGCCTGGACCGGCTGCTGGCCCACGGCGTCCGCCGGGCGGTGTTCCACTGGCTGAAAGCGCCGGAGGACGTGGTGAAACAGATCGCGGCGGCGGGGTACTATGTTTCCGTCACACCTGAGGTCACGACCCTTGCGAGGGACCAGCGGTTGGCGGCTCTGGTCCCAAAGGACAGGCTCCTTCTGGAGACGGACGGCCCCGAGCCCCTGCGCGTCCCGCGGCAGGGCGCATCCTCACCCCTGTGGGTGGAGGACAGCCTGCGCTTTCTGGCGGAGCGCTGGCACATGTCCCTTCCGGAGGCGGAGGCGCTGTTTGATGCCAACGCCCGCGCTTTCTTCCAAATCGCATAAGGAGAGGCCCTGCCGTTTTTAGACGGCAGGGCCTCTTTTGTTTTTTTATCGTATACTTGAAAACGAAAATACCCGAAGCGAAACAAAGTTTCGCGCCAAAATTTTCTTTTGATACTTTTCTTTTCTAAAAGAAAAGTATGGTTGCTTCATCCTTCGTAGTCAGTTAAACAAGCTGCACAGCAGGTCGGTGTAGGCGGAGGGGTCGTCGATGGGGAGGCCCGCGATGAGCTTGGCCTGGTTGAGCAGCACCTGGGCGTACTTTTTGGCCTTCTCCGGGTCGCTGGCCCGGGCGCTCTCCAGGGCGGCGAAGGCGGGGTGCTCCACATTGATCTCCAGGATGCGCTTGGCCTTGAGGCCCATCTCCGGCTGGACAGCGGTGAAATACCGCTCCATCTCGAAGCTGACGCCCTCGCCGCTGGTCAGACATACGGGGTGGGTCTTCAGCTTCTTGGACGCCCGGACCTCGTCCACCTGGTCGCCCAGGGCATCCTTGATGAAGTCGAAAGCCTCCTTGCAGTCCTCCTCGTTCTTCTGCTCGGGCATGTCCTCCAGGTCCAGATCGCCGTCCACGGCGGAGCGGAACTCCTTGTCCTTGTAGGAGCGCAGGATCTCCATGAGCAGTTCGTCGGTCTGGTCGGTGAGGTAGAGGATCTCCATGTTCCGCTCCCGCAGCAGTTCCGTCTGGGGCAGGTTGTCCATGGCGGCCACGTTCTCGCCGGAGGCGTAGTAGATGACCTTCTGGCTCTCCGGCATCCGGTCTACGTACTCGCCCAGCGTCACCATCTTCTTCTCCGTGGAGGAGTAGAACAGCAGCAGATCCTGCAGAAGCTCCTTCTTGGCGCCGTAGTTGTTCAGGCAGCCCACCTTCAGCTGGCGGCCGAAGTTTTTGAAGAACTTCTCGTAGCCCTCCCTGTCGTCCTTCAGCATCCGCTCCAGCTCGCCCTTGACCTTCTTTTCAATGTTGTTGGCCATGAGCTTGAGCTGCCTGTCATGCTGCAGCAGCTCCCGGGAGATGTTCAGGCTCAGGTCGGGGGAGTCCACCACGCCCCTGACGAAGCCGAAGTGCTCGCCGATGAGGTCGGGACACTTGTCCATGATCATCACGCCGGAGGAGTAGAGCTGCAATCCCCGCTCGTAGTCGCTGGTGTAGTAGTCAAAGGGGGGACGGGAGGGGATGTACAGCAGGGCCTTATAGCTGACCTGGCCCTCGGCCGAGACGGTGATGACGGACTGGGGGGAGGTGAAATCGTTGAACTTCTCCTGGTAGAACTTGTCGTACTCCTCCTTGGTGACATCGCTCTTCTTGCGCTGCCACAGGGGGACCATGCTGTTGAGGGTCTCCTCCTCCTTGTAGTCCTCGTACTCGGGCTTGTCCTCCGGGGAATCGGCCTTCTTCCGGGACTTTGTGACCTCCATGCGGATGGGCCAGCGGATGTAGTCGGAGTACTTCTTCACCAGGCTGCGCAGGGTATACTCCTGGAGGTACTCGCTGTAGGTCTCCTCCTCGCCATCGGGCTTGATGTGCATCATGATGTCGGTGCCCACGCCGTCCTTCTCGCAGGGGGTGATGGTGTAGCCGTCCGCGCCGTCGCTCTCCCACCGGTAGGCCTGGTCAGAGCCGTACTTTTTGGTGACGACGGTGATCTTGTCAGCCACCATGAAGGCGGAGTAGAAGCCCACGCCGAACTGGCCGATGATGTCCACGTCGCTGTTGTCCTTATCCAGCTCCTGGCGGAACTGGTAGGTGCCGCTGGAGGCGATGACGCCCAGGTTGTTCTCCAGATCGCTCTCATCCATGCCGACGCCGTTGTCGCTGACGGTCAGGGTGCGGCTATCCGGATCCGCCTGGATGTGGATGCGGAAATCCTCCCGCTTCATGCCCACGTTCTCGTCGGTGAGGGATTTGTAGCACAGCTTATCGATGGCGTCGCTGGCGTTGGAGATGATCTCCCGCAAAAAGATCTCCTTGTGGGTGTAGATGGAGTTGATCATCAGGTCCAGCAGGCGCTTGCTCTCCGCCTGAAATTCTTTTTTTGCCATAGCTTGTCTTATCCTCCTGTGTGGCGGCCCCGGCGGGAACTTCTGCCGCCGGAACCCAATTTTTTTACTGGCCCTATCATGCATGGTAATTATGAACAGAGTGTGTCCAATTTGTAAATATTAGCACTCCAAAGTTTTGAGTGCTAAAAAATACCCGCGCCGCTTCAACGGCGCGGGTACGGGACAGAGAGGGGGATCACTGGATCTCCAGCCTCCGGGCGGTGGGGACGGTCTTTTCCCGCTTGGGCATGGTCAGAGTCAGCACGCCATTGTCGTAGGCGGCGGAGATCTCCTCAGCCTTCACGCTGGAGATGTCGAAGCCGCGGGAGAAGGAGCCGTAGGACCGCTCACAGCGGATGTAGTTGCCCTTGTCATCCTTTTCCTCCTTGTTGGTGCTGCGCTGGGCGCGGATAGACAGGTAGTCGCCGTCGATGTCGATGTGGATATCCTCCTTCTTCACGCCGGGCAGGTCGGCCTCCAGCACATAGGCGTCGCCGGTATCCTTGATATCGGTCTTGAAGCCGCCCAGCTCGCCGCCGGAGAAGAAGCTGCGCTCCAGCGCATCCAGATCGCGGAAGGGACGGTACAGATCAGAGCGGCGGTTGCTCACAAAAGGCATCATTTCAAACATAATCAAAACCTCCAATTATTTTTTATTCCATGAATTGATTTGGGTGGGAGTCCTGCTCCCGGGAAACTGTCAAGGGTCGCTGCTGGCCGCCGCGCTGGGCGGCTGGCCGGGCTATTGGTGTTCCATTGGCCTCGCTTCCTTTTCTCTTTCTTTTTATGGCTTTATGATACCCCCGGTTTATGAACAAATATAGCAAAAGATATGACCGGACTGTGAATTTTAGCACTCTAGAAGAAAGAGTGCTAAAATGCGTGGCGGGGCGGGAAGAAATTGTTGGCGGCTTTCGCGGGCGTGGTTGTATTTTCCAGCTGTTCATGCTATACTATATTCTGTATTGGTATGGACAGAGAACAAATTCAGCAAAGGTGAGGAGAGTTACCCATTTGAATATTGTTGTATTGGCCGGGGGCCTGTCCCCGGAGCGGCACGTCTCCCTGGTGTCCGGGACCAGCATCTGCCGTGCCCTGCGCAGGCGGGGCCACAGGGCTGTGCTGGTGGATATGTTCCTGGGCTTGGAGGGACGCGGCGATATACGGAAGGAGCTGTTTGACGCGCCGGACGGCCTGTGCGCCGAAGCGGAGATCAAAACCGAGGCCCCGGATCTGCAGGCGGTGCGCCGCAGCCGGGCGGATCAGTCCGCCAGCCTCTTCGGCCCCGGCGTGCTGGAGGCCTGCGCCCTGGCGGACGTGGTATTTCTGGGCCTCCACGGGGAGTGCGGCGAGGACGGTCGGGTCCAGGCCGCCTTTGATCTGCTGGGCATCCCCTACACAGGGGCGGGCTATCTGGCCTCCGGCATGGCTATGAACAAGGCCGTGGCCAAGCAGGTGATGGAGCACGCCGGTATCCTGACGCCACCATGGCGGGAGCTGGTCTATCAGGAGGAGGACATTCCCCGCCTGACGGGGGAGCTGCCGGTCCCCTGCGCGGTGAAGATCATCAACGGCGGGTCCTCCCTGGGGGTGGCCCTGCCGGACACCCGGGAGGAGCTGGCCACGGCGCTGGAGGAGATGCTCCGCTACGGCGGCCATGTCATCGTGGAGCAGAAGATCCTGGGACGGGATATCACCGTTGGCGTGCTGGGGGACCGCTACCTGCCCGCGGTGGAGATCATCCCTCAGAGCGGAGCCTATTTTGACTACGCCTCCAAGTATCAGGAGGGGGGCAGCCTGGAAATCTGTCCCGCGTCCATCAGCGACGAGCAGTGGCGGGAGATGGGCGCGGCGACCCTGCGCCTCCACCGGGCCCTGGGCCTGGCCGCCTACTCCCGGGCGGATTTTATTCTGGACGAAGAGGGCCGGGCCTGGTGCCTGGAGATCAACACCCTGCCGGGGATGACCCCGGCGAGCCTTCTGCCCAAGGAGGCCGCCGCCGCGGGGCTCAGCTACGGGGAGCTGTGCCAGGAGATCCTGGAGCTGTCCCTGGAGGCCCGGCGGGCGGGGCGATAAGACGGAAGAAGCGCCTGGGGGCGCCGGAACATTGGAAAGCCGCACTGCGGCGAAAGGAGTATTTGCTATGATCCCTGTTACTGCTGCCGAAATGCGCGACGCCGTCGCCGGGAAGCTGTATGGCGATGAGAATTTGACAGTTTCCACCCTCTCCACTGACAGCCGCCAGATCACGCCTGGCGACTGGTTCGTGCCCATCCTCGGGGAGCGCTTCGATGGACACGACTATATTGACAAGGCATTGGAGGCGGGGGCCGTGGGCTGCTTCTGCGCCCGCCTGCCCCAGTCTCTGCGGCCTGACAAGACCTACATCCAGGTGGAGGACACCAAGCGCGCCATCAGGGACCTGGCCTCCTGGTACCGGGGAAAATTTGACCTGAGCGTGGTGCAGATCACCGGGAGCATGGGGAAAACGACCTTCAAGGAGATGCTCTCGGGCGTCCTGTCCCAGCGGTACAACACTCTCAAGACCAAGGGGAATTTCAACGGCGACATCGGGACCCCCCTGCTTATGCTGGAGCTGACAAAGGAGCACCAGGCGGCGGTGGTGGAGACCGGTATGGACAGCTTCGGCCAGATCCGCTATCTGGGGGAAATGGTGCGGCCCGACTTCGCGGCCATTACCAATGTATATGACGTCCACCTGGCATACTTCAACAGCCGGGAGGATATCCTCCATGCCAAGGCCGAGATCTTTGAGAACCTGCGCCCTGGCGGAGTAGCGGTCCTCAACGGGGACGACGAGCTGCTCAATACCCTCCATCCGGAGAACTGCGAGATCGTGCGCTGCGGCTTGTCCGATGGGTGCGACGTGCGGGTGACAGATCTGGAGGATAAGGGGCTGTCTGGCCTTGCATTCACCGTGGTGACGGAGAAGGGCCGCTATCCCATCGAGATCCCCTCCCCCGGCGTCCACATGGCCGGGCTGGCCGCCATGACGGTGGCTATTGCGGAGCGTATGGGCCTGACGGCGGAGGAGATCTGCCGGGGCATCGCCGCCTACCGCCCGGCGGACAACCGCCTGCGGGTGGAGCACTTGGCCGGCGGCCGGGTGATGATCAACGACAGCTACAATGCCAATCCCCGTTCCGTCTGCGCCGACGTGCGGATCCTGGCCCAGCACCAGGGCGGCAGGCGCATCGCCATGCTGGGGGATATGACCGAGCTGGGCGCCGCCGAGGAGCCGGGCCACCGGGAGGTGGGCCGCCTGGTGGGCGAGATGGGGATCGAGGTGCTGCTGGCCGTGGGCGAGCGGAGCAAAAAATGGATGGTGCCTGAGGCCAGGGAGGCAGGATGCCCGGACGTGCGGTGGTATGAGAACCGGGAGGCGGTGAAGGAGGACCTCCTCTCCCTCTTTGGTCCCGGGGACTGCGTGCTGCTCAAGGCGTCCCACTTCTTCGGCAGGTTTGACCTGATGGCCGATTTCCTGCGGGAGTATCCGTTTTGATGATCCTGGGACCTCCGGCCCCAGACCACACTTTCGTGGGGCTGCCCGCCCAATGCTCTTCCGGGCCTGGCCGGCCCGGACCTGGCCTTTATGCGGGGCTGCGCGCCCGGCCCAGGCCGCTTTCTCTTGGCCCTGCGGGCCAATTCACCTTGCCGGACCCGCGGTTACTTTTCAATCGATTGAAAAGTAACCAAAAGATCGCTTAAACCTACGGTTTAAG
>CABKMV010000038.1 GCA_902373635.1 uncultured Oscillospiraceae bacterium
TTTCGTGCCCCTTTGGGGCGCAAAAGTCCTCGCTGCGCTCGCCGCAAGCCTTGCGTGGCAAGGCGCTGCGGGGCATTTGATCCAATTCGAGGTGGGCTGTGCCCCCTCGAGCTCCCCCCTTATCTCCGCCTCCTTCTTGATTTATACCTGGTTTTTTGACAATCTGAGAAGGGCCCCGGGCCAATCGGCCCGGGGCCCTTCCCAGAGAAAGGAGAGATTTATTTTACAGTCCCGTTCCGGTCGCAGACCAGGGACAGGCTCACCGGGCGTGACTCGCCGTTGGGGCCGGAGAAGGACGCCGTGCCGTAGGCGGCATTGCCGGAGGTGTACTCGCTGTGGGAATCGCAGTCCCAGCCGCGAAGATAAATATCTATGCTATAAGCAGCCATATCTGCGCTGCTGGTGACGCCATTATAGGTGAAGGTCGCATACAGCGTATAGGAAAAGCACCGCTGGTTGGATGGATTGTAATATGTATACGTCTTGCTGTCGGCCTTGCTGGCGCGGGTCAGGCCGCCGATGGACGTTGTGACGATAGCATAAGAACCATCCTCGTAGTCAATACGCTCCGCTTGCGTATCCGTTGCAGCGGCTACAGTAAAAAGGGTGCTCATGCAGAGAAAAACCGCTGTCACAACACTTAAAACACGTTTCATATGGCCATACCTCTTATTCATCGTAATGATAGGTTATAGAACCCTCTCCATCAGTCGGAAACCACTCCGGGATGCCGTCTGTATAGTGCGTCGTCTCAATAACCACAAGCCCGCCGTTGCTCCACATGTGGATAACAAGGCACACCGCCACGACCAACACCGCGGCCAGAACAGCCAGGGCGATCCTGGCCCGCCGCTTCTGCCTCTGCCGCTCCGCCGCCACCGCCGCGGGGGCGCACTCCTCCAGCAGCTGTGCCGCGCAGTCCTCCGGGGCGCCGAAATTAGCGATCAGATCCCCCTCGGCGGCGTCCGGTACGTCCTCCAAATAGGCCGACACCGCGCCCTCCAGCCGGGCCATCAGGCGCTCCCGCTCCGATGCCGGGCAGTCCAGCAGGGAGCGGACGGACTGAAGATATGTTTCCTTCACTGTGCTTCCCCCCTCTCCTCCGGTGGGCAAACCGCGTCCACCAGCCGGTCCACCCCGGCGGTAAACGTTTTATAGACGCTCCAGCACTCCTGGAAATAGGCCCGTCCCGCCTCGGTGATGCCGAAGTACTGCCGCCGCCGCCCGTCCGGGGCGATGCGCTTGGGCTTTTCCACAATGTACCCCTGCTCGATCATGCGGTACAGGATCGCATAAGGGAACGAGATAGAGACGGCGCCTCCGCTGTGCTCTGTGATGGCCGTGGTCAGTTCCGGCGCGTGGTAGTCCCTCTGGTGGAGCAGTGCCAGCACCAGCAGCTCCGACAGCGCTTTCTTCAAATTTTCTTCCATGGTGTTTCCCCTGTTCCTGTCGGTGGCTTCTATTGGCAGTTTAGCACAAAATTTCCAGATTTGCAATAACCATCTTTACAAAAATTTTTGAAAATTATGTTTTTTTGTATTGACAAATAATTGAATGGGCGGTATGCTGAATATACCAAACAGAGGAGGCGAGGCCAATGGGCTGAAAAAGGTTCCGTGAATCGTCTTTGGTAAGCTGATCCCGAAACCTTGACAGAGATTTAGAAAGGAAGTAAAATAATGAAAAAGAGATGGAAAAAAGCGGTTTCGCTGCTGCTGGCCCTCGTGATGATGATTAGTATCCTGGTATTCCCGGCAAGCGCGCTTGGTTCCAGCCTGGATGCGGATACAGCGGAGTTCGACATCGTTTCCCAGCATGCAGAAAACTATCTCAAAATTTTAAGCACGGTTGACCAAAACGACATCAGCGTGAGTATCAACTACCAAAATGTTAGCATTGGGACCCCAATTCCAATTTATAGTTATACTAACGGAGGGGTTGAGATTTTAAATGCCCGCCATTACCCTGTTTTTAGCAATAATGAAATTGTCGGGGTGGTTACGGCATATGAAAATCCAAACGGAAATCTGTCTACGCAGTTCTCAACTTCTATGGCCGCCGAGCTTTCGGCGTATTTATCAAATCACACATCGATTGCTCTTGTTGGGGATGACTATGCCCTCTACGCCACCGATGGAGTGCAGATGTCCAAACTTATGGATTGCGTAACGACAGTAGCGGAACCCGCTTCAGCAATTTCGGAATATTCCCAGACGCTTACCAGGCTGCCGGTAAGCGCGATCATAGCAGATGTGCAGACAATCACGGTATGTCCTTTGCGGCAGCTCTCTGTTTCTGCAAGCGCAACCGCAGCTGCTCGCGACGTGGCGTTTTATAATATGCTGCCCGTACCCTATGTCAGCCAGAATAACAGTATATATACAAATACAGGGATTTGCTGGGCGGCCTGTCTGGCCTGCACAGGGAATTATCTTATTGGACAGAACAAGTTTGACGCGTTTTCCCTGGCTGATAAGTACATGGGAAGATATGATCTAGCCTTGCATATATCGCTTTTTAACCAAGCTTTCCGCCCCAGCGACTATTATGGTATTGATTATTATGAGACGTATTACGCCCCGCCTGCGTACTCGCATCTGAAAGCGTTGGTCGATGCGGGATATCCTACCATCATTCGTGTAACACAGACCCAGGGAGATTTTGGCTGGGGACATTTTATTGTCGCCTATGGGTACTGGCAGGACACGTCCTATACGGTGATGTATATGGATCCTGACCATCCGGACAAGTTCACTATGGGGTCTGTTGACACGAACGGAGAGTATTTCTACGTAACATACTCTGGGCGTTCCTGCTTTGCCAGCCACTCCTTCCGGTCCACGCGGGCCTACAACGGATAACAAACAGATCATTACCAGGGGGTGCAGGAGCCATGAAGAAGAAATTACGGGGGCTTTCTGCGGGCAAGATCATCCTCGCCGTGATCGTACTGCTGATCGTCTGGAAAGTCGGGTCCTTCTATGTGATCATCTATCATATCCTCCATCCTAACTGGGATGAGATCACCCTGATCACCAGCATGGACGCTACCTCCCCCCGCTATACGGAGTACACGGAGGACAACGGCCGGGCGATGGCCGAGGAGGTCCTGTCCGGTATCCGCCTGGGCCGTCCCACGATCATCGGCGGCTTGAGCAGCCGCATGAATGTTGTGGAGCTTTTTACAGACAGCGGCTCCCAGCGGGTATCATTTATTTTTACCGGCGGCAACGATGGGGACGGATATATTATAGCAGAGGGTGAGATTAAGATCCGATTCCACAGCGGCGGTAAGCTATGGGACCTGCTGTACGCCGCGGACCTTGACCGGACCTCCGACCACAAAGCGCCGCCCTCCACGGAGGACTTCGACTACTGGATTCCGAATTACCGGTAGAAAGCTGCATGGCTCTGTTCAGTCTGGCACATCGACGGTTTGGTTTGGCTGATTCATTCACAAAAACTATCCCGCATAGCATTTTGAGGGAGGGGCATTGAAATGGATCTTATCCGAGAATACAGCAGATATCTGTTTACGGCGGCATTCGGGCTGATCGGCTTTCTCCGGGTGTTTCCCCGCGATTCCTCCAGGCGGGGCGGTGGCATGGGGACGTGGCTGTGGGTAGAGTTGGCTGCTTCCGCCCTTTTCGGCCTGGCGGGGCTGGCGGCTTTGGCGGTACGGGTCTTCCTCCCCGAGACAGCGGAATTTCCCTTGTTTTTCTGGAGTTACATCGCCCTGCTCCTCCTGCTGGCTATTTTGGTTGCCGTGGCGGAGAAAAAGCGGAAGTCCGCCAGCCAGTAGCCCCGCCGTCCCACGGTACAGAACGATCCCCGCCCGGGGTTGGGAGCAAGAGAGACGCAGCGCATACGCTGAAATGTATGATGAGCCTTAAGGAGGCGTGGGCGGCTTGAAGAAACTGAAAGCGCTGGGGATATCCATTCTGGTCGTAGCTGCGGCAGCCTTTGTCTCTGCGATTGATCTAGGAGATGATTACTGGACCGCACCCCATATTGCCATACTCTTCCTGATCGGCGAGGTCACGTATCTGGCTTACCTGTTCTGGGACAGGGACAAGGACGGTAAGAATCGCCTGAGCGGATCGGATAAACTCTCAGCGCTGGTGGTATCCATTCTGGTCGTGTTTGTGGCGCTCTTTATCTCTGCGCTTGAAATGGGACAAGAGTTCCTGGACGCGCCCCATCTTGACATACTCTTCCTGATCGGCGAAATCACGTTCCTGGCCTACCTGTTCTGGAAGAAGGGCAAGAGCGATAAGCAGGACGGGCCGGATCGCCCGGACGAACTAGACGAATCCTGACCACGCCTGACTGTTTGGTGTTTATGGAGGTATTGATATGAAACGGATCATTTTTCTGCTGCTGCTCTGTGCCGCCGTCTGCGTCCTCCCGGCCTGCGGAGGGGAACAGCTGACGGAGGAGGAGGCGACCGCGTATCTGGAGGAGTACTACGCCGCCGACATGGAGGAGGGCAGGGAAGCCTCCATCGGGTATGTGTACTTCAAGGAGGACTGGGAAACCGGCGCATATATGGATTCGGGATCAACGGTATATGAATACAGCATTTTGGACTGTGAACGGGTCAACAACGCCCTGTACGCATTCTCCATGGAAGCACACATAGATTATAACTATGCCGAGCGGTACTACAACTTTGTCATGGCGTTCGAGGACAGGCTGTATGTGGTGACGAATGCCCGGAATATCCCGGAGAGCGTCTGCAAGGCGGATGATCTGGAAAAGTATTCTGACGGAAGCGGTACAATAGAAATGGAAGATATTGTGGGGAAGGTAGGATGACACGGCCAGGACGCCCCGCGACACAGAACAATCAAAGCCCCGGGCCAATCGGCCCGGGGCTTGTTTCATATGACGATATGGTTGTTCCGGGGGCTAGATCTCCTGCCGGCCGGCCAGGGCGCGCATCAGCGTGGCGTCGTCGGCGAACTCCAGGTGCCCCCCCACGGGGATGCCGTAGGCCAGCCGGGTCAGGCGCACGCCGAAGGGCTTTAAGAGCCTGGCCAGGTACATGGCCGTGGCCTCCCCCTCCGTGTCCGGGTTGGTGGCCATGATGACCTCCTTGACGTCCCCCTTGGCCACCCGGTCCACCAGGGACTTGATCTCCAGGTCGTCGGGCCCCACGTGGTTCATGGGGGAGATGACGCCGTGGAGCACGTGGTAGCGGCCGGCGTACTCCCTGGCCCGCTCCATGGCCGCCACGTCCCGGGGGTCCGCCACCACGCAGATGGTGGACGCGTCCCGCTTGGGGGAGGCGCAGATGGGGCACAGCCCCCCTGCGGTCAGGTTCCGGCACACGGGGCAGCAGGTGACGTTCCGCTTGGCCTCCACAATGGCGTCGGCAAACTCCTGGGCCTCCTGGTCGGTGAGGCTGAGGATATGGAAGGCCAGGCGCTGGGCGGACTTGCCGCCGATGCCCGGCAGGCTGGCGAACTGCTCCACCAGCTTCTCCAGAGGCGCGGGAAAGTATTCCATAAGCGATCACCCCCTCAATTCGCGGATGCGGGCGGGGATATCCGCCGCCTTGTAGACGGCAGAGCCCGCCACCAGCACGTTGGCCCCGTTCTCAATGGCGATCTTGCTGGTAACGGGGTCGATGCCGCCGTCCACCTCCAGGTCGCAGGAGAGGCCCCGCTGGTCGATCCAGCCCCGCAGGGTGCGCAGCTTGGGCATCATGTCCGCCATGAAGGACTGGCCCCCGAAGCCGGGTTCCACCGTCATCACCAGGATCATGTCGCACTGATCCAGAAAGGGCAGGGCCGCCTGGGCCGGGGTCTTGGGCTTGAGCACCACGCCGGCCTGTTTGCCGCAGCCGTGGATGATGTCCAGGGCTTTTTGGGTGTTCTCCTCCGTGTCGGCCTCCACATGGACCGTCACGATGTTGGCCCCAGCCTTGCAGAACTCAGATACATACCGCACCGGCCGGTCGATCATCAGGTGTACGTCCAGGGGCAGCTCCGTGGTGGGGCGGATGCACCTGACCACCGGGATCCCGATGGTGATGTTGGGAACGAAGAGGCCGTCCATCACGTCCACGTGGACATAGTCGGCGCTCCCGATGCGGCGGATATCCCGCTCTAAATTTGCAAAATCAGCGGAGAGGATGGAGGGGGCGATTTTAACCATGGCGGCACTTCCTTTTTTAAAAAATAGGTGGAAACGGGGCGGGACAGGCCGGGGCGGCAAAAGGGGACAAAGCACCGCCGCCCCCCCGGCTTCATAGGATACCGTAAGCGGCAAGAGCGTCTGAGGCGGGGCCGCATTTTCCCGTCCGCAGCTTTCCGCCCCCGGCCCCCGGCCCGGGCGCGCCGCATGATATAGGAGGCCGTCGGAGTCCCATCCGGCGGCCTCCATTGAGGCGTTTCAGGCCCTTTTCAGTATAGCAGAGAACGGGAGGAAAGGCAAGCGGCAGCTGTCCGGCCCGGGCGGATATCCGGCGGGCGGACAGCCTCCCCCCCTGTTATCCGTTCAGATCGTCCGCGCTGGCCAGGCCCATGCCCTTCACCACAGCGGCGCAGCGCTTGCAGAGGGCGGGGTGCCCGGCGTCGCCGCCAACGGAGGGCAGCACCTTCCAGCAGCGCGCGCACTTCTCCCCCTGGGCGGGCTCCACCTGGATGCTATCGGCGTCCTCGGATACGCTCACCTGGGAGACAATCAGCAGGTCGGCCAGCTCCTCCATGCTCATCAGCCGGCAGCCGGCGATTTTACCGGCGGGGATGACGACCTTAGCTTCCAGGCTCTTGCCGATGCGCTTCTCGGCCCTGGCGGCCTCCAAAGCGCCATTGACGGTGTTGCGCACTTCGATCAGCCCGTTCCAGGCGGCCATGGCGTCGTCGTCCAGGGCGTAGTCCGCGAAGGGCTTGTTCATCTCGTTGAACACCACGTTGCGGCCGTCGTCCCCCTCCCGGTGGGGCATGGCCAGCCAGATCTCGTCGCAGGTGAAGGGCAGGATGGGGGCGAAGATCTTGGTCATGGTGTCCAAAATCAGGTAGAGGGCGGTCTGGGCGCTGCGGCGGGAGAGGCTGTCCTTCCCCTCGCAGTACAGGCGGTCCTTGATGATGTCCAGGTAGAAGGAGCTCAGCTCCACCACGCAGAAGTCGTTGACCGCATGGGTGACGGCGTTGAACTCATAGCCGCAATAGGCCCGCTCGCACCGCTCGATCAGGGCATTGAGCCTGGTCACGGCCCAGCGGTCCAGCTCCAGCATGTCGGCGGGAGAAACTAGGCTGTTGGGGTCGAAGCCGTCCAGGTTGCCCAGGCAGTAGCGGGCGGTGTTGCGGAACTTCAGATAGTTCTGGCTCAGCTGCTTGAAAATAGCGTCGGAGCAGCGCATGTCCGCGTGGTAATCGGCGCTGGCCGCCCACAGGCGCACGATGTCCGCGCCGTACTTGTTGAACAGCTCATAGGGGTCCATGCCGTTGCCTAGGGACTTGTGCATTGCCTTGCCCTCGCCGTCCACGGTCCAGCCGTGGGTGACGCACTCCTTGAAGGGAGCGCCCTTGCCCAGAGCGCCCACGGCGGTGAGCAGAGAGGACTGGAACCAGCCCCGGTACTGGTCCAGACCCTCCATATACACGGTGGCGGGCCAGAAGCCCTGGTCCTTCTTCATGGAGGCGAAGTGGGTGGAGCCGGAGTCGAACCAGCCGTCCAGAGTGTCCTCCTCCTTGGTGAAGGGGCCGGCCTTGCCGCAGTGGGGGCAGGTGAAGCCAGCTGGCAGGATATCCGCGGCGTCCATCTCGTACCAGGCGTTGGAGCCCTTCTCAGCGAAGAGGGCGGAGATGGCGGCGATGGTCTCGTCGGTGCAGATGGGCTTGCCGCAGTCAGCGCAGTAGAACACCGGGATGGGCAGGCCCCAGCGGCGCTGGCGGGAGATGCACCAGTCGTTGCGCTCGCGGATCATGCTCTTCATCCGGTCGATGCCCCAGCCGGGCACCCAGCGCACCTCGTCGCAGGCCGCGCAGGCCTCGTCCTTAAAGGACTCCACAGAGCAGAACCACTGGGGAGTGGCCCGGAAGATGATGGGGTTCTTGCACCGCCAGCAGTGGGGATAGCTGTGGACGATCTCCTCGCTGGCGAAGAGCATGCCGCTCTCCTTCATGTCCGCGAGAATAACCGGGTTGGACTCCTCGGTCTTCATCCCGGCGTACTTACCAGCGTAGTCGGTGTGGCGGCCCCGGTCGTCCACAGGCACCACCATGTCCATGCCGTAGCGGCGGCAGGTCTCGTAGTCGTCGGCGCCGAAACCGGGGGCGGTGTGGACGCAGCCAGTACCGGAGTCCATGGTTACATAGTCCGCGTTCACCAGGCGGCTGGTCTTATCCAGGAAGGGGTGCTGGGCCAGCATGTTCTCGAAGAAGGAGCCGGGATGGGTCTCCACAATATCGTAGTTCTCCACGCCGCCGACCTTCATCACCTTCTCCACCAGGGCCTCGGCCATGATATACATCTCGCCGTTGGGGGCCTTCACGATGGCGTAGCTCTCGCTGGGGTGGAGGGCGATGGCAAGGTTCCCCGGCAGGGTCCAGATGGTGGTGGTCCAGATCACGAAGTAGAGCTTGCTGTGGTCGATGTGGCCCAGCTTGCCCAGATCGTCGTGCATGGGGAACTTGACGTAGACGGTGGTGCAGGGGTCGTCCTGGTACTCGATCTCCGCCTCGGCCAGGGCGGTCTCGTCCTTGGGGCACCAGTACACGGGCTTGAGGCCCTTGTAGATGTAGCCCTTCTTGTACATCTCCCCGAAGACCTTCACCTCCTCGGCCTCGAAGCCGGGGTCCATGGTCTTGTAGGGGTGCTCCCAGTCGCCGATGACGCCCAGGCGCTGGAAGCCCTCCATCTGCACGTCGATATAGTGCTGGGCAAAGTCGTGGCAGGCGGAGCGGAACTCGGGCACGGACATAGCCTTGCGGTTGAGCTTGTTCTGCTTGATAATGGCGGACTCGATGGGCATGCCGTGGTTGTCCCAGCCGGGGATATAGGGGGTGTAGTAGCCCCGCATGGCGGCGGAACGGACGATGAAATCCTTGATGGACTTGTTCAGGGCGTGGCCCATGTGCAGGCCGCCGTTGGAGAACGGGGGGCCGTCGTGGAGGGAGAACAGGGGCTTGCCCTCGTTCTTCTTCAGCAGCTGGTTGTAGACGTCGATCTTCTTCCAGCGCTCCAGCATGCCGGGCTCACGGCCGGGCAGCCCCGCCCGCATGGGGAAGTCGGTCTGGGGGAGATTGATGGTCTTATTGTAATCCATGGTCTTCTTTTCCTCCTGAATGGATGTTGGTAATGAGTTTTTCTGCACCCCTGGCGGGGCGGGGGTTCTTCGCGGCTGCCGCCGCAGGGGCTTTATTTGCTCTTCGCCCTCCGGGCGAGGGGGATTTTTCTTTTCGATTATTTTGTGGGCCTGCCCGGCCCAGAGCCTTCCTCGATGCGGGGCTGCGCGCCCCGGACTCTATCTTTCGTGGGCCTACCCGGCCCACACCCGGCCTACTTTCCCCACGGCGGGAAAGTAGGCAAAGGGCCGCTTAAACCTACGGTTTAAGGATCCCTTGTCTGATCGGTTGATTCTATTCCGTTATATCCAGCCACATAATTACAGTTTGTAATCCATAAATCCTTCTCGAAGAACTTCGGCTGACGCCCTGTTAATGAGAAACTGCGTCCGTATCCTCTTCAAAACGGGGCGTGGGATCGTCGGTGAAACCCAACAGATAATCTGCGGACACGTGATAGTGCTCACACAGACGGGCAAACTTCTCCAAGGTGGTCGTCTTTTTCCCGTTTTCCATTTCGCTGATATGGCTTTTTGTCGTTTCAAGAACGGCTGCCAGTTCTTCCTGTTTTTCGTGGTTCTGCTTTCTAAACGCCAATAAGCGCTGCCCAAACAAATCTTTTGAGAACATATATAAACTCCTTGACAAGTTCGAAATTGTGGAATATAATTGACGAAAAGTTCGATAAATTCGAAAAAACAACAAGGGGGTCAAATCTATGACGGACATTCTGGAACAGTTATTTTATGGGGAATACAAAGCGGACCGCGGGCCGTCGGCGGCGCAGAGGAAGTTGATGGAGGAGGGCGAGGCGCTGTGGGAGCAGGTATATAAGGCGGCAGGAGACGAAGTGGGGGATAGGCTATGGAAAAATCAGTGCGCCATGTCGCTGACAGAATCTCTGGGGTGTTTCAAAGAGGGCTTTTATCTGGGGACAATGCTGATGCTGGAGCTTTTCTATACCCCACAGCAGTAGGTCCGCTGTGAGGGAAAATCCCTCAGCCCGAGGGCCGTCAGGCGAAGCTGGACGAAGCAGGATCTGATTACGAGGGCCTTTCATTCAGTGGCTGGATGCGATCAAGCCCCCGCCCAGACCGATGAAGCCGGGGGCCGGGGTGTCCCCGGCGGCGTTTTGGTTACTTTGCCGCCGAGGGCAAAGTAACCCGCGCCGGAGCGCGGAACTCCCTAAAAACTATGGAAAAGAAGAAGCCCTCCTTGCGGCGGAAGCCGCAAACAACTAAAACCAAAAACGCGCCTTTGCCTCCACAAAGAGACAAAGGCGCTCAAACCTCTGCGGTACCACTCTTCTTGCCGGCAGAAACCGGCCTCTCAAAGCCTGTGAGATAACGGTCACGTCCGGGCCGGCCTACGGGGCGAAAGACACGCCGCTCAGCCGCCTGCTCCAAGGGGATCTTCCCCCGGCCCTCCTCCCCGCCCTTCCACCAGATTGGGCGGTTCTCTGTGCAGGCAAAACCGGGCTACTCGTCCTTATCCACGCAGTTTTCCATGATAACGGTATCATATTATATGCAATCAACCGATTTGTCAACCATTTTTCCGGGGAAATTCAGGCGGAAGGGGGCTGCTACAGGGGCAGGCCCAGCAGATAGCGCCGCACCAGGTCGAAGGCGCTCTGGGCGGCGGAGGTGCGCACCCGGTCCCGGCCGCGGCCCCGGCCGCAGCTGAGTTTTTTGCAGATGGCGCCCTCCGGGGCGGCCAGGGCGATATAGACCGTGCCCACCTCGTTGCCCCGGTCGTCCCGGTCGGGGCCGGCCACGCCGGTGACGGACACCGCCAGATCGCTGCCGCAGACGCGCCTGCACCCCTCGGCCATGGCCCGGGCCACCGGCTCGGACACCGCGCCGTGCTCCTCCAGCAGAGCCTCCGGCACCCCCAGGACCCCGGCCTTCACGCCGTTGGTGTAGGATACCACGCCGCCCCGGAACACCTTGGATGCCCCGGGCAGGTCGGTCATACGCTTGGCGATGAGCCCGCCGGTACAGCTCTCGGCGGCGGAGAGGGTCAGACCCCGCTCCCTGAGCAGGGCGGAGACCACCTCCTCCAGGCTCTCCACGTCCACGCCGTACACCACGTCCCCCAGCAGCTCCTTCACCTGCTCCACCAGGGGAAGCAGCATCGCCTCCGCCTCCTCACGGGTGGCGGCCTTGGCCGTGGCCCGCACCATGCACTCGTTGGTCTTGGCATAGGGGGCCAGGGTGGGGTTGGCCAGCTGGGTCATGGGCTCGTGGAGGGCCTGCTCCACAGCGCTCTCCCCCATGCCGAAGATGCGGATCTCGTGGCTGACAATGACCCCGTCCATCAGCTTCTCCAAATAGGGCAGGGCCCGGTGCTCAAAGAGATACCGGCACTCAAAGGGCGGGCCGGGCAGCATCAGCACATGGACGCCGCCCTCCTCAAAGGCGCAGCCCGGGGCGGTGCCCACCGGGTTGTCGAACACGGTGCAGTTCACCGGCAGCATGGCCTGCTGGACGTTGTTTTCCGTCATTTTGCGGCCCATCTTCGTCTCAAACCAGCTGCGGATGGTGTCCAGGATGTCCTGGTGCAGTTCCAGCTCCCGGCCAAAGGCCGCGCAGATGGTCTGCTTGGTCAGATCGTCGTAGGTGGGGCCCAGGCCGCCGGTGGTGATGATGATGTCCGCCCGGCGGCGGGCGATTTCCAGGGCGTCGCGCAGCCGCTGGGGGTTGTCGCCCACCACGGTGTGGTAGTGGACGTTGATGCCCAGGGTGGTCAGGCCCTCGGAGATGATCTGGGCGTCGGTGTTGGCGATGTTGCCCAGGAGAAGTTCGGTGCCGACGGCGATAAGCTCTGCGGTGTGGGACATGGCGACTCTTCTTTCTTATATTAATTTTGCGGGGCTGCGCCCCGCGCCTCGTTCTTCCGGGGCCTGGCCGGCCCGGACCCGGCTTTTTTGGCGGGGGCTCCGCCCCCGAAACCCCGGGGTACTTTTCAAGCGATTGAAAAGTACCCAAAAGATCGCCAGCCTGCGGCTGGAGCGCTTTATTTATGTTTTGTTTGGAGGCGCGACGGCACAGTCTGGTCTTGCCTACCGATAGTGCAGCCTGCGGCTGGAGCGCTTTATTTATGTTTTGTTTGGAGGCGCGACGGCACAGTCTGGTCTTGCCTACCGATAGTGCAGCCTGCGGCTGGAGCGCTTTATTTATGTTTTGTTTGGAGGCGCGACGGCACAGTCTGGTCTTGCCTACCGATAGTGCAGCCTGCGGCGCCGGTGGTCAGATGCGTCTACCCCTCCGCCGGGCCCTCTGGCCCTACCGCTCCTTGGGTCTTGGTGCGTTACGCTCGATCCATATGAAATGTGGTGCGATATTCGCCCTGACCCCTCTCTTCCACCGCAGTTCTTCCTTCGGAAAAACAGATGGCTCTGTCCCATTAACAGGCCGACAGGCGAAGTCGGATAAGAACCCCGGCAGAGATCAGATGCCCGAAGGATTTGTCATTCGGCGGCTGGATGCTATCAGGATACCACCCAGTCCGATGGAATCGGGGGCCGGGGTGTCCCCGGCGGCGTTTTGGTTACTTTGCCGCCGAGGGCAAAGTAACCCGCGCCGGAGCGCGGAACTCCCTGAAAAAATACTTATTCAGTGGCTGGATGCTATTAGGATACCACCCAGTCCGATCAGACAAAGGATTCCAAAACCATTGGTTTTGGCGCATTTCACCCGCCCGCAGGCGGGCGCTTACGAGGCCAACCGCCGCGCAGCGGCGGCTCTTAGGCCGAGTGTTGGGTACTTTTTGTGCGCACAAAAAGTACCCCAGGGCGTGGGGCGGGCAGCCCCAAAAAAGGGTAGGCCGGGCAGGCCCACAAAAGCACCACCGCCCCGCCAGGGGCGAAATCCCCCTACTCCTCCATGGAGACAACGACCCTCTCGATCCCGTCCAACGCTTTCTGGACAAGCCCGTCAATATCCAGGGCGGATTCATACTGGACGACCTCCTCCAGTACCGGGTGGGTTCTGGGATGCCGGGGCGTGAACACGGTGCAGCAGTCCTCGTAGGGCAGGATAGAGGTCTCAAAGGTGCCGATCCGCCGGGAGACGCGCACGATCTCCTCCTTGTCCATGCCGATCACGGGCCGCAGCACAGGCATATGGCAGGCGTCGTCGGAGACGGTGAGGGCGTCCATGGTCTGGCTGGCCACCTGGCCCAGGCTCTCCCCGGTGACAAGGGCCTTACAGCCGGTGCGCAGGGCCACGGCCTCCGCCAGGCGCATCATGAACCGGCGCATAATGAGGGTGAAGTGGTCCTCCGGGCAATTGCGGCGGATCTCCTCCTGGATCTCCGTAAAGGGCACCACGTGGAGGATCATCCGCCCACACCAGGGGGCCAGCTCCCGGGCCAGCTGGATCACCTTGTCCAATGCCTGCCGGGAGGTATAGGGCGGGGAGAAAAAGTGGACCAGCTCCAGCTGGACACCCCGCTTGGCGATCATAAAGGAGGACACCGGGCTGTCGATGCCGCCGGAGAGCAGGCTCACCGCCTTGCCCCCCATGCCGATGGGCAGGCCCCCGGCCCCCGGCTGGGAGGGGCCGTGGACATAGGCGGCGGTCTCCCGCACCTCCACATGGACCGTGAGTTCCGGGTCATGGACGTCCACCGTCAGGTGGGGGAAGGCCTCGTGGAGCGCCCCGCCCACATACTGGGCGATCTCGATGCTGGTCATGGGGAACTTTTTGTCCGCCCGCTTGGCCTCCACCTTAAAGCTCTTCGCCGCCGCCAGGGGCCCGGCCAGATACTCCCTGGCGCAGGCCAGGATGGCGTCCTTGTCCTTCTCACAGGATCTGGCCCGGGTGACGGCGATGACGCCGAACACGCGCCTGCACGCCTCGTAGGCGGCCTCCAGCTCGCAGTCCTCGCCCTGGGGCTCCACATAGATGGTGCTCTGCTTGGAGTATACCCGGAATTTGCCGCAGTGCTGCAGCCTGCGGCGGATATTGGCCATCAGCTTATCCTCAAAGGTCCGGCGGTTCAGCCCCTTGAGCACCACCTCGCCCAGCTTCAGCAGAATGATCTCTTCCATATCAAAACGGTTCCTTTCCGTATATTTTCCAGCAGCTATTATATCCGATCTCCCCGGAAATGTCCAGCGGGGGCGAAAAACAGCAGGGCCGACGGGTGTGCGTCAGTCCTGCTGCCTGCCTCTGCGTATGGCGTCCACCAGCCGCTCCACCGCCTGGGCCTCCTCCTCCGTCAGCCCGTCGGTGTGGATCACCCTGCCCTCCGACCGCTCCGGGAACACCAGCGCGTCCACAGAGAAGTCCAGCAGTTCCATCATCTCCAGCAGCAGCGGCACCGAGGGCTTGCGGCGGGAACCCTCGATGTTTTTTAAATGGATGGGCGTGATGTCCAGCAGCTCCGCCAGGCGCTCCTGCGTCATCCCACGTTTCATCCGCGCCGCCCGGATGGCCTCTCCCAATGCCCTGGATTCTACAGACATATCTTTCAGCTCCCTTAAAAGGTATCTTAAAGATAATTCTCCCTCTTGCAAATTTTCTTTTAGAATACTATAATAGTCTCTATAAGATATCCAACAGGAGAGAAATCATGTGGATTTTTTTACTTGCCGCCGCTGCCGCCGCCGTTTTTTGGGCGTGCTGTATCCTACGGGAGCGGCGGTGCGGGGTGGGAACAAAGGCCGGGGCAGAAGCGCCGGCGGAAAGCGGCGCTTCCATCCGGGAACGTCTGGAGGCGTCCCGGACGGCGGAAGTGCTGGGTGAGGTCATCGACGAGCTGCGGATGGTAATGGGACACCCTCAGCTGGGCGGGCCGGGCTATCTGACGGTTCAGTTCCCCCAGCGGCGTCTGGATGGGGCCTGTCCCACGGTCAGCTGCCAGTATCCCAACATCAACGAGGCTCTGTACCGGCGGATCGTCCGTCGGGAGTTGGAGCCCGGCGAGCTGATGGAAGCGGGCGTCCCGGGGCGCCTCTTCTCCCGCCAGGTGACGTTTGCCACGGAGAGCGGCGGCGTGGTGGTCGTGACCGCCCAGGTACGGGGCGTGGAACCGGAGATCGAAGAGCTGATGACGGGCCGGACGCGGGGGGAGGCACTGTACGCCCTGGCCGGGGAGCTGGGGCGGCGGTACCCGGGGTGTACGGCCCAGGCCCTGGCCGGGGAGATCCTTCTCACCCCGGGGCTTCCCGACCGCCTGGCGGCGGGAGAAGAGGCAGAGCAATAGGACCAGGGGCCGCCCTCCGGCAGGAAGGGCGGCCCTTTCGCCGCTTGAGAAACCGCCAGGTTTGTGCTACACTGGGAAAAACAGAAGAAAACGAGGTATTCCCTATGACACCCTACCGCCACCGCGTCAACTACTACGAGACCGACAAGATGGGCATCACCCACCACGCCAACTATCTCCACTGGATGGAGGAGGCCCGCATCGACTTTCTGGACCAGATCGGCTGGGGCTATGCCAGGCTGGAGGAGCTGGGGGTGGTCTCCCCCGTCATTGCCCTCAGCTGCGCGTATAAGACCCCCACCACCTTTAACGACCTGGTGGATATCACGGTGACGGTCCGGGAGTACCGGGGGCCCCGGCTGGTGGTGGCCTACGAGATGCGCAGGGACGACGGGGCCCTGGTGTTCACCGGCGAATCCTCCCACTGCTTCCTGGACCGGGAGGGAAAGTTCCTCCGGCTGAAGAGGGAGTTTCCGGATTTTGACGCCAGGCTGCGGGAGCTGGCCGGGGAGTAAAAAAGCGCCTGACGCTTTTCTGCGTCAGGCGCTGAAACCATATGCGCAACTTTAGGTTGCACATATGCAAAAAAATAGGATGTAAAGCGAAGGCGGTTTCTTTTTGGAGCCGGTCGGGGTATGATGGAGGCACTGCAGAGAGGAGAATCGAAATGGAGCTTCATGAAAAATTGATTCATCTGAGAGAAGAGAAGGGGCTGTCCCAGCTGAAGGTGGCTGAAGCGCTGGATGTGTCGCGTCAGGCGGTATCGAAATGGGAGGTTGGGGCCGCGCTCCCTTCCACCAAAAATTTGTGTGGTTTGAGCAGTCTTTACGGCGTGTCTCTGGACGATCTGGTGGGAGATGAGGAGTTAGAAAAGCACGCAGAAGAACACGCCGCCGCAGCGCCGCCGGCAGAGTCAGGCAGTCCAAAGGACGGGTATGGCAGAAAGGGACGGAAAGACATGGAAAACATAAGCATGAGAAAAAGATTGGTCCTGTTCGGGTGTGTGCCGATCTTATTGATTGTCGTGACAGCGGCAGCTGTCTTTTCACAGAGCAGTAAAAATCGGATCGACTATCCCGGCAGCGGAACCTATGACTTGTCAAAATACATGCCATATAGCACAAACGGGACAATTGTTCCGGATGAAAGGGAAATAATTGGGCTTGATTTCCAGACAAATTCCACGCGGATCGACCTCTTCAACGCCGGGGAGCAGGAAGTGACCGTGTATCTCTATGACAAGGGGAACCCAACGTGGGAGGATATCGGGTCGTTGACATTGGCGCCGGAGGAAAAGGGCTGCTTTACGATGCTGTCCCAGGCCAGGCAATATCAAATCGGGGTAGAATCGCCGGGGGAAGCGTATGTATTGAACATATCCGATTAAGGGAAAGCACAGCAAACGGCGCCGGTATGGCAGCCGCTTATTGCAGGGATTTATCGTTTGCTAAGCTGTTCGAAAAGGTCGGTTCCTAACATTTTCAAAGAAGTTCTTGCAACTTCCAGCATTATCATAATCATATCTTCATCATTCCAGTGTCCTCCCCCGCCTTTTGTATAAATTGAAGCGGCTTGCAACATGATAGTTGCACCGTTACATTTTACAAATCTATTTTCGCAAAGATTAGTATTTATAGGCATTCCATAATTTGCAGCGGTTAATCTATCCAGCCTATTTAATGTGCCGTCGTTATAAACCAAAGTCACTTCTCTACCATCAGGTCTTATGACAGTTACATTTTGCGTCAAAAAATTGGAACCTTCCAAAAACAGAATATAAGGGAAATATCGTTCGGATAGCATGAAATTAGCAATTTCGTTTACATTTTTATATGCTCTTTCGATTGCATTCCCTGCTGCCATAAGGTCTTGATTGTTTTTCTTGCCAACAAGTTTGCCAGCTCTAATATTTTCAATATCTTTCCCCTGATGCTTTGCCTCCGATACTAACACAACACGCCAATTACCGTTATCGTCTTGTACTTCTATAAGCCCGCCGTCTGGTCTTATGCTTGCGCTTTCTACGAAAAGAGTTTGTCCAAGGTATTCATCAACCCTTTTCAAAGCTTCATTGATTTCTTTCTTATATAAGTCCTTTCTGTATCGAAATGTAAGCATGGGAAATTCAAACTCAAGTTGTTTTTTGACAAAAAGAGAGGTGTTCCCGACTTCCTTATCATGTATTTGTGCATCTTTATGAAAGATGGTTATAGGTCCCTGCCCCTCTTTTTGCTGTACCGTTAATCTATTTGACTGCCCTTTTTTCATTACCATGTACTCCCTTATTCAATATTGAAAAACTTATCAACACTTTTAATTTCTTCATACTCGGTATCTTGCCCCAAGTTCTTCATCAATTCAATGTGTTTATTGAAATAGTCCTTTGAAGCAGGGGAGTTATCACACATCAAGCAGTGTCGTCCTTCTGTAATACATACTCTACCAACAGTTCCGCTTCCAGCAAAAAAGTCAAGAACTATTGAACCGGGATAAGAAAGTGATTTGACAAAACGGTCAATAATTTCAACGGGTTTCTGCGTTGGGTGCCCTACTCGCTCTTTACTGTTTCCGTTTAACCTACCGATTTGCCAAACATTGGTAGGGTTTTTCCCTTTCATCGTGTTTTCGGGATTAAGGCGTTTATCCTTTAATGCCAGCTTTAAATCTTCCTCTGAATAGGGTTCTCTAACTGCGTCTAAATCAAAATAATAATCATTGGTCTTTGCTAACCAAATAACTTCTTCATGCCTGTTTGCAAAATATCTATGCGCCGACATGCCATTCTTATAATACCAAATGATAGTGTTTATCAGTTTGAATTTTGTGTTATGCCTAACGTATTGAATAATGTCTATCAAATCACCAGACTTAACATCGCGAAACTGAATACCGCCAAAAACGACCATATTACCATTTTTTGACAATACTCTGTATGCCTCATTAATCCATGTTGAAGCCCAGTCAATGTAGTTATCATATATGTCCCAGCCTGTGAGTTCAAGATTATATGGCGGATCTATACATATCAACTGTACAGATTCATCCGGCAAATCTTTTAGAAACTCGCAACAATCCATAATGCTATGAAGCAGCTTCACTCTATCAGGCTTTTCAAAATCTGCCGCACTTTTCTGTTTCCAGTTGTTATCCTTACGCATTTTATTCAATGACATTAATGCGTGATTGCTGTGTGACTTATTATGTATAGCCATGTAATTTATACCTCTTTCATTTCTGCGCATCGGTGGTAATTTCCACAATATCGCCTAATCCGCAATTTAACGCAGCGCATGTCTTTGCAAGGCTCTCCAATGAGATAGGCTCGTCCTTGCCCGTTTTTGCAAGTACATTGGTGCAGATACCTGCTTGTTTCCGCATTGCCGTCCAGCTCATTTTTTATCAATCAACAACTTCCAAGCTTGTTGTAGTTATATGTCATTCAAAAGGACCTGCCTTGCTTGTTCGCCGGTCCTGTCCTTGTTTTAGTATAGCACAAAGCAGACGGAACACCAACTTTATATTTTGAAATCGTGATATTTGGGAGAAACGGCATAGCCCAAAAGCTACGCCGTTTTCTGAAAACCTTTCTAATATTGTCTTATAAGTGTCGCCGGTACCGGCGCCGTTTTGTCATTTGTATTGTGTCAGGCGTGGGACAGGCTGGGCATCCGGCAGGGGGCGGCGGCGAAGGGGTCCTCCTTCCCTTCCAGGACAAAGAGGGCCGTGTCCTCCTCGCACAGGGGCTGGACGGCCCAGCGGGAAGTATCCAGAGGCGTGAAGCCCAGCGCCGCCCGCTCCGTCTCCGGTCCGGCCGCCGCCAGAAGAATGGCCTCCAGGTCCCGCCCCGGCGGGCAAAAGATATCGTGGCAGAGCAGCTCGTTCCCCCTCCGCTCTGCGATCACCACCGCGTCCTGTTCCGGGACGAACCAGACACAGCCCTTCAGGAAGGAGCCGCAGTAGAACATGAGCAGCCCGAAATTGTCCGCCATGGGCAGGGCGGAGAAGGGGTTGCCCATGGCGTAGTGGGAGCGCAGCAGGGCCAGCCCCGCGGGGGCGCCCACATCCAGAGCCTCTGTACCGTCCCGGCCCCCTTCCAGGGGACGGATGTGGAGATACTCCTGGGCGGGCCGGAAGCCAAATTTGGGGTAGAAGTCCAGCGCGCCGTCATTGGCGTAGAGATACATCCCGTCGCACCGGTCCCGCCACTGGTCCAGCACGGCCTCCATCACCCGGCGGCCGAGGCCCCGCCCCCGGAAGGCCGGGGCCGTCATCACAGTGCCCAGCTGGATGTACCGCCGGGGCGCGCCGCAGCGCTGGGTGTCGATGAGATTGACAGAGACGTTGGCAGCCGCCTGTCCGTCCACGGTCAGAAGGTGGGGTAGGTAGCGGTCCGTCCACCACCCCGCCTGATACCAGCTGTCAAAGTCCAGGCCAAAGACCTGCCGGGCCAGGTCAAAAAAACCCTCCCGCAGCTCGGCGTCCTCCCGGACGTTTTGATGGATGACAAAGTTTCCCATGGCGCCCTCCGAAAAAGCCTGCCCCGGCGCCGCCGGGGCAGGCTCGTTATCTCAGCTTTTTCCGATGATCTTCCGGCCGCACTTGGGGCAGGTGATCTCGATCTTCCCCTTCCCCACCGGCACGCGGCAGATGGTCTTGCAGTTTTTGCAGGTGAAGTACTTGTGTTCCTTGTCCTGCCTGCGCTGCTTCGCGCCGGCAAAGCGGTTTTTCACCGGGTACCACCAGTTCAGAAATTTCGTGTTTTCCGCCCGGCGCTTGGTCAGGTTCCTGGAGAAGGTGCGCCAGACCAGCAGCACGGCCAGCAGGAACATCAGGACGTTGAGGATGCTGTAGAGCACCTGACTTTGCAGGAGGGAGGCTGCAATGGAGCCGATCAGCCAGATGGCCAGATACAGCCCCAGCAGGGCCATATTCAGCTGATCCGTGCCGTTGCGGCCGTACATGAACCGGGCAAGGGCGCTCTGGAGCTTATAGAAAAAATTGCGCATGGAGGGCAGACCTCGTTTCTGCAAATCATTTGTCCTTAGTTTAGAGGGAAATTATGAACAAATAAAGAGCAGATAAAAATTTTTTCAGGAAAAGAGCAGGAAAAGCCCGGCAGCGAAAAAGATTCGCTGCCGGGCAGGCGGTATTTATGGGATGGGAGACCCATCACACGTTTTTGCCCGCGTCCTCCTCCTGGGCGGAGGCGGCCTTGGCCTCGTCCTCCCCAGCGGGAGATTCGGACTTGACCTCCACGGTCACGGGCTTGGATGCGGCCACGCTGCCGCCCACCACGCCGGCCAGCAGGGCGGACAGATCCAGCCCGGTGGACTCCTTCACGCCGTCCATGATCTGGCTGGCGGAGGACATGACGTCCCTGACCAGCTTGGTGGAGTTGCCGTCGCCGTACATGACGATCTTGTCGGTCTGGGCCAGCGGCGCGGCGGCGTTCTTGACCACCTCGGGCAGGGCGTTTAAGTACATCTCCAGTACGGAGGCCTCGCCCATCTTCTTCTGGGCCTCCGCCTTCTTCTCAATGGCCTCGGCCTCGGCCAGGCCCTTGGCCCGGATACCCTCGGCCTCCTGCTCCATGGAGAAGCGCAGGGCCTCGGCCTCCGCCTTTTTGGCCTCGGCCTCCTTGGCGGCCTCGTAGGCCTTGGCCTCGGCGTCCCTCTGGCGGCGGATCAGCTCGGCCTCGGCCTCCTTCTCCGCCTTGTACTTCATAGCGTCCGCCTGCTTGCGGACCTCGGCGTCCAGCTGGCGCTCCTTCAGCGCGATCTCCTTCTCGGCCAGTTCCGCCTCCTTCTCCTTGCGGGCGATGTCGGCGTTGACCCGCGTGACCTCGATGGTCTTGCGCTGGGTCTCCTGCTGGATGGAGTAGGCCGCGTCGGCTTCGGCCTTCTTGGTGTCGGCCTTCACCTTCATCTCCGCCTGCTGGATGGCCAGGGCGGCGTCCTGCTCGGCGATCATCTTCTCCGCCTGCACCTTCACGGCGTTGGCCTCCTGCTGGGCGTTGGAGGTGGCGATGGCGATATCGCGCTGGGCGTTGGCCTTGGCGATCTGGGCGTTCTTGCGGATCTGCTCCACGTTGTCGATACCCATGTTCTCAATGGTGCCGGCGCCGTCCTTGAAGTTCTGGATGTTGAAGTTGACCACCTCAAGACCCAGCTTGCGCATGTCGGGCACCACGTTCTCCGTGATCTTCCGGGCCACGCCCTGGCGGTCCTGGACCATCTCCTTCAATCCCACGGAGCCCACGATCTCGCGCATGTTGCCCTCCAGCACCTGGGTAACAAGTCCCACCAGCTCCTCCGGGCGCTTGCCCAGCAGGGCCTCGGCGGCCAGCTTCAGCAGCTCCGGGTCGGAGCTGATCTTCACGTTGGCCACGCCGTCCACGGTGACGTTGATGAACTCGTTGGTGGGCACCGCCTCGCTGGTCTTCACGTCCACCTGCATGATGCGCAGGCTCAGCTTATCCACCCGCTCAAAGAAGGGCACCCGCCAGCCGGCCTTACCGATGAGGATGCGCTTGCGGCCCAGGCCGGAAATGATGTACGCGGTGTCCGGGGGCGCCTTCAGATAGCCGGTGAAAAACAGCAGCAGCAGGACCAGAACGACGGCTACCGGAATAATGATTTTCAGCATACTTCTCCTCCTTAAAATATCTCACTCGTTGTTGTTCCCTCTTCCCTCATGGGACAGTATCTCTAGTAACAGATTATACCCGGCCGGGGCCTCTGTGTCAAAGGGAGAAGCTTCCTTTTCGCACCCGGGTACGAAAAAACGAGACTTCTACCTTCTGGTAAAAGTCTCGTTAAAATCCTGATCAGAGATTTCCGCGCTGCCCGGGTCCCGGAGGGACCGTACTGACGGTGCGCGCCCCAGCCTGCGCCGGGGAACTACTCCCTTTTGACATGTTCATCATACCAGATCCCGGGAAAAAACGCAATAGGCGGTTTGACAAAAATTTAACGCAATTTTTGTGCAGTCTGGCAAAGCGGAAAAAAAGTAAAATTTGCAGGGCCTATGGAAAATTGTCTTTACAAGGGGTATACTGTTTGATATACTATACTTCCTGTATTGGATCGAAGAAAGAGAGAACGAGGTCGAAGAGAGAATGAACGAGAATTTTTCACGGGTCCTCGGCCTGCTGCGCCAGGAGAAGGGCGTCAGCCAGAGAAAGGCGGCCGCCGAGCTGGGCATCAGCCAGGCTCTGCTGAGCCACTATGAAAACGGCGTGCGGGAGCCGGGCCTTAACTTTGTTGCCAGGGCCTGCGACTACTACCATGTGTCGGCGGACTACCTGCTGGGCCGCACCCTCAGCCGGGACGGGGCTATCATCGAGGCGGAGGAGCTCGTGGACGCCAGCGAGGCCAGGGAGAGCCTGAAGGGCAGCATCATGGCCAAGCTGCAAAAGAAGCTGATCGTCAACACCGCCAGCGTCCTCTTTGACCTGCTGGGGAAAACCGGCAGCAAGGAAGCCGTCACCCAGGCGGGGGCCTATCTCAGCAGCGCCCTCTACCAGCTCTTCCGGCAGCTCTACCGCGCCGCCGGCGGCAACGAGAGCTATTTTTCCACAGACCGGCAGGACTTCGATATGGACGTATTCTCCGCGGACATGACCCTGGCCCGCATCCGCTACGCCAAGGCCCTGGAGGAGTACGAGGGCGAATATCCGCCGATGGACGCCCAGTCCCTGGCGGAGGAGTACCAGGGCCTGGCCCAGGCGGTGGCCCAGGTGATGCACAACACGGACGAGCGGGCAAAAAAACTGGAGTAGTTGTTTCGCCCCTGCGGGGCAGTCATTTGCGGGGCTTCCAGCCCCGGACCTGGATATTTTTCGCCCCTGCGGGGCGGGAGCGGCTTTCGTGGGCCTCCCCGGCCCACACCCGGCCTACTTTCCCCTCGGCGGGAAAGTAGGCAAAGGGCCGCTTAAACCTACG
>CABKMV010000039.1 GCA_902373635.1 uncultured Oscillospiraceae bacterium
GCTGCTTGAACGATTTTTCTTTTTAAATATTGTCTAACTTTTGGCGGGCACTTCAAACTGAATTGCCCGGCTCTTTTTTCGCTTGTCCGTATGCCGTCAGATGGCGCCCACCGCGGAGTAGACCTCCTGGAGGGACGCGCCGTTGAGCAGGCCGTCGCGCACCTTGTTCTCCTTCTCGACGGTCTCGAAGGAGCGGTCCAGCACCTCGTCCACGACGTCCCTGGGGATGATCACAACGCCGTCGACGTCGCCGAAGATATAGTCGCCGGGGTTGATGGTCACGCCGTCCATGGTCACGGGGATCTGGCACTCGTTGATCTCACAGCGGCCCTTGGAGGTCCTGGGGTCCTTGCCGCGGTAGAACAGGGGGAACTGCATCTCCTTGAGCGCCTTCACATCCCGGGCATAGCCGTCCAGCAGCACGCCCGCGCCGCCCCGCTGCCGCACGGCGGTGGCGAACAGCTCGCCGAAGACGGCGCAGTTGTACTCGCCGCGGGTCACAAGGACATAGATCTCGCCCTGGCCCAGCTGGTCCACCACCTTGCACTGGGCGGTCAAGGGATCGGCGGGCATGGAGTAGACCTGGGTGCCAATACTGGTGAAAGCCGGCCCGAAGATCACGGTATCATCGCTCAGGCCCGCAATGGCGTTGGACAGCGCCTGGTTGCGGTAGCCCAGGCCGTCCAGCACATCGCAGAGGATGCCGGAGTACAGGGTCTGCTTCACTTTTTCTGTATCGTATTTCATGACAATCCTTCCTTTTTGGAAAATTTTATAGCAGCAGGGCCTTTGCCGGCGGCAAAGCCGCCGCTCTGTCATCTGCCCAGGCGCAGGCGGCTCTCCACCTGGTCGAGCAGCTCCTTCCCCTGGCGGGGGCGGATCTTCTGTTTCGCAATGTCCACAAACTGCGCGTAAGCCTTGGCGTCGCCGTTCACCGTAACGGTGTTGCCGCTCTTGTCCGTCAGCTTGACGGCCCGGCTCAGGACAGGCTTCTCCGCCTTGACGATATCCTTCCACAGCACCTCCCGGCGCTTGCCAAAGGAGGAGATCGTCAGCACATGGTCGTCAAAGGCGATCACCTTTTTCACGAAGGTGAACAGCAGGCAGAAGGCCCCCAGCCCCTGACAGACCACATTGATCCCTGCCACAGAAAGATAGGAGCTCTGATCCTCCCCCGCCACAGCGGGATCAATCAGCTTCATGACGCAGGCGGCAATGCCGATCAGCACCAGCATCCCCCCCAGCACGGCGGTCATCCATGTCTCGCACAGGCACGCCAGCCCTTTGTCCGAGGGCTGGTTGCGGGCGATCAGCACCGCCGCCGCGATCAAAATCGCCGCCGACAGGGCCAAACTAGCGTAGAGCGTCATCTGCATCTGCTTTTACCTCCTCACTCAGCCGCATCAGCCTCCGGTAGAGCTCCTGGGCCTGCTCCGGCGCGGTGGGCAGCAGCATCCATACGTCATAGAGATAGGGGGATACCGCCATGCCCAGCAGCCTGCGGGCGAAGGCCATGGCGGCCACCTCCTCCAGGGACACCAGCCGGCTCTCCCGGCGGAGCTTCCCCAGCTTCCACAGCAAAACGTGGTTCTGGTTCACATACAGTTCCGGCTCGCACTGCTGTACGACGTGGAACAGCTCGTGGGCCAGCAGCATGTCCCCAATGTCCGTGTCCCCCATCCGCTGGGCAAGCCCCGCGGCCTGGAGAAGGGACTGGGTGGCCTGGGCGTTGTCGGTGTAGAGCTCGATCCGGTCCGGCTCGTAGAAGCAGGCGAAGGTGGCGAGCCCCCTGCTCTCCGGCATGGGCAGCTCCTCCACCGTTACGCCCAGCCGGCCGGCGATCTCCCGGCAGGAGACGCCGCCCAGCTCCCGGCGCAGGCTGTCCGCCTGCTCCTCGCCGCAGCGGACCGCCCTCCGGTAAAAATCGGCATATTCCGAACGCGGAACCTTGCCCCGCAGGGGTTCCCGGGCGTGGGCGTAGGCCATCCACACCTCCTCCGGCAGGCCGGTCAGGTCATCGCACCAGGACGAGAGCATCACTGGATCTCAGTCCGGGAGCTGATGATCATAACCTCTTCCTCGGGGTCGGCGTCCAAAAATTCACTGCGCATGATGGTGGTCAGCTGCTCCAGGCTCAAGGTATTGGAGAAATCCAGGACCTTTCCGCCGATGCACAGGAAGACGTCCGGGGTCTGGACCATCTCGTTCTTATAGCCCAGCATCGCGTTCCACAGCTCGGTGGTCTTCTCCTCCCAGTCCTTGGCCTTGCAGGAGCCGGCGGTGGCGTCGCCGCACTGGACCTTGATGAACCCGCGGTGGTCCACCAGGCGCAGCTGCTGCTTATTGCCCACCTTGTGGCCGAAGATGTAGAAGATGTCGTTCATCAGGAGGGTCTCCACCTCCTCCGGCGTGGTGCGCATGGACTCGGCAGCCAGCTTCTTGGCCTCGGCCTCGTCGCAGCGCAGCTTCAGATCGGTGGTCTGGACCTCGTTGGAGCCCAGGGCAATGGCCGTGACCTTGGAGGTCTGGGCGTCGATCTCCACCTGGACCTCAATGGTGTCGGGCACGGCGCCGTTCTTGATAGCCAGGGCGGCCGCCTCCTTCTTGATGGCGGCGATATCCTCGGTGGTGGGGTTGGGGATCACGCGCTCCACCACGTCCCGGATCATGGCCAGGGCCACGCCAATGGAGGAGATGACCTCCGCGTGGGTGGGGATGGAGTAGTTCATCTTCATGGCCTCGGCGCTGTAGGGCAGCAGGGCGCTGGCGCCGCCGCCGCAGCCCACCAGGGAGATCTGGTCCCGCTCGATCTTGTACTTCTCGGCAAAACCGTTGATGACGGGCTCGATCTTCTCAAAGGCCTTCTGCAGGATCTGGCGGGCGCACTCCTCCACGGACACCCCCAGATAGTCCGCCAGGGGCTTCATGGCCTTGCGGGCGCTCTCAATATTGCCGCGGCTGTAGTCGCCCTCCTTGACGTAACCCAGGATGTTGGCGGCGCAGCTGTTGGTGATGGTGACGCGCTTGCCGCTGGCCAGCTTGATGCGGACATAGTCGGCGGGGTCGCCCTCCTTGGGGGAGAAGAACTCCAGCTCGGGATCCACGATCTCCTCCTCAGGGGTGTAGACCGCATAGCCCAGGCCGCCGATATGGGCGGAACGGGGGCCGACGTCCACCAGCTTGTTGCCCGCGGCCCGGACCATGGAACCGCCGGCCACGCCCAGGACGATCACGTCCAGGGAGTTGACGTAGGTGCGGTGGCCGCCGACGGTGGAGTACTCCACGGCGGGACGGCCGTTCTTGATGACGCCGATGTTGGTGGAGGTGCCGCCCACCTCGAAGTAGATTCCGTTGGAGGCGCGCAGATACATCAGAGCGCCCATGACGGAGGCGGCGGGGCCGGAGAGCATGGTCAGCACGGGGCGCTTCTTCATCTCATTGATATCCATAACGCCGCCGTCGCCGCGCATGATCATCAGGGGCACGTCGATGCCCGCCTTGCGCACGGCCATTTCCGTGCAGTTGGCGGTATTCATCATCTTGGGCAGGATGCTGCCGTTGATGGCGGCAGTGCGGGTGCGGCGGGTCAGGCCGTAGAGCTTGCTGATCTCGGAGGCCACGGAAACCATCAGGTCCTTCTTCTCCGCCACATTTTTCACCAGCAGCTCGTCGTCGATGCCGTCCACGCCAAAGGCCTGGGAGGCCACGATGACCTCCGCGCCCTCGCCCTGGAGCTTGGCGATCTCCCGCTCCACATTGGCCTCGTTGATATCCTTGTTTTTCAGGAAGGTGTGGCAGGTCTCGATCTTGCGGCCGGTGCCCAGGTCGATATCGCCGATCTTGGACTGCTTCTTGGCCAGCAGGCCCTCCAGGCCGCCGCCGCCCATGGCCAGGATGCCCACCTTGGCCACGTCGCCCTCCAGCAGGGCGTTGGTAGCCTGGGTGGTGGAGTGGGCGATGAAGACCACGTCCTCCGGGTCGATGTTGTTTTTGGTCAGGCAGTTTTCAAAGCACTCGATAACGCCGGCGGCCACGCCCATCTCGTGGTCATGGGTGGTCATTACGATGGCCTCGCCGACGATCTCTTGGGTGTCGTTATCCAGAGCCACCGCCTTGGTATGGGTGCCGCCCACGTCGATACCGACGCGGATGCTTCTTTTGCTCATGTCGTTGCTCCTCCTACTATGTAATTTTTAATTGTCTTATATGTGTTTTTACGGCCAAAGCCGGTCATTTTCGTATTTTAGCGGCCCATGCCGGGCGTCAGGGAGAAGGGGAGAAGGGGGAGGAGATCCCCCTTCTCCCGCGATAGCTGAAAAGGGCTGATTGGCAGGATGCGTTGCTGTGCGATCAGACAAACATAAAGTACGCGACCACTTCCAGGATGAAGGCGCAGGGCAGAGCGTAAGGCAGGACCTGACGCATGAAGTCCTTGACGCTGACCTGGGTGTAACCGATAGCCCACATGTTCCAGGACTGGGTGGGGCAGACGTTGGTGGTCACGGTGCAGCAGGGGATGTAGAACAGGGGATACAGGATGCTCAGGGGCAGGTTGGTCGCGCCAGCCACGATAGCGAAGGTGGCGATACCGGCGCCCCAGATGGTCAGCGGGCCGCGGTACAGGGCCAGGAAGCCCAGCACGCCGAAGACCAGGAACAGGGCCAGGGGGCTGGAGGGCAGGATGGGGCTGACGATGGGGGCCAGCAGGTCCTTGCAGGAACCGGCGGCCTTGACGAACATCTGCAGGAACATCAGGAAGCCCAGGACCAGGCCCACGTCGGCAACGCCGTCATGGAAGGTCTTCTGCACCAGCTCGGCGATCTTGTTCCAGCTCTTCAGGTTGCCGGTCGTGGCCAGCGCCCACAGCACGGAGATGCAGATAGCGGGCACCTGCTTGATGCCCAGGGCGATAGCCAGGGTGACAGGCAGGATGACGGTCAGGCAGCCGAGGAGGCCCACGTTCTTGGTGCCCATATCGGCGCTGGTGGCGGCCCAGGCGTGGGCCTTGCTCTTCTTGCCGGAGATGACGACCATCAGGATGATGGAGAGCAGGTGGATGGCGAAGGCCACGGCGGCGAACCTGTACCACTGGCTCCACTCAGCGTCGGTGGACAGATACTGGACGTTGTCCACGACCATGGAACCGGCGGCCTGGGTCAGCAGGGACTGGTTGAAGTACAGGCCACAGCCGACGCTCATGACAAAGGAGCCGCAGGCCAGGGGCTTGGGGATGCCCAGGGAGAGCATGATGGGGAACACGATAACGCCGATGGCAACGACAGCGCCGGGGCCATAGGACGTGGTGAAGATCAGGGCGGTGACGATGCACAGCAGGATGCAGGTCAGGCCGGGCTTGTCGCCGCCCAGCTCCACGGCCTTGCGGATGATGGTGCCGGCGATGCCGGTCTCGATCAGCACGCGGCCGAACCAGCTGCCGAAGATGATGTACACGGCGGTGGCGCCGAAGCCGGTGGGACCGCCGTCAAAAATGGTGGAGTTGATGGTCTCCCAATCCAGAGCGCCGCCCAGGAAGCCCAGGAGGGACCACAGCACAGCCATGACGAACAGGCCCAGCATCAGGTTGCCGCCCTTGGCGGCATAGACGATAAACGCGAGGTAAGTGATCAACAGGATGACACCGATCACAGTTTGCAGCATATTGCTTCTTCCTCCTACTTACTTAATCTGCTTAATGATTTTGGTTGATTTGATCGCAGCGCGTCGTTTCGCATCCCGCTGCCGTCAGGATGCCGCCTGGCGGAGCGTCGCCTTCTCCTTTCTCCCTTTTTTGATCCCCCCTTTGGTCCGGCCGCCGCCAAGTCGCCCGCAGATCTTCCGCCCGCCAGCCCGTATGCTCTATTGTTTCAATAGAGCACGAGCATTGGACGTCCAATGCTTCGAACCACGCCGCCCAGGCGGCGGCAGCGGCCATATCCCAAAAAGAAGGAGTTATGAAAAAGGGCCAGTCGTCCGGCCCTGTTTCATTTTGTTTACCGGTTTCTATCCTTTTAGACAAATATCACGATTTCTCTTGCCCGGCCTGCAGGCTTCGGCAGCTCCATTCGTCTTCCAAGCCGCCTTTCCATAAACCCACCGCCAATGCTGCGCATACCTTTCAACGGCAAAGAGTTCTTGAACCCTATTTTAGCATGTGTGCGGTAAATAGCAACAGAAAACCTAAAATTTCAAAATTTTTTGTCAAGACGCACGATATGAAACCGGTACACATTTGTACAGTTCTCCAAATCTTTCTCTTCCCGCAGGATATTTCCGCCCCCGCATTGACAGCCTTTCCTTTTTTCTGTTATAATTGCACCAAACTGAGGGGTTTTCAGATGCTTTTCTCGTGAGAACAGACAGGCGTATAGGGAATTATCATGACATTGAACAGTGACAGAAAAAGTGTTACCATCTCCGACGTCGCCCGCGCCGCCGGCGTTTCTAAGACAACGGTTTCACGGTATATTAACGGCAAGTACTCCCTGATGAGCCCGGATACCCGCAAGCGGATCGAGGCGGTCATCGAGATGTCCAACTACCGTCCCAACTCCATCGCCCAGTCCCTGAAGGCGAAGCAGTCCTATCAGATCGGCGTGGTGGTGGCGGATATCTCCAGCCCTTTTTCCGCCGCCCTGATCCGCGGCATCGGCCATGTGCTGGTAGAGCACAACTACATCGCCCTTTTTGCCGACAGCGGGAGCTCCCCCGAGCTGGAGAAGCGCTTTGTCCAGTCCCTGATCAGCCGCAAGGTGGACGGCCTGATCGTCAACACCAGCGACTGCAATAACCCTACCCTCATCCAGCTGGCCTGCCAGGGCTTCCCCGTGGTGCTCTGCGACCGCTACGTCAACGACTACAATTTCACCTTTGTGGGCAGCGAGCACCGCCGGCCCATTTTCCAGGTGATGGAGCACCTGAGGGAGGAGGGCTTTGCCAAGGTCGCCTTCTTCACCCAGGACTACTCCACCAACTCCTCCCGCAACATCCGGCGCAACGCCTACCTGGAGGCCTCGGCCATCCACTTCCCGCAGGAGGATCCCCAGGCGCTGACTTTTGTCATCGATCTGGACGACCGGGCCGGCACTATCCGCTCCATTGAGCGTCTCATGGCCGGATGCGCCCCCGGCCAGGTCCCCGCCATCATCGCGGTGAACACTGTCACGCTCATGCACACCACCGCGGCCATTGCCGCCATGGGCCTCTCCATCCCGTGCCAGATCGGCATCTGCGGCCCCGACGACTGGGGCTGGGGCGAGCAGATCGACTGGCCCACCATTGTCTCCCCCGGCATCACCACCTTTACGGTCCACCCCTATGAGATCGGCTGCACGGTGGCCGAAGTCCTGCTCAAGCAGATCGAAACCGGGGGCACGGAAAAGCAGGAGACGCTGATCTCCTCGGAGCTGGCAGTCCGCAATTCCACCTGCCTGCGGAAGGCGCAGGGCCTGATGTAACCCAATTTGTCAAATACGCCCGTATGGACGAAATATTGGAGGTAAAGCGAAATGGATATTCTCAAGAGGCTGGGCAACGCAGGCGTTATCCCTGTCGTTGTCATCGAGGACGCGAAGGACGCCGTCCCCACCGCGAAGGCCATGCTCTCCGGCGGCGTGGATGTGATGGAGATCACCTTCCGCACCGCCGCCGCCCCTGACGCCATCAAGGCCGTGGCTGAGCAGTGCCCCGACATGCTGGTCGGCGCCGGCACCGTCATCACCCTGGAGCAGTGCAAGAAGGCCGTGGAGTGCGGCGCCAAGTTCATCGTCTCTCCCGGCTTTGACGAGGACGTGGTGAAGTGGTGTGTGGACAATGGCGTTGCCGTCACCCCCGGCTGCGTCACCCCCACCGAGATCACCGCCGCCATGAAGCTGGGCCTGAAGGTGGTCAAGTTCTTCCCCGCCAACGTCTACGGCGGCCTCACCGCCATGAAGAGCCTCTCCGGCCCCTTCGGCAGCATCAAGTTCATCCCCACCGGCGGCGTCAACGCCCAGAACCTGAGCGAGTACATCTCCGCCCCCTTCATCCACGCCGTGGGCGGCAGCTGGCTGTGCGCCAAGAAGGATATCTCCGAGGGCAACTTTGACAAGATCACCGCCCTGTGCGCCGAGGCCCGCAAGGCTGTTCTGGGCTTCGAGGTGGCCCATGTGGGCATCAACACCGACGACAACAACGCCGCCCAGTCCGTGGCCGGCGACTTCAACGCCGCTTTCGGCTTCGCCGTGAAGGACGGCAACAGCTCTGTGTTCTCCTCCACCGGCATCGAGGTCATGAAGAGCCAGTATCTGGGCAGGCAGGGCCATATCGCCGTGCGCACCAACCGCATCGATATCGCCATTGCCGAGCTGGAGAAGAAGGGTTTCGCCGTGGATATGGACACCGCCAAGTACAAGGGCGAGAAGATGGTGGCCGTGTACCTGAAAAATGAGATCGGCGGCTTTGCCGTTCATCTGCTGCAGAAGTAATTGTAAAAAAGAGGAGATACGACAATGAAAGTTTTGACTTTTGGCGAGATCATGCTGCGCCTGCGCGCCCCCGGCCACGAGCGCTTTTTCCAGAGCAATATGATGGAGGCCACCTTCGGCGGCGGCGAGGCCAACGTGGCCGTGTCCCTGGCCAACTACGGCATGGACGCCCAGTTCTGCACCGTGCTGCCCGACAACGCCATTGGCGACGAGTGCGTCAAGGAGCTGCGCCGCTTCGGCGTGGACGTGAGCAAGATCCAGCGGGGCGCCGGCCGCATGGGCATCTACTTCCTGGAAAATGGCGCCAACCAGCTGCCCAGCAAGGTGGTCTATGACCGCGCTTACTCCGCCATCGCCCTGGCCAAGCCGGGCGACATCGACTGGGACAAGGTGTTCGAGGGCGTGGACTGGTTCCACATCACCGGCATCACCCCCGCCATCAGCGAGAGCGCCATGCTTCTCAGTCTGGAGTCCGTGAAGGCCGCCAAGGCCAAGGGCATCACCGTGTCCTGCGACCTCAACTACCGCAAGAACCTGTGGAAATACGGCAAGAAGGCCGCCGAGGTCATGCGTGAGATGGCCGAGTATGTGGATGTGGCCGTGGCCAACGAGGAGGATGTACAGAAGTCCCTGGAGATCACCGTGGACGTGAACGTGGAATCCGGCGAGCTGGATCGCGAGAAGTACAAGGCCCTGGGCGACAAGGTCCTGGCCACCTATCCCAATATGAAGATGATCGCCATCACCCTGCGGGAGAGCCACAGCGCCGACTGGAACGGCTGGGCCGCCTGCCTCAACGACAGAGAGAACTTCTACGTCTCCAAGAAGTACGAGATCCGCGACATCATCGACCGTGTGGGCGGCGGCGACAGCTTTGCCGGCGGCCTGATCTACGGCCTGAACCACTACGAGGACAAGCAGCAGGCCCTGGAGTTCGCTGTGGCGGCCTCCTGCCTGAAGCACTCCATCATCGGCGACTTCAACCGCGTGGGCGTCTCCGATGTGGAGAAGCTGGCCGGAGGCGACGGCACCGGCAGAGTGCAGCGCTGAAGCGGCCTTGCTTAACAAATTAAGAAAAAGTCCTATGGAACGCCAAAGGTTCCATAGGACTTTTTTATTCAGGTTCGTGATCGCACGCACCACCATGGGCTGCCTTTTATTGCCCGCTCAGCCCCTCGATCTCCTCCCGGATGCGGCGGCGGGTATCGTCAAAGAGCAATTCCCGGTTGTGACGGAAGTATGCCTCGCAGCCGAAGTTTTCCACGAACCAGGAGGCATCGTATCCAGCGGTGATCTCGGTGACGAAGATCACCAGCTCCTGGCTGTCCCCGAAGGCCCCCTCCAGGCAGCGGAAGGCGTTGTCGAACATGGCCCCCGTCTCCTCTCCCAGCTTCCCCCGGCGGTCCACCTGCTCCCGGAACAGGGCGCGCAGCTTGTCCATGGCGGCAGCCTCCTTCTCCCCAGCCTGGGCCAGCTCCCGCTGGTACTGCTCCAGGAGGGCGATCTCCGCCAGGGCGCGGCTGCGGCTCTCCTTATCCAGCTGCCCGGCGTCACGGCGGCGCCGGAGGCTGGACCGGCGGCGCTCCAGAAGCGCGGAAAGGCTCTCTAAGGGAGGCGTCCCCTCCTCCAGGGCCTCCCTCACCTCTGTCAGGCTGCCATGGAGATCTTCACACAGCACGTCCTGCAGACGGGTCTTACGGGCGCTCTCAGCGAGGCGGCTGAGGAGCAATCCCATGACGGACAGCCGCTCGTCAAAGGGGGCTGCCGCCAGCTCGGACGCCGTTACCTTGGACCACTCGCCCCGCAAGATCTCGTCCACATGGTAGGTCCGCTGGTACTTGTAGTACAGATCCAGGTAGTTGGCGAAGTCCTTGGCGATCCGGGGCAGCTGGATATACTCCCCCACCACCTCCCGGGTGATTGGGATGGACAGCTTCTCATAGGCGCAGATGATCTCGCTCAAGTCCTCCCAGCCCCGGGCGGTGGCGAACTGGAGGCCGTCCACGGAATTTTCAATGCGGTAGAAGTTGTCCTTTTTGATATCCAGATAGCTGACCACCGCCCCGTGGAGGCCGCGGCGCAGGGCGTACTCCTTCCAGACGGCGAAGTCCTCCGCCACGTCCATCCGCTTCACCCGGTCTAATGTCACTACGTCAAAGTCCCGGACGGACTTGTTGTACTCCGGCGGGTTGCCCGCCGCCACGATGACCCACCCCTCCGGCAGGCTCTGGTTGCCGAAGGTCTTGCACTGGAGGAACTGGAGCATCATGGGCGCCAGGGTTTCGGAGACGCAGTTGATCTCGTCCAGGAACAGAATCCCCTCCCGGATGCCGGTCCTCTCCATGAGCTGGTACACGCTGGCCAGGATCTCGCTCATGGTGTACTCCGTGACAGAGACCTCCCGGCCGTCATAGGTCCGCTTCTCGATGAAGGGCAGGCCGATGGCGCTCTGGCGGGTGTGGTGGGTGATGGTGTAAGATACCAGACCTACGCCGCTCTCCGCGGCGATCTGCTCCATGATCTGGGTCTTGCCGATGCCCGGAGGGCCCATGAGCAATATGGGGCGCTGGCGCACTGTGGGGATAAGGTAGCTGCCCAGCTCGTCCTTCATGAGATATGCTTTCAGGGTGTTGAAAATCTCCTGCTTTGCCTGTTTGATGTTCATGTTTCCGCTCCAATCGTCATAGTTCCGGCAGTTCGCTCAAATCCGGGCCTTCGTCCTCCCAGCCCTCCGCCCGGGCCGCCTGGGCCAGCTCGCCCTCTGTCAGCACCAGCTTGATGGCCCAGGGCGGTACCTTCACCGCCATAGGCGGCTCCTGGAGCATGATGAAGGCCGTCTCATAGGGGGGACGCTTCTGGGGGTAGACGCCCATACCGTCGGTGAAGTAGACCAATCCCCGCAGCTGGGTGAAGGCCCCCTGGGCCTGGAGCTGGGAAACATGGTCGAACACAGGGCGGAAGTCCGTGGCGCTGCCCCCGGCCAGCTGGAAGCTGTCCATATAGGCTTTCAGCTCCTCCAGATCGCATATTACGTCGTCCCGGCGCAGCTGGTCGTCGCACTGGAGGATGCGGATATTCACCTTGCGGGTAAAGGTCTCTGTGCTGCGGAGGATGGAGTAGGTGCTGGCCAAAAACTGCCGCACCAGCTCCCCGGAGGTGGACATGGAGGTGTCAATGGCGATGACAAAGTCCTCGATCCGCCTCTGCTCCCTGGTCTCGGGCGGCTCCACCAGGGGCATGTTGCCGTAGAGCCGGAGGCCGTAGGTGTAGAAGATATAGTCGAAGGCGTCGCCGTCCACCTCCATGACCTCCCGGCGGACGGCGAACCGCCGCAGGAAGGCCCGGTAGTCCACGTCCTCCCGGGCCGCCACCTGGACCTGCTCGTAGATGGCCTCGCCGCCAGCGGCCTGTCCGGCCAGGACAGTATCCATGGCGGTCTGGGTGCGGCCGGAGACGTCCTGCCACTGCTGGTCCTGCCGCCGGCGCTGGTCGTCGTCCCGGTTTTCCGGGTCCCAGAGGCCGTGGTCGTCGGCGAAGAACTCCTTCTGCAGCCGGGCCAGCTCGTACTCCGGCAGCCTCCGGCGCAGCAGCTGGCGGTAGACACCCTCCGCCGTCAGCACCTTCAGCTCCCGGCGCAGCTCCCCGTAGGTCTTCTGCCGCAGGGGCAGGGCCGTCCGCGCCGCCAGGCACGGATAGTCCAGGCCGTCCAGGATGCTCTCCACCGCGATATCACAGCTGAGATCCCACAGCGCGCTGTCCCGGCCCCGCTTCTTATAGAGGTGCCGCAGCAGACAGTGCAGCACAGTGTGGAGGTACAGCCGGTTCACATAGGTCCCAGCGCGGAGAAACCGGTCCGCCAGATAGCTGCCGTTATAGTAGAGCGCCTCCCCGTCGGTGGCCGTGAACATGGTGGTCCCCTCCCCCGGCATAAAGCGCAGGGAGCACAGCGCCACATCCAGATAGGGCAGGTTCATATACAGCTCGTTTCGCGCGGCCTGGAGGATCTCCAGGCCGATTTCGCCGATATCTTTCTGTCGTTCCACGTGGTATTTCCTCAGAGGTCAAAGGTTTTTGTCCGTCCGGCGGGAAAGCGGCGGTGCTGCTCGGACAGGAGGAGGGCCGTGGCCTCCGGCAGGCGCCGCTCCCTGGCCTGGTCCGCGGCGGCGGAGAGCTCCTCCCTGCCGGGCCGGAACCGGGAGAGGAACCAGCTCAGGCCCCGGCAGTCACCCTCGCCTATCAGCCACCCCATCACCGCGCCCCGGTTTCCGTCCAGATAGCGCCCATAGTCCGCCTCCGCCTTGGCGGAGAGGCCCCTGGGATAGCGCAGGCGGTAAAAGGCCAGGCGCATGGCGCACGCCGGCTCAAACTCCCGGCGCAGCATCTCCCCCCAGGCCCCGTCGAAAAGCCCCAGGTCCAGCCGCTTGTCCCGGAAGGCGTTGTGATAGGGGAAGCCGGGGCCGTAGAGGTGGAAATCGAAATGGTGGGCGGGGTCGTTGTTCTCATAGGATTCGATATACTCCGGGAAGATCAGCCGCAGCTCCACCCCCTCCGGGCCGGTCAAGGTCACATCCAGCTCCACGGACAGCTCATTGGCGAAGTAAAAGAGGGCCGTGGAGCCCTCCGCCGTCTCCTCGATCTCGATCTGCCGGAGGCTGCGGCAGTTCATCAGGCAGCTGCCGCCCCAGGTCTCCGTCCGGTCTGTCAGCTGCAGCCGCTCCAGGCCGGTGCAGTTATAAAAGGCATAGTCCCCCACCCGTTCCAGCGTCCGCGGCAGGGTGATGGCCCGGATCTTCCGGTGGTCCGGGGCGTCCGCCCCGGCATGGGGCGCGAAGGCGCGCCGGCCCAGGGCCGTGACCGGCAGGCCGAAGAGCTCCTCCGGCACCACTGCCCGGGTCTCCCCCGTCCGCACCCGCTCTATGATGATCCCGCCGTTTTCCTCACGGCAGGTCAGGTCCATGTTGTTCGCGGTGGTCTCCAACGGCTGCTTCCTCTCTATTCCATCATTCTCCCGGCAAACTCCATCCCCCGCCGGGCGATACCGGGGAGCTTCGCCAGGCTGCCCTTCTCGTTGGCTGTCTCCAGAAGGCAGAACCGGGGCGGCAGATAGAAGCTCTTGTTCATGTTCAGCGCAGAGATCAGCTGGCGGGCAATGATATCGCCGCCGGAGTAGCCGGAGACGACGAGGCCGTAAAGCCGCTTGTCATAAAACCGGGCCTGCCGGTAGAGGGCCGTCAGCCGGTTGATAAAGGCGGTCAGGTTGGCCGCCAGGGCGTCGTTGTAGTTGGCGCAGAGCATGACCAGGGCGTCGCACTCCCGGACGGCGGGGAACACCTCGTCCACCATGGGCCCGCCGTAGAAGCAGCCCCCCCGCTCCCCGAAGTGGAGACAGGTGGTGTAGCTGCAGCCCACGCAGTCCGCGATCGTCCCGTTGCGCAGACAAATCTCCGTGATCTCCACCTCCGGTGGAAGCCCCGCTTTGACCAGCTCCCACAGCACCAGGGTGTTGGAGGTGGCCCGCACGGAGGCGTGGAGCGCCAGGATGCGGCGCGGCGGCGGAAGGCCCTCCCACCGGATCAGCCGCCAGGCCAGTTCCTGCACCGCCATGCGGAATGCGGTGTGCTCATCCGTGCGGTAGATGCGGGCCTGGACATGGAAATTCCGCATGGAACCGGTGGCCTCCACCAGCGGACGGCCCAAAAAGGCGCAGCCGGAGAAATTGGCCGCCAACACCATGTCCCGGGCCACGTCCTTGGTATACAGATCCTCCGCCCCCGTCACCACCACGCCGCCCAGGCAGCCCTCCAGCAGCCCGTCGTCCCGGCGCAGCACGGAGAGCATCCGGTAGTAAGCCACATTGCATCCCCCTCTGTCCAGGGCGATGGCAAACAGGAGCTTCCTGCCTGTCAGGCCCTCCATCCCCGCATCCGGGTCACGCCACGCGCAGCCCGGGGGCAGCAGGGGCTCCAGCGTCTCCCGGAGGGCGGCGCTGTATTCGTTTTTGGGGAGGAGGATAGTCAGTGACATAAAGGTCTCCTTCGTTTTTTGTTTCTGCTGCTCTGTGCCGAAACATGCCTCCGGCGGAATCCTTTTCAAACGATTGAAAAGGATTCAAAAGATCGCCAGCCTGCGGCTGGGCGCTTTACCTATATTTTTTAGGGACGCGACGGCATGGCCTGGTTTTGTCTGTCGATGGTGCATCCTGCGGCGCCGCAGGTCCGATGCGTCTGCCCTACCGCCGGGCCCTTTGGTTCACCCCCCTCCTTTGGCCGGGAGGGAGGGGGTGGACTTCTGTGAAATATGGGTGCTGAATCAGGGATTTTTCGTTCTTTTTTCAGTTTTTCTTTCTGGGCGGCCTTCTATTGAGCTTCAGCTCAATCCCCTGCCGGGCGGCGGCGTCCTTCAGGACCTGGGATGCCGCGGCGGCCTTTTCCTGGATGGACAGGACGTGACCGCCTGTCTCCGCCCGGACGCGCTCCACAGCCCGTTCCAGCTCCGGCAGCTCCAGGAGGTTTGCCGCCAGGCAGAAAAGGTTCTTTTTCCTGCCGTCGTTATAGTGCTCCAACAAAACCTGAAGTATCTCTTCCCGCTTTGCCAGTTCCCCATGGAACGCCTCCCAGCCGACGCTCTCCAGCCGCTCCATGTCCGCCCGGCGGTGCTGGTGGGTGATGAAGGAGTCGTATGCGTCAAACGCCTCGTATCTTCCGCAGGGGTAGTCCGGGCACTGGCCGCAGTAGGCCACGCCGCCGTGGTCCAGGCCGCACCGCGCAATGGCGCAGGACTGGTTCCCCGCTCCCCCGCCGCAGCCAGGGCAATAGCCATCCAGCTTCATGGGGCAGAGACAGCACTTGAGCCCGCACAGGGAAAACCGGAGGTCGTCTCTGGCAAAGCCTCTCACGTGCATCCACCAGCCTCTCCGTCCCAGAGCGCCCGCTCCATGTGCACAACGGCGCCAAACTCCTGCAGGGACTCCGTCCCCGTTGGCACAAATTTGTTTTTGGCCCAGAAGCTCCCGCTCTGCTGATTGCCCTTCATATAGCCCAGACGGATACGGCGGAATCCCCGCTCCTTCAAAAACGCGGCGGCCTCGGAGATGATCCCCGTCCCCACGCCGGCCCCCTGGCGGGAGCGCTCCACCATGAACCAGCCGATATAGGCGGTGTCCTGGTCCGGGTACCCGGCGATCAGGTCCAAAAAAGCCACCAGCCGTCCGCTCTCATAAAAGCCCACAAAGGTCTTGTCCTCCAGGCTCTTCCCCCCAGGCAGGGCCGTCAGGTCCTCCCGGATGCCCTCCGGCGTCAGAGGGACGCGCATGTACTGGTAGTAGAGGGGATTTCCCCTGCACACAGCGTAGATGTCCGGGACGTCGCCCTCCGTCAGCGGCTTTACCGCATAGCGGGACGAAAGCTTTTCATAATGATCCATCATAACAGGACTCTCCTTTCCGCGGTCTCAGGGGATCGCCCGAAGCCGCTCCATGGTCTCCACGATACGCCCCATCAGCTCCTCCGGCAGGGGCAGGCGCTCCGCCTCCGGGCCGTTTCCGGCCAAACGGTTGCGCACGCCGAAAAACACCCCGTCCAGGTACGCTGAGGAGCAGTGCCACCGCCCCCGCAGGCACTCCAGCAGGCTGATGGCCCCCGAGGAGAGGGCCGGGGCCACATAGGGCTTGAACCCCAGCGCGCGCATCTCCAGATTGGCGTGGGCAGTCAGGCCGGTCAATTCCCGGGAAATGGCGTCGTCGTAGCGGGAGATGGAGTTGGCCACCACCAGGTCCTCCCCGTGGGGGCCGAAGGTGCGGCCGTCTGTCAAAAAGTCCGCGAAGCGGGGATCCTTCCCCGCGTAGTAGGCCGCCCGGGCGTTCATCACCCCCAGGCCGAAGCCCCTCACCTGGTGGGGGAAAAGGCCCCGGAAGTCCGGCTTCCCATCCTCATCCCTGTTGCTCTCCAGCAGCGCCGCCCGGCACAGGGGGTCCACCGGGTCGCTGACCACGCAGAACATCCCCCGGAAGTCCTTCTCCCGGGCCATGCGGCCATAGCGGGCGGCCAGGGGCCGGTTGGCCTCGTACTGGGCCATGCGCACGTCCCCGGTCTTCACCGCCGTGTCCGGCACAAATCGGGAGGCGCAGAAGAGGAACACATCGCAGTCGAAAATATGGTCCGCATCCACGGTCTCCACCGGGGGCATAGCGCCGTGATCGCATGGATAATCGATCTGGTTCAGCTCGAACTCCCACCGCTGTGCCATGCCCTGGCGCAGATCGCAGACGCCGATGGAGGAGATCGCGTCCCCTCCCAGAAGCCGCAGCCCCAGAGCCAGCGTGCTGCCCACGTCCCCCAGTGCCAGCAGGTTCACCCGGACCTTCCCCTTCGCCGGGCAGACCGGAAAGCCGGGCTCCAGCAGCTCCTCCCAGCGGGGATGGGCGGCGTTCACCGCCCGGACGCGCCCATCCCGAATGGCCTCCGCCAGATCGGCGGGGATCTCCCGGACAGCCCGCCGGCCGCTCGTCAGGGTCTGCGCCCCCTCGTCAGCAGTCAGCAGGGCGGGGTCGGATACGGCGAAAGTCTCCCGCCCCGCCAGCGGCGCCCGGCGGAAGAGGTACAGGATCTCTCCCTCCTCCGGCAGCGCCGCGTGTTTTGTATAGGGCAGCGTCTCGTCGCTGGCGAAAATGTGATTTTGATAGGAATAGTATTGCATCGTCATCCACCAATTACAATTTTTACATTGGCCTTCAGCCGCTTGAGCATCTCGATGTCGTTATCCAGATAGGTGGAGGCCGCCCGGCTGGGGTCGTAGGCCATACAGCCGCCCTTGTCCGGGCAGAGGGGCAGGACCACCGCCTCGCTGAGCCGGCTGAGGGTCAGGTTCCGGGCGTAGAGGGCGCGGTACTCCGTCTCCAGTGTGAGCAGGATATCCCGGGCGTTCTCCAGGCAGCACAGGCTCAGCCTGTAAGTGGAGCCGTCGGCGCAGTCCTCGGAGAAATCCGGGGCGGCGTAGGGGAAGATCCGGTTCACCGACGGCTGGAGGCCGGCGGAGACCGCCCTGTCCCGGCGGACGGTGTCGCCGCCGATGAAGGGGTACAAAGTGGACTCCACGAACCGCATCCGCAGGTTGGGCAGGTAGTAGATCCCGTCCACCGGGTAGCCCAGCTCCTCCATCAGATCCCGTCCCATGCCGGTGAGATAGCCCACCAGCACCTGGCGCACCTCGGTCCCGCTCTGCTCCAGCAGGGGGGCGATGCGGCGGATGCGCTTGCCGTCGTGAAGCATGTCGTCCACCAGGATCACCGGCCGGTCAAAGGCCCGGATGGTCCGCACCTGGTCGTCCAGCGGCGAGTAGAAGGGGTATGCCTCAATGGAATATTCGGCCAGATCCGGCTCATAGACCTTGTCGGTATGGAGGGTCTTCGTGACGGTGTTGGGCACCACTACGCCCCGCAGGATCTTACCGAAGGGGACGCAGATACACTCCCCAAGGGTCCTGGGGGAGGCAGGCTCCTGCGGCACGCCGTTGCAGGCTGTGATCCGGCGCAGCAGCTGGTGATGGATCACCCCTGCGGACATGGACAGCACCAGGCACCCGGGATACAGCTCCGTCAGCGCCCGCTGGAGTCTCCGGTGCGCCTCGGACACCGCTGCCTGTACCCGTGGGTTGGCGGAAAAGGGCGCTTTGATGGTGGTATCTACATTGTGGGTCAGCACGATGGGGCGGCGCATATCCACCGCCAAAAGCTCCCGCTCCTCCCCGGCCAGCGGCGCGGGTACAAATCCCTGGAGGGTCAATATCTCCCGTGTGTAGGCCGGAACACTGTCCTCCGCCGGGCAGAAGAGGGCATAGGTGTACTCCTGCCGCAGAGCCAGAGTGAGCACCTCAGTCAGCAGGAGCTGGCTCAGTCCCATCTGCGCCTGGCTTCTGGGTACGAAAATGCCGCTGATCACCAGCGCCCGGCCGCCCGCGTTTTGCCGGACAAGGCCGGTAAGGGCCGTGCTGCCCAGGCGTCCGTAGAGCTGGTGCGAGTCCAGGCAGCGGAAGCTGGCAAAGCCCAGTACCGCCCCCTCCTCCCCATGGCGCAGGACCAGCAGGTGGTCCCCCAGCCTGCGCAGCTTCGCGCACAGCTCCCCCGCCTCCTCCCGACCGGAGAGGACGGTGCTCCGCAGCAGCCGCTCCGTCTCGCCGGAGAGCTCCAACAGCCGCACGAAGGCCATGTCCTCCGTGCGCAGCACCGGCTTATCCTGGGGCTCCCGCAGGTACAGGCCGTGGAGATAGATGAACTCCTGGGCCACCGGGTCGATGAAGTTGGAGATGTCCCGGCCCCGGTCAATGGCCTCCCGGATGCGGGTGGAGCTGATCTCCTCCAGATGGTCCGGCAGCTTCAGCTCCACGATCCGCCCCGTAATGCGGCCATAGTCCGCCCCGCGGACGCCGCTGCGGCGGAAGATGATGTGGTCAAAGCCGTGGATGGAGCCCGGCTGGGGCGGTTTTTGGTAGGAGGAGGCGTTGGCCACCACGTCGCTGCCCACCACGATGGACACCTCCCGGCCCGGGAAGGCCGCCCGCAGGGCCTCCAGATTGGAGGGGTTGGCGATATTCACCGGGAAATCCTCCGGGAAGATGTGGACATGGAACTCGTCCGCCACGGAGATCTGCGCGATGCGCCGGCGGACGCGGTGGGGCTGGGTCTTTTTGGACCAGGAAAATTCGTCGATCGCCAGCATGACCTCATAGCCCAGATCCCGGATCGCCCGGACGATGCCCTTGTGGGACAGCGTGAAGGGGTCGAAGGTGCCGGGGAAGAAGGCGATGGGCCGGGGCTGCTCAAAGCGGAAGCCGCTGTAGAGGATCTCCTGTTCCGTGACAAAGCGGTAGAGCCGCCCCAGCATGGCAGTACGGTAATAGAAGGTCAGTTCGCCGCCCTGGTCCTCCCCGACAAGGGCCAATATCTTCTTCAGCGTCAGCAGGAACGCCCGGCGCTTTTCATGCCTGCCCAGCGTATCGGAGCCGAACACCCGGCGGCCCAGGACATAGAGGGCCTCCTGGCGCACCTCGCTGCGGAAGCCCGCCAGACCCTTGAGCAGCATCCCCAGCAGCCGCTCCCGGCGCTGGCGGTATACCTCGTCCTCCTCCGGGAACCGGGCCCGGTAGGTGTCGTACTCCTCGTACATGACGCCCACCGTGTCCAGCACCGCGGATACCACACTGCTGTTGGAGGAGCACAGGTACCCCCCCAGGTCCCCCAGGATCTCCTCCAGCTGGGCGGGGGGCAGCCACAGGCAGAACCGGCCCAGATAGTCCGGAATGTACTTGGAGAACTCCTGCTGGCCGATCTCCAGCCCCCGGCTCAGCTCCACCGCGATCTCGTTGCGCTCCTCGGTGGTAAGCATGGGGGCAATCTCCAGCAGGGCGCTTCCCGCCTTATGGCGGACCGTCACCCGGTCGCTGACCTTCACCAGGTTGCTCAGGTGGGTGGCGATATGCAGCAGGTGCCCTCCGCCGCCCCTGGCGTAGTCGGAGAGCAGGCGGATGTTGACCTCCTTGATGATCCAGGGCGTGGCGCTTTTCAGGTTGTCCAGGAAGATCTCTGACACCGTGTCCTCATCCAGCTCCGGCGGGGCGTCCGCCTGGGCGGCGGACACGCTTCGTATGGCCAGGTTCCGCAGCAGGGCCAGGGAGCGGCTGTCCCCGCAGGGGAGGTCGCGGAGGGTATGGAGGATGATGTCGTGGGCGGAGACAAAGTCCCGCAGGTAATCCAGCAACAGCGCCGCCGCCACCCGGACCGTCACATCGCCGCTCTTGGAAAGGGTCTGGGCAAAGTCCAGCAGGTCATAGCGCTGCCGGTCGCTACACACCTCCAGGGGCAGGGCCGTGGCCGTCTCCAGCAGCTGGAAGGCCGTCTCCGTCTCCAGTCTCTCCGGACGGCGGTAGTAGCGCAGGAAGGCGGAGAGGAACGCCTCCCTCCGCTCCGGTTCACACCGCTCCAGCAGGGAGTTGACCACCATCTTCAGAGTAAACCGGATCCACCGCTTATGCTGGCTCATCAGCTTGTGGTCGGGATGGATGATCTTTTCCAGATACAGCTTCCACTGCTCCATGTCCGTGGCCGAGCGGCTGTCTGGGACATAGCCGGCGGGCTTCTCCTTGACATAGCCGGCGTGGAACCGGGCGATGATCTCCCCCATGAGGGCCGCTGCCTGGCGGCGGATATCGCCCTCGCGGTGCATCAAAAGCTCATAGAGGAAGGCCAGGGTCTGGACCTTCTGGGGAATACTCAGATAGACGGAGTAGGACTCGAAAACGCCCAGGTAGGCACGCAGGCGCTTCCAGTCTGTTTCCCCCCTGGCCTGCTCCAGCAGCGTGGCGAAGCTGCGCTGGCCGGTCAGCCGGTCCATCAGGGCGATGTTGTGCTCCACCCCCAGGCGCTTGAGCTCCTCCACCGCCTCCTCCTGTCCCAGCAGCGCCACGTCCTTCCCAGGCGCCGGACCGGAACAGCAGCCGGAGAGGGTGACGTCCACTCCCCGGCTCACCATAAAACTCTCAAAATCCCGGAGCTTGGCGTAAACGAAGGTATAGCGGGTACGCTTGGCCTCGGTGACGTTGTCCAGCTTGCTGAGTATCACGTCGAATGCCTCGGCCAGGGTGGAGATGCGTGTGATCTCCCGTCCATCGGGGCCCCGCTCCTGCTTGACCCGGAAGTCGGCGTATATGAGGGCCAGGGACTCCACGGACAAATAGTCCAGCTCCAGGTCCCAAACCGAGTGGTTGGCCGCCACATAGCCGATATCGTCCATGTGGCGGCGGTGGAACCAGAGGTCGGTGTAATAATAGTGGAGGTAGGGCACCCGCTCCCCGGAGCGGCAGCCGAATTTCCCGATATCGTGCCCGGCGGCGCTGCCGGACACCAGCGCCAGGTCCACGCTCACGCCGGACCGCTTCAGATCCCGGGCCACGCTCATGGCAACATGGTGTACCCCCGCGATATGCTCCAGGGTGCGGAAGGGTGTCACCTCCAGTCCCAGGCGCATCATCTCATAGACATACTCCCTGCGGTAGCTACGCAGGAAGGTCCGGTAGCTCTCCCGGTGGGGGCTGTCCTCCAGCTCCTCCTCCCCCAGCAGCTCCAGCTGCCACAGGGGATCCGCCGGCAATATCGCCCGCTCCGCGTCCAGCAGCACCTGCAGCAGGGAGAGGAAAAACACGGCCCCCGCGCCATATTTCTCCCGGCGCGGCTCAAAATCCGCCTCCGGGAACATGGACTTGCGGGCAAAATCATAGGCAAAGGCCAGCCACCCCTCCTCCGGTTCAGAGGAGAACCGGTCCATCTCCTCCCGGCACAGCGCCAGCACGTCGGCGCAGCGCAGGCGGCTGCCGTCATACAGGGGGGCGAAGCGCTGGATATAGTTCTGCCGCTCCAGCAGCTCCTCCAGCACTCCCCGCCAGCTCTCCAGGCAGCGGGCAGCCGGCTGTGTGGTCAGCCGGCGCAGCAGGCTGCTGTTCATCTGTCTGATCCGCTTCTTATTCATGGCGATCCCCCCGTTTCTCCTGAAAAAGCCGAACATCTATTTTCCCGTTTATCATTATGCACCCAAACCCGCCAATGCGCAAGGCAGAGCGGGAAAAAAGTTGGCGTTGATGCCGTGCGTCCGTTCCGCGGCCGCCAAATACTTTCAGGGATTGAAACCCCCGTGCGCACCCTTCGGGCGCATAGGACGGGCCAAATAGCGAAAGAATAGGAGCAGTCCCCCGGGATTTTACCTACATTTAACACCGGCGTTCTTTCTGATTTTACCCCGCCGCTATATGCTGAAAGCGTTCCAGAGGACAAAGTATCAAACAGGAAAGGATCATTACATCATGAAAAAGTTTCTTGCGCTTTTGACCGCCGTCGTCCTGACAATGGCCCTGCTGGCCGGCTGCGGCGGAAACCAGTCCAACTCCGGCAGCTCCGGTAACGCCGGCAGCTCCAGCAGTTCCAGCGACTCCGGCAATTCCAGCGGCAGCGCCGCCATCAGCGGCGTGGTCAACACCGACGGCTCCACCTCTATGGAGAAGGTCATGGGCGCGCTCATCGAGGCCTACAAGGAGGTCGAGAGCGGCGTCACCGTCAACTACTCCGGCACAGGCTCCGGCTCCGGCATCGAAGCGGTTCTCTCCGGCACCTGCGACATCGGCCTGAGCAGCCGTGAGCTGAAGGCCGAGGAGGAGGAGAAGGGCGCCGTGGGGCACATCGTGGCCCTGGATGGCGTTGCCATTGTGGTGAACCCCTCCAACAGCGTCGCCGACCTGACCGTGGAGCAGATCGCCCAGATCTTCACCGGCGAGATCACCAACTGGAAGGACCTGGGCGGCGAGGACGCGCCCATCGCGGTCTACGGCCGTGAGGCCGGTTCCGGCACCCGGGGCGCCTTTGAGGAGATCGTGGGCGTTGTGGACGCCTGCAAATACACCAACGAGTACAGCTCCACCGGCGACATCATCGGCAATGTGGGCTCCAATCCCAACGGCATCGGCTACGCCTCCCTCTCCAGCGTCAATGACAGCGTAAAGGCCGTCAGCGTAAACAGCGTGGAGTGCACCGAGGACACCGTCAAGGACGGCAGCTACGCCATCCAGCGCCCCTTCGTTATGGTCACAAAGGACGGCACCCAGCTCAGTGAAGCCGCTCAGTCCTTCCTGGACTTCGCCATGAGCGCTGACGTGGCCGAATATATCACCGCTGCCGGCGCCGTGGCCCCCAGCAAATAAGGCCCCCACCCATTTCCTGGTATCCCCCTTCGGCTGCCCCGGGCAGGCGCTGCCGCGCCTGCTTTGGGGCGCCGCCGC
>CABKMV010000040.1 GCA_902373635.1 uncultured Oscillospiraceae bacterium
TCGCCGATTTTTGCCGAAAAATGCAATAAAAAGGCGAGTATCAAGCCCCTTACCCTATTTTTTTGCAAACCTCGGAAAATCAACCCTTTTGTTCACACCGGAGCACATACCGTGGCTAGCCGGTCCCGTATCTGTTCCGGGGGGAACAGCGGGGAGGGTCCTCTTCGGTTTACGGGTGAAGTTTATCATTGTTTTTTTGAGAAGTCAATGGAGGAGGAGGGTTTGTAACATAACTGTAATTTTAGGGGGGCGGGCCTGCCGGGCCGCCCCCGGGGTTTTTTCGCCGCCTGCGGCGGCGGGGGCGGTTTAGTGGGCCTCCCCGGCCCACACCCTGGGGTTTTCGCCGCCTGCGGGGCGGGGGCGGTTTCAACTTTTCTCCCGTGAGAAAAGTTGCAAAAGCACGCATAAGGGGGCTAGCCCCCTTAGGAATCCCCCCATTTTTTTGATGAGGACGCGACGGCAAGGTCTGGTCTTGCCTACCGATAATGCATCCTGCGGCGCCGCTGGTCAGAATCGCCTACCCCTCCGCCGTGCCCTTAGGGCTTACCACTCCTTGGGCCTTGGTGCGTGACGCTTGATCCATATGAAATGTGGGTGCGATATCCGCCCTGGCCTTTCTATTACACCGCAGTTCTTTTGGAAGGAAAACAGATGGCTCTATCCCTTTAACAGGGCCAAAGGCCGAAGTCGGAACAGATACCCGGCGGAGATCAGATGCCCGGAGGAGTTGAAATTCAGCGGCTGGATTGAACAGGATACCACCCAGTCCGATGAAACAAAGGGATCCTTAAACCGTAGGTTTAAGCGGCCCTTTGCCTACTTTCCCGCCGTGGGGAAAGTAGGCCGAGTCCGGGCCGGGGAGGCCCGGGACAGCGTGGCCGGGGAGGCCCACAAATGAGAACAGCCCTATTATACATTATATAACTATAACGCGGTGTTACAGCTGTGTTACAGAGGGAGGAAAAGAAATCCCCTTTCACCTGTAGGGGAAATTTTCGGGAAAGTTGCACGGAAAAGGGCAACAAAGGGGGTGTTTTTCCCTATGGGTGAAGGGACGGTGAGGCTATGGAGCAGTCTCGGGAGGAGATCCTGGAGGCGCTGAGGAAAATCGCCATGTCAAACCCCAACGACGCTATCATGCTGGCCCTGGAGGGCAAGGATTGCTATGTGAAGGGCCTGGACCTGTGGGGCGTGAGCGAGATCAAGGCGGGCGGCAACGGGAGTATGGAGATCAAATTCGCGGACCGTGTGAAGGCGATCTCCCTGCTGCTGGAGGCCGCGGACAGCGGCGGGGACGGCATGGCGGCGCTGATCGAGGCTCTGGAGGGAAGCGAGTGAAGATCAAGCGCTTTTCCAGCAAGCAGCGGCGGGTAATGGGCTGGTGGGGGCCGGGGAGCCCGGACCGGCGCTACGACGCCATTATCTGCGACGGGGCCGTGCGCAGCGGCAAGACGCTGTGCATGGGGCTGAGCTTCGTGTGCTGGGCCATGAGCCAGTTCCAGGGGGAGCAGTTCGCCCTGTGCGGCAAGAGCGTGATCAGCCTGCGGCGGAACCTGGTGGGCGAGCTGGCGCCGCTGCTGCGGGAGCTGGGCTTTGCCTGTACGGAGAGGCGCAGCGAGAACCTGATCACCGTGGAGCGGCAGGGGCGGAAAAACCGGTTCTACCTGATGGGCGGCAAGGACGAGGGAAGCGCCGCCTTCATCCAGGGGGTGACGCTGGCCGGGGTGCTGCTGGACGAGGCGGCACTGATGCCGCGCTCCTTTGTGGAGCAGGCTATCGCCCGGTGCAGCGTGGCCGGGAGCCGGCTGTGGTTCAACTGCAACCCGGAGGGGCCCCAGCACTGGTTCTACCAGGAGTGGATCTTGAAGGCGGAGGAGCGCAACGCGCTGTACCTCCACTTCACCATGGAGGACAACCCCTCCCTGTCGGCCAAGATCATCAAGCGATACCGCTCCAGCTACAGCGGCGCCTTCTACCGGCGGTTCGTTTTGGGGGAATGGACCGCCGCCAGAGGGCTGGTGTACGACTTCTTCGACCCGGCGCGGGACGCGCGGAAAGCGCCGGAGGGCGAGATGGAGGCGTATGTCATCTCTGTGGACTACGGCACCGCTAACCCCTGTTCCTTCGGGCTCTGGGGCCTGAAAGCCGGCGTCTGGTACAGGATGGAAGAGTATTATTACGCATCCCGGCGTACCGGCGTACAGCTGACAGACCAGGAGTATACGGCGGCCCTGGGGCGGCTGGCGGCAGGCCGCCCCATCCGCCAGGTGGTTGCGGATCCCTCCGCCGCCAGCTTCATCACCGCCCTGCGCCAGGCGGGCTACCACGTGGTCAAGGCCAACAACGACGTCCTCTCCGGCATCCGCATCACCGCCAGTCTATTAAAAAGCGGGCGGATCGTGATCTGCGAGGGCTGCGAGGACTGTCTGAGAGAAATGGCGCTGTACCGCTGGAGCGAGGACGGCAGCGGGCGGGAGGCGCCCCGCAAGGAGGACGACCACGCCATGGACGACATGCGGTATTTCGCCGCCACAGTCGTGGAGCCGCCGGGGGGCGGGGACGGATTCTTTGTGGAGAGCGTGGAGAGAAGGGCGTGGTGAGGGGCGCAAGGAAAGGAATTGGACTTTGAGATGAAATTTTTTAAGCGAAAACGGGAAGAGGGGATCGCGGCAACCGCCTCGCCCCAGATCCGGCGGTACGAGGCACGGCCCTTCGGGACGCCGCGGGACTACGCGCCCCTGGGCAGAGGGGAGGCGCAGCTGTATCGCGCTATCCGGGAGTCGGTGCCGCTGGTGGACGCATGCATCTATAAGATCATCCGCCTGTGCGGCGGCGTGACGGCGGCGTGTACAGACAAGGAAGCCGAGGCCGGCCTCAGAGGATTTCTGGAGCGGATACCCACCGGCCGGGGACAGCGGGGCATCAACGCCTTTCTGGACCAGTACCTGGACTCCATGCTGGTGTTCGGCCAGGGGGTGGGAGAGATCGTACTGACCAGCGACGGGAGGGACATCGCCGCGCTGCTGTGCGGCCGGGTGGAGGACGTCCAGATCCGGGAGGGGGATACGCCCCTGGATTTCTCCCTGTGCGCCATGGACGAGCAGGGCAGGATCGCCCCCCTCCCCTGCCAGCAGCTGCTGCTCTTCACACCCTTCCATCCGGAATCCTACGCCCCCTACGGCGTGTCGCTGCTGCGGAGCATGCCCTTCCTGACAGAGCTGCTGGGCAAGATCTACCGCGCCATCGGGGCCAACTGGGAGCGGATGGGCAACGTCCGGTTCGCTGTGGTGTACAGGCCCCAGGCGGGGGAACTGGAGCGGGGCATGGCCCAGGAGCGCTCCCGGCAGCTGGCCGCGGAGTGGAGCCGCGCCATGGAGGCCACCCGCAGCGGGAGCGTGCGGGATTTTGTAGCCGTGGGCGACGTGGACATCAAAGTCATCGGCTCGGACAACCAGATTTTGGACAGCTCCGTGCCCATCCGCCAGATCCTGGAGCAGCTGGTCAGCAAGACGGGGATCCCGCCCTTCATGCTGGGGCTGAACTGGTCCAGCACAGAGCGGATGAGCTCCCAGCAGTCGGACCTGCTGACCACGGAGATGACGGCTATCCGCCGGACGCTGACGCCGGTAGTGGAGCGCATCTGCTCGCTGTGGCTGCGGATGCACGGGTACAGCTGCGATTTCCAGGTCATATGGGACGACATCAATCTCCAGGATCTGCTGGAGGAGGCCAAGGCGGACTGGTACCGGGAGCAGACACGGAAGCTCTCGCTGGAAAACGACGCGCTGGAGCGGGCTGCCGCGGCCGGCGACAGGCACGGATGAGAAAGAACAGGAGGCAAAGATTTGTTAGACGTGAAAAAGCAGCCGGGCAGCGTGATCCGGCATTCGCCGTCCCGGGAGGACATGGGGCTGATCAACGCCCTGGCCAGGACGGCGCTGGCCCCGGAACAGGTATACACCTTCGCGGTCCGGCTGTGCGACAACGAGGTGGACAGGGACTGGGAGCGCTTCGACCGCCCCGCTCTCCAGGCGCTGGGCCGGTTGTTTGTGGGCAAGAGCGGCATTTTTGACCACAACTGGTCCGCCGAGGGCCAGACCGCCCGGCTGTACAAAACAGAGCTCTGCCAGGAGGAGGGGCTGACGGAGGCGGGAGAAGGCCGGTGCTATCTCAAGGGCTACGCCTACATGCTGCGCAGCGAGAAAAACCGGGATCTCATCGACGAGATCGAGGCGGGGATCAAGAAGGAGGTCAGCATCGGGTGCAGCGTGGCCAGGAGCGTGTGCTCCATCTGCGGACAGACCAGCTGCGGCCACCAGAAGGGGCGGCGGTATGATGGAAAGCTGTGCTACTTCACGCTGCAGGACCCGGCGGACGCCTACGAGTGGAGCTTCGTGGCGGTGCCTGCCCAGCGGAAGGCCGGGGTGATGAAGGGCTTCGCCGGGGAGGAGGGCGTGAGCCTGCGGAAGTTCCTGACAGAGCACCCCGCCTATCTCCAGCAGCTGGACGACCTGGAGCGGGAGGCACATCTGGGCAGGTCCTACATGGGCTCCCTGCGCAAGGAGCTGGTGCGGCTGGCCGGCATGGCCGACGAGGAGCTGGATCTGAAGGTATTCTCCGGCGCGGCGGACAAGCTGGGGGAGATGGAGCTGCTGGAGCTGACAAAAGCCTACCGGCGGCGCGTGGAAGAAAAATATCCCCCCGCCCCCCAGCTGCGGCCCAGGGCCGCAGCCACAGCCGCCGACGAGTGCGGCGCGTTTTTGATTTAATTTAGGAGGAATGAACGATGAGCATCTCTTTTCACGGAATCGGCCAGGAGTGCGCCACCTTTCTCAGCACCACGGCCACGGAGGGCCAGGTGGTCAAGATGAGCGGGCGGGGCGCCGTGGGCCCCTGCTCCGCCGGCGACGGCTTCTGCGGCGTGGCGGTCTGCTGCCGTGACGACGCGTGCAGCGTACAGGTGGGCGGCTTTGTGACGGTGAGCTACACCGGGACGGCGCCCGCCGTGGGCTGGACGGCCCTGGCCGCGGACGGCGAGGGCGGCGTCAAGAGCGTGACCACCGGGGGCAGGGCCTATCTGGTGGCCGACGCCGACACGACGGCCAAAACCGTCACCATCAAGCTCTAAGAGGAGGAAGCAAATATGGCATACGCATATGACAATCTGAGGCTGGAGAAGGGCATGTACGGCGAGGCCGGCAAGTCCTTCTCCCAGGTGCTGGAGTCCGCCGACCCCAGCGAGAACTACCGGGGCACCCCCCTGGAGGGGCTGGACGCCTTCCAGAGGCAGCTCAAGCGCTTCGACATCCGCGTCAAGGGCAGCCGCTCCGACGTGGTGGAGAAGTTCTTCCACACCACCGAGTCGGCGGTGCTGTTCCCTGAGTTCGTATCCCGCGTGGTGCGCCAGGGCATGGAGGAGGACAATGTGCTGCCCTCCATCACGGCCACCGTCACCCACTTCGACGGCATGGACTACCGCTCCATCTACTCCGTCCCCAGCGAGGACGAGAAGAGCCTGAAGCGGGTGGAGGAGGGCGCGCAGCTGCCCCAGACCACCGTGCGCACCCAGTCCAACCTGGTGAAGCTCCACAAGCGGGGACGGATGCTGGTGGCCTCCTACGAGGCGATCCGCTTCCAGCGGCTGGACCTCTTCTCCATCACCCTGCGCCAGATCGGCAGCCATATCGCCCGGATGCATCTGGAGGACGCGATCAACGTGATCATCAACGGCGACGGCAACAAAAACCCCGCCGAGAGCTTTTCCGTGGGCACCAGCCCCATCGGCGGCGAGAGCGGCAAGCTGAGCTATGGGGCGCTGCTGGATTTCTGGGCCCAGTTCGATCCCTACACCATGAACACCATCCTGGTGCCCGGGGCGGTGATGCTGGACATGCTGAAGATGAGCGAGTTCCAGAACCCCCTGACGGGCCTCAACTTCCAGGGCACCGGCTCCCTCGCCTCCCCTCTGGGCGCCAAGCTGCTGCGCACCAGCGCCATGCCCGCGGGCAAGCTCATTGGCCTGGACCGCAGCTATGCCCTGGAGATGGTCAGCGCCGGGGACGTTATGGTGGAGTACGACAAGCTGATCGACCGGCAGGTGGAGCGGGCCGCCATCACCAGCACCTCCGGCTTTGCCAAGCTGTACGCCGACGCGGGAAAAGTTCTCACGATCTGATATCGCAGGGCAAGTCCCTTCCGACTGAGGAGGTATGATATGTACGAGAAAATTTACACGCTGGCCTGCGCCATCGTCACGCCCACAGAGGCGGAACAGCCCCTTCTGGAGGCGCTGTGCACCGCCGCACTGGCCGACCTCACCGGCAGGCTGCGGGAGGGGCTGACGCCGGAGGACTGCGGCGGCGCCTTCCCCTGCGCCGCGGCCCTGCTGGCGGCGGCGGGGCTGCTTCCCTGCCGGGAAAGCGGCGGGGTGGAGCAGTTCACGGTGGGCGAGGTAAGCATCCGCACAGCAGGCGGCGGCGACCGGTGTTCCGCCGCTGCCGCTCTTCGCAGCCAGTCAGCTGCATTGATCGCCCCCTACTGCGGCGACGACAGCTTCGCCTTTCTGGGGGTGAGGGGATGAAAGAAGCGATCGAGCGTGTCCTGTCCCAATATGGCCAGAGCGCTGAGGTGGAGCGCCGGGAAAGCGGAGAAGCATCGTCTGTGCGCGCGTTCATCCAGCCTATCCTGCGCCAGCGGGAGGGCGTTCCCCTGGCCGCCACGCCCCTGGGCGCGGTCAGTGCGCAGCGGTGGCTGTACATCGGCAGCGGCGATTCCCCCCTCGCCCCCGGCGACAGGGTGTCCAGCGGCGGCCTGGAGCTCGTGGTACAGGAGGCGCGGCCGCTGTTCGGCGGGGACTGTCTCCTCTATTACTGGGCGCTGCTGCGCCGGCAGAAGGAGGCGGCAGTATGAGCCAGGGGCTGGAACAGGTCAAGTCCGCTATCGCCGCCGCTCTGGAGCAGGCCGGCGTGGACGCGCGGACCGCCTACGCCCCAAGCTGGGCCAGCCGCTACCGCGCGCCGGTGGTCGCCGTCGGGCTGCGCACAGGGGAGAGCTGCGGCGCCGCCCTGGGCAGCTATCTGGGGCAGCGGCTGGATCAGGCTACCCAGAGCTACCGGGAGATCTATGGGATGAAGCTGGAACTGAAGCTGTCCCTGGATATCTATTCCCCGGCAGACGCCGGAGCGGCGGGCTGTGAGCAGACTTTGTCGCTTCTTCACCAAGTGATACTCAGCGGCCTGCCCTCAGGGCTCAAACCCGAGGAGTTCCACTGGGAGGAGACGGCCTGGGATGAGGACACGGGCATGTTCCTGCGCAGGGGGACGCTCTCCTGCGGCGCCTATTTCACCGCCGCGGCCACAGAGGACGGGGCCCTGCTCACCGACTTTATTTTGAAAGGTGTAATGACCAAATGAAAACTATCATCCATGAGCGTCCCGGGGTGTACTCCTCCTATGACGCCTCCGCCGTGATCCGGGGCGGCCGGGCCGTACGCGTGATCGGTGCGGCGGCCCACAGCGTCTCCGGGACTGCCAATACCCCCATCACCCTCACCAGCTATGAGGCGGGCGTCTCCGCCTTTGGAGAGGACGCCGCGGACTCCCCCGGCATGTCCACGCTGCTCAAGCTCCTGTTCCAAAACGGCGCCGCAACTGTCGTGGCGGCAGCTGTGGAGGACGACGACTACGCCGCGGCCTTCGCGGCGCTGCAGGGCGTTGAAAACGTCCGGATCATCGTCTGTGACAGCGGGGAGCTGACCGTGCAGCAGGCGCTGCGGGAGAGTGTGGAGTCGGCCTCCGCAGCCCGGCGGGAGCGGATCGCCGTAGTGGGCATGAGTGAAGCCGGCACCACAGCGCTTACCGCCCGGGCCGCGGCTCTCAACAGCGAGCGGATGGTCCTGGTGGCCCCCGACGCGCTGGACAGCGCGGGGGAAAAACTGCCCGGCATGTTCGCGGCCGCGGCCGTGGCCGGCGCTATTGCCGCCGGCGCAGATCCCGCGGTCCCGCTCAACGGCACGCCGCTGAAGGGGCTGGGCGGTGTGAGCGCACAATACAGCGACAACGAGATCGACCTTCTGGTCCGGGGCGGCGTGACGCCGCTGGAGGCGGTGGGCGGCGTAGTCTCCCCTGTCCGGGGCATCACCACCCGCACCACTACCGGGGGAGCACAGGATATCACCTGGCGGGAGCTGACCACCATTCTCATCGTGGACGATGTGATCCCCACGATCCGCTCCAGCCTCCGCAGCCGGTTCAGCCAGACGAAGAACACCGCCCAGACCCGGGGCGCTATCCGCTCCCAGGTCATCGTGGAGCTGGAGAGCAAGCTGCGCGCCCAGATCATCGACAGCTACGGCGAGGTGGCAGTATCCGTATATGACGAGGATCCGACGGTGTGCCTGGTGGAGTTCAGCTTCTCTGTGGCCCACGGCCTCAACCAGATCCATCTCACCGCCCATATCACCATTTAAGGAGGACATGTCCTATGGAAATGACAGGATTTCCCACCAGCCGCGACATCTACCTGGAGATGGACGGCAAAAAGGTGGCGGTGGTGCAGAGCTACACCGCCAGAGCCACCAAGAGCAGCCAGGTGGTGGAGGCCTTCGGCGAGAGCGAGCCGGTGGCCACCATCAACGGCCAGCGCAAATATGTGCTGGAGCTGACCCGGCTCTACGCCACCGACGACGCCATCAGCGACGGCATTGATTTCTTCTCCCTGGCCGGCTTCTCCCTGGTGATCTGCAAGCCTGACAGGAAAGTGATCTACAGCGGCTGCCAATGGAGCGATATCCAGGAGGAAGGCAAGGTGGGCTCTATGGTGGCGGAAAAGGTGACGCTGGTGGCTGCCAGCCGCATTGAGGTAGCGGCCTGATGGAGGGTGAAACGCTGATCCAGCTGAGTGTTCAGCTTCCGGTCAGTGAGCTGGGACGGCTGGCGGAGCTGGTGGGACAGCTCCACCAGTTGATGTCTGAGGGAAGAGCCGCACCTGAACCGGCGTCAGCCCCCGCAACCGGGGAGCGCAGCGAAAACGGCTCCTTTGATCCCACGCGTTTTATGGCGCTTCAGGAGGGGAATATGGCGCCCGCATCCCCGGACAGGCAGAGCATATTTCCTGGACGATCGAAAGCGGCCGACGATCCGGCGCAGGAGACGTCCACGGGGACGGACGCCGCCCAGCCTCTCCCTTCCTTCCCGTCGGAAGCAGGGTCCGCCGGGGCGAACCTATCCAACATCCCGGGAGGCGTCCAGCAGCAGGATGAGCCCCGTCCCAACGCCGCTGTCACCCCTTCACATTTCCCGGAGGTTGATCAGCAGGCGCGGGATGCCTCCGCGGGCCGGGAAGAAACGGAAAGGCGCATCCCCGCGCCTTCCACAGCCGGCTTTCCAGTGGAGAATGCCGTGGAGCTGCTCTCCGCGGGCCGGTCTGGCCAGGAAGAGGAGCTGATCACAGCCAGTCCCGCCCCTCTGACGGCGGAGGCGGTATCCCTGGCTTTCCGCCGGGACGACCGGCGCTACGACAACGGATTCCCGCTGTATTGACGGAGGTGCGCGACGATGCTGCTGACACCCATGCGCTATAAAGACTATATCTGGCCCCACAACCCTACCACCTATTCCATCACATATGAGCGGCAGATCGCTGTACATAAGGTGCCCTTTGGGCGCTACTGCATGCAGGATCTGGGCCTGGGCTGCCGGATCATGCGGGGAGAGGGGGCCTTTGCCGGGGAGGGTGCTTATGATGCGTTCAAGGAGCTTGCCACCGTGTTCTACGGCGGGGGGCCGGGCCTGCTGATCCATCCGGTCTGGCAGAGTTCCAACGCCTACTTCACAGCGCTGCGCCTGGAACAGGAACCCCTGCCAGACTATGTGCGCTACAGTTTTCAATTTCAGGAGAAGTTCGACGGGTATACGGAGGAGCTGCAGAAGCTGGGCGGGACCGCCTCCTCCCAGGCGGAAAAGAAGGCGCAGCCCGTCTCCCACACCGTCGGCGGCGGGGATACCCTGTGGGGCATCGCCCTGCGCTACGGCGTGGCGCTCAGCGATCTGCTGTCCGCCAATCCCGGCATCAAAAATCCCAACCTGATCCAGGTCGGGCAGCAGGTGGTGATCCCATGCTGACCATCCTGCTGGACACCTACGACGGCGGGCGCTACGAGCTGCCGATGCTGCTGGAGTGGACGCTGACCTACACCGGCGGCGTCCCCTGCGACAGTATGACCGCCACCTGCCTCTACGACGAGGGTATGGCTGAGGTGCTGCCGAAAGCCACTCGGTTTACCGCGGCCCGGAACGGCGAGGTCATGCTGCGGGGCGTGGTGGACGCCTATGAGATCTCCCTGTCCGGCCGGGGCCTTCTGGCCACGGTGGAGGGGCGGGGCATGGCGGCGCTGCTGCTGGACAACGAGTCGGAGGCCGTCACCTATGGGCGCGCCCTGCTGGGAGACATCCTGGCAAACCACGTATCCCCCTACGGCATCCCCACCGACATCCGCCTCAGTCCCGCCGGCGGCGGATATGCCGTCGTCTCCGGCTCCAGCCAGTGGAAAGCCCTGCGGGGCTTTACCCACCGCTTCGGCGGCTTTGATCCCTATTTCACAAAGGAGGGCACACTGGTGACAGCCCCTCTGTGGGGGAGCGGCAGGACGCTGGCGGTGAACGACGCAACGCCCATCCTCTCCCTGCATCAGCGGGAGCAGCGCTATGGCGTCATCTCCGAGGTGCTGATCCAGGACAAGGTCCAGGGCGTCCGCCACAAGGTGGTAAACCAGGACTTTACCGCCCGGGGCGGTCAGCGCCGCCACGTGCTCTACATGCCCCGCAGCACAGCGGACCAGCGGCGCTATACCGGGGAGTACCAGATCGCCCAGTCCGCCCTGGAGCAGCTGGAGATCGAGCTGGAGCTTCCCATCCCCTTCGCCGCCTTTCCCGGCGACCGGGCGGCGCTGGAGCTGAGCCGGCTGGGGCTGGCCGGCGTCTACGAAGTAGCGGAGGCCCGCAGCCGCATGGATCAGGCGGGTGAACGGACCGAACTGACACTGAGTGTGAGGTGAAGCATATGTGGCTATCCAAAAAACTATCCATCTACCGCACCGCCGAGCAGGAGGGCGCTGCCACGGACATGGGCGTGACCACCATAGGCGGCGCCAGCGCCAGCGTTATGACCAGAGGGGAACAGCGGGACCTGGAGGTATTCGCCCCCGGGGGCCTGGTCTGGCAGCCCCGGTCCGGGGACACGGTGCTGGTCGTCAAGGGCGGCGCAGGCTGTCAGGAGCGGTGCGTGGTGGCGGCGGAGACCGCCTCCAACGCGCCGGAGGGGATGTCTCCCGGGGAGCTGTACCTCTACTCCGAGGGCGGGGCCTCCCTCTATCTCCGCTCCGACGGCAGCATCGCCGTGAGCGGACCGGTGGAAATCAAAGGGCCCCTCTCTGTGGAGGGCAACGTCAAGCTGACCGGGCGGGTGGACATCTTCGGTTCCCTCTATATCAACGGCCTGCCCTACCGCCCCTGTGTCTGTGGGGGATAAGAAGGAGGAATGTTCGATGGAACCAAAATTGATAGAGGGCGACTATGTCCCTGACGGGCTGGGCGGCATCGTCCGCTGCAGCGGCGCGGAGGCGCTGCTCCAGCGCGTCCTCTTCCGGCTGAGCGCCCGCCGCGGGCAGTTCCCGTTCCTGCCGGAACTGGGGAGCCGTCTGTACCTGCTGGGCAGAGAGAACTCCGCCCAGCGCCTGCCCGCCGCGCGCCAATTCGTCGCGGAGGCCCTGGCCCAGGAGGAGGTTTCCGTTACCGACGTGGCTCTTACCTCCGCCGGGGAGGGACATGTACTGGTGACGGTGCTGCTGGACTACCAGGGGCAGGACCTGTCGGTGGCACTGACTGTATGAAGGAGGGCTCCCTATGAAAAAAACCACTGAAGAAATCTACCAGGAGATGCTGTCGGCCTTTGGGGAGGCCAGCGGCTATCTTCCCCACGCCTCCTGCGATCTCTCCGCACGGCTCTATGCCGCCGCGGCCCAGATCGAGGGGCTGTACCACCAGGCCCAATGGGTCCTGGAACAGAGCTTCCCGCAGACCGCCCAGGGGGTCTATCTGGAGCGGCACGCCGCGCTGCGGGGGCTTAACCGGGGCGTGGCCACCTGCGCCACCGGGGTGTTGCGCTTCGGCGTGTCCAGCGCGGCGGCGGCGGATCTGCCCATTGGCTCCGGAACGGTCTGCATGACGGAAAGCGGCATCCGCTTTGCCACCACAGACGACGCTGTCCTGGCTGCGGGGGACCTTACCATAGATGTCCCAGCCGTGGCGCTGGAGCCCGGCCGACAGGGAAATGTGGCCGCAGGCAGCGTCACTATCATGGCGGCCATGCCGGTGGGTATCCGGGCCTGCACCAATCCGGAGGCCTTCTCCGGCGGAGACGACGCAGAGAGCGACGACGCCCTGCGCGCCCGCCTGCTGGACACCTATCAGCGCCTGCCCAACGGGGCCAACGCCGCCTACTATGAGCAGGTGGCCCTCTCCTACAACGGCGTAGCCGCCGCCACAGCGGTGGGCCGACCCCGGGGCGTTGGCAGCGTGGATGTATATGTCGCCACAGACGCGGGCGTCCCCGGCGAGGAGCTGCTGTCGGCTATCGGCAGCTATCTCCAGGAGCGGCGGGAGATCTCCGTGGATCTGCAGGTAAAGGCGCCGACGCCGGTTCCGGTGGATATCGCCGTCACTGTGCTGTCCGCCCCGGGCTCTTCCTTTGCAGCGGCACAGGCAGACGTGGACGCGGCGCTGCGGGATCTGTTTACCGGGGCGCTGCTGGGCAGAGGCGTCACCCTGGCGGAGTTGGGCGACGTGCTGTACCATCTGGACACCGTACAGAACTACCGCTTCTCCGCACCGGCGGCGGATGTGGAGGCCAGCCCCACCCTCCTGCCCACACTGGGCACCGTAACCGTTACGGAGTGGGAGGCATGATATGGGCTACGGCGATTATCTGAGAAACCTGCTGCGGCCGCTGGGGATCTATGAGCTGTCCCCGGGAAGTCTCAGCGGCAGCGAGCTGGACGCCATGGGGCTGGAGCTGGACAAGGTCTCCGCAAGTCTCGACGATACCCAGCGGGAGAGTTCCCTCGCTACTGCCCAGGGCGAGGGGCTGGACCGGCTGGAGGCTCTTTTTGCCCGGGCGCCGGTCCACTACTCCACACAGCTGCGCAGAGCCGCAATCGCTGCCCTGCTGCAGATCCGGGAGGGATGCTTCACCCTGAGCGACATCAACAGCGCCATCTCCGGCTGCGGCATCACGGCCCTGGCACAGGAGAAGGAGCAGTTCGGATATATCCGGGTCATCTTTCCCCAGGTGGCCGGCATCCCGCCGGAATTTGACCAGATCCGGAAGATCATCCTGGACATCATCCCCTGCCATCTGGACGTAGAGTTCTATTTCCGCTACCTGACTTGGGCGGAGTGCCACGCCTATGGCTACACCTGGGCCGTTGTCGGGCAGAACCAGTGGACGTGGCACGAGTTCGAGCTGGCGGTATAACTTATTCCAGGGAGAATGCTCCCTGTTTGATATAGATCCCCTCTGCCGAAGAAGGAGGCGGCCCGCAGTATACGGGCCGCCTCCTTTCTTTCTTTTCTTGTGTTGGCCTGATTACGCTGTTACAAAGCTTATGGCATCAGAGAGCCTGGAAAACGAATGGCCCGGAGCCCATTGCTCCGGGTCATTCGCTTTTTCCTCCGCAGCGCTGTTCCAGCAGTTCCTTCTGAGCCGCCAGTGTCTCAAGGGTGTCCCCTAACTGGGTGAACACAGCCGCCAGCACCGCCAGCTCTGCCGCGCACATGCAGCTGTAAAGTGAGTTGGCAACTCCCGTCACCAGGACGGCCAGCTCCCGTGGGTCCATAGGCATTCCCTCCCCCTCCAGTCTACGCAAAGCCGCCGCCCCTTGTGCAGGGGCGGCGGCTTGGATACTGTCAGTTGAGCGCGTCCGCATTCAGTTCGAACATCTGGGCGATCCTGAGGGCTGTCACAGGGTGGGCCTTCAGCTCCGGGTCCTGCCGCAGAAGCTCCACCGCCGCGGCCTGGGCCTCCTGCAGAAGGCTCAGATCGCAGCTCAGATCGGCCACCTTCAGGGCTGGCAGCCCGTGCTGCCGCTGGCCAAAAAAGTCGCCGGGGCCCCGGAGGCGGAGATCCTCTTCCGCGATCCTGAACCCGTCGGCAGTCTCTGTCATGACCTTCAGCCTCTGCCGCGTCTCCTCGTTTTTGTTGTCAGAGATGAGGATGCAGTAGGACTTGTGCTGTCCCCGGCCTACCCGTCCCCGGAGCTGGTGGAGCTGGCTGAGGCCGAACCGGTCCGCGTCCTCAATGACCATAACTGTGGCGTTGGGTACGTCCACCCCCACCTCCACCACGGTGGTGGACACCAGAATGTTGGCCTCCCCAGAGGCGAAGGCCGTCATCACCGCGTCCTTTTCCCTGGGCTTCATCCGACCGTGGACGCAGGCCACCGTCAGGTCCGGGAACACCTGCTCCTGCAGCATGCTCGCATACTCTGTGACGGCCTTCCGATCGTCGGGAACGGCGTCGTTTTCCTCCACCATGGAGCAGATGATGTAGGCCTGCCGCCCCGCGGCCACCTCCTTGCGGATGAAGTTGTACACCCGCTGGTGGTAGGCGCCCGTAACGAAAAAGGTGTCGATCTTCTGTCTGCCGGGGGGCAGCTCGTCGATGACAGACACGTCCAGATCCCCGTAGATGATGAGGGCCAGCGTCCGGGGGATGGGCGTGGCGGACATGACCAGCAGGTGGGGGTTCTCCCCCTTGGCGGAGAGGGCCGAGCGCTGGTTCACGCCGAAGCGGTGCTGCTCGTCCGTGACCACCAGGCCCAGATCCTCATAGGCCACATCGGGGCTGATGAGGGCGTGGGTGCCGATGGCCACCCGGATCCCGCCGCTCTCCAGCTGTTCCAAAATACTCCGCCGCGTCTTGGCCGGCATGGCCCCGGTCAGCAGGGCGCAGGGAATGCCCAGGCCCTCCAGCAGGGGAGCCAGCCCCCGGTAATGCTGCTCCGCCAGGATCTCCGTGGGGGCCATGAGGGCGGCCTGGCGGCCGTTTCTGACGGCGCAGGCTATGGCCGCCGCGGCCACCATAGTCTTGCCGGAACCCACGTCCCCCTGGATCAGCCGGTTCATAGGCCGGCCGGCGCGGAAGTCGGACAAAATCTCGTCAATGGCCCGCCGCTGGGCCCCTGTCAGGGAGAAGGGCAGACGGGCATAGAAATCCGTGAGGTCCGTGTCCGCGAAGGGGGCGCAGGTCAGAGCGTCCCGCCGCCGCCGCAGCTTTTTCAGGCCAATAGCCAACAGAAACAGCTCCTCGAACACCAGCCGCCGCCGGGCAATGGCCAGCTCCTCCTCATTTTTGGGGAAGTGGATCTGATCGTAGGCGTAGCCGATATGGCAGAGCTGGCGCTCCCGCCGCACCTCGTCGGGCAGCGGGTCCGGCAGCAGGTCCCGGCAGGCGGCAAGCCCCTGCTCCACCGATCTCATCAGCAGCGTCTGGGTCACGCCGGCGGTGAGAGGGTAGATGGGGATCAGCCGGCCTGTCACCTGGCGGCTCCCCTCCCGCTCCACCACAGGGTTGGTCATGGTTTTTCGCAGGAGGTTGCCCTCCGCCTTTCCATAGAAGGTATAGGTCTCGCCGGGGCGCAGGCTGTCCCTCCTGTATGCCTGGTTGAAAAAGGTGATGTCCAGCGTGCCTGTCTCATCCACCGCCCGGAGCTTGACCAGCTCCATCCCCTTCCGGACCCGGCTGAGGGTGGGCGCGGCGGCCACCATGGCCTCCACACAGGCGCTCTCCCCGGGCCGCAGGTCCTGGATCTTGCAGAACGCCCGCCGGTCTTCATAGGCCCGCGGGAAATAGGAGATCAGATCCTGGAGGGTAACGATATGCAGTTTTGCCAGGGCCTTGGCCCGCTGCTCGCCGATGCCCTTGATGTAGCGGACATTGGTGGTCAGATCCGGCATAGCCGCGTCCCCCCTCCCATCAGCGCTGTTTCTCATTGATATACTCCACAAACTGGAAGTCCTGCTCCCCGTCAGATATGATCGCGCCGCTGCGCAGCAGCCTCCAGTCCGCCAGCGTATCCAGGTTGGGGAAATAGACGTCGCAGTCCGGCCTGGCGTAGACACGGGTGAGATAGCATATATGGCAGAAGGGCAGCAGGGCTTCATAAATCTCCCCGCCGCCGATGAGCCACACCCTGTCCGGATCGTCCCCGGAGACAAGCGCCAGGGCCTCCTGGATGGAGCAGGCCCTCTCCACGCCCTCCCGGACAAAGCGGGGGTTCCTGGTAAGCACGATATTCCGCCTCCCGGGCAGGGCCCTCCCGCCGGGCAGGGCCTCCAGCGTCCGCCGCCCCATGACCACAGTCCCGCCGGCGGTCATGGCCCGGAACCGCTTCATATCCTCCGGGATATGGAAGAGCAGGCCGCCGTCCTTTCCAATGCTCCAATCGGCGCTGACCGCAGCGATCGCGTTCATACGCCGCCTACAGGGCCGCCGCGGCCAGATCCTCGAAGAACACCGGATAGCGGGCGGCGAACTCCCCCAGGATCATGGCGGCGATCTCGGCAATCTGGGGGTGGGCGCCCCGCCCGCCCCGCAGGCGGAGGAAGTGCCTCCACTCCCGGAGATTCATGGTCATGACGATCTCTGTCTTCAGGGAGTTGGGCAGGACGCTTCTGGCCTCCTCCGGCTTGGCCCCGGCCTGGATCAGCTCAAAGTAGTACTGCTCGGCCGCGTCCATGGCCCGCTTCCAAATCTCCCACTTTTGACGGTCGGCGGGGTTCTCCATGTCATAGCGGAAGCCTGTGGCCAGGTCGATGCAGGAGATCTGGCCGCCGAACTTGTCGCTGGTATAGTTGCAGTAGCGGGTGCTCTCCTGGCTGTAGCTGGCAATCCGGTGGCGAACAATCTCGTGGGTCACGCCCCGGTCGCAGACCACCCGGACACTGACGCTCTCGTGCTCAATAACAGACTCATGGCCCCGCTTGATGATCCCCCGGATAAAGGTCTCGGCGCTGCCGTCCTTGATGTGGTCCTCGCTCTTATAGCACACCCGGCCGATCCGCTCGATCTTTTTGAGCATGGTCTGGTAGTCGGTATCGCTCAGAATCTCAATGGAGGGTTTGACAACAATCATTTTTCTGCTCCTTCTCCTGTCTGGTTTATCGTATTGGGTCATTCCTGGTTATTTTACCACATGGGCCGGGATATGCAAACACAAATCCGCGCCCATTATGACTGCCCCAGCTTCCAGAGCAGGGGCTCAAAGTCCACGCCCTCCCGCGTAGGCAGGCCCTGCTCCCCGGTGCGGGCGGCGCACAGGCTGACAAATTCCGCCGCCAGCCGGGCGGCCTGGGACAGGCTTTGCCCCTTTACCAGGGCCCCGGTAAGGACGCTGGCAAAGAGATCCCCGGTGCCGTGGAACCGGCCCTCCACCCTCTCCGCCGCGGCGAAGGAGGTCTCCCCCGTCGCCCTGTCAAAGCAGGCGGCGCCCAGCGTATCCGCCGTCAGCGACACGCCCGTCAGCACCACGGAGCGCCGCCCTCCAAGGCTCAGCTCCTCCGCCCATCTGCGGCAGTCTGCCTCCTGGTCCAGGCGCACCTCCTCATAGCCGAGCCCCAGCAGGAGGGCCGCCTCGGTGCGGTTAGGGGTGATGACGTCCGCCAGGGCGGCCAGTTCCCCCATGGCGCGGCACATCTCCCCCGTATAGGTGCGGTAGAGCCTGCCGTGGTCCCCCATCACCGGGTCCACGACGATCACATTTCCCTCCCGCTTGAACGTGCGGATAAAGTCCCCCGTCAGCGCCATCTGCTCCCGGCTCCCCATAAACCCGGTGTACACCGCGTCAAAGCGCAGCCCCAGCTCCCGCCAGTGGGCGGTGATGGGGGCCATCTGGTCCGTCAGGTCCAGAAAGGTGTTGCCGGAAAAGCCTCCGGTGTGGGTGGACAAAAGGGCTGTGGGCAGGGGGCAGCACTGGACGCCCATGGCGGACAGCGTGGGCATGACGACGGTCAGGGAACACCGTCCAAAGCCGCTCAGATCGTGGATCGCGGCAACACGGGGCGCAGGCATGGCATGTCCTCCTTTTCTTTCCTTGTCCTGCATTATATGCTACTTTCGCCCCCGGCGCAAGAGGGCGCTTCCCGTCCCGTCTGGTACCGGGCGTGGGAGTTTCAGAATCTACGGTTTGCAAAGCGTGTTCTGCAGGAATATAATACAATTCATGTGAGCTCTTATACGCGGCGGAATTGGCGGGCCAGCGGCATTTCAGGTATCTTTCCTTTTTGTGTGGGATATCCTGTCGCGAATATTACGTCTGCGGTGCGCACAATCTGTCCCCTTGACAGGAAGGATGTGGAATAAGATGGAATTATATTGTGGAATACCGCCTGAAAAATATTATGAAGCTTGTATCACCTATCATTTGGTGCAGTATTTTAAAACCCTTTATTCCAGGGAAATCTATCCCTTCAGCATCACACAGTTCAGAGAAAAGAGCCTGGGGTTTGATTTCGGCTATGAGCTGTCCAGTGAGAACGTATTCTTGGGCCAGTATAAGAGACCGCTTATGCTTGAAGATGGACACTATGCGTGGCGGATTGACAGTGAGCAGATGAACACCCTCTCCAAATCTCCGGTTCCTGCGTTTTATATTCTGCCGGCCTTCGCTGAGGCGAAGGAGTGGTATGAGGGGCTGGACAAGACCTATTTTGTGCCTGTCTATCTGGTGTGCAGCTGGGCGCAGAGGCGCGAGGGGAAACGCCTTATGGTAATACGCGATACGGATCAGCTGCTGCGCGCTGTGCGGGAAAAGCCCTTCGACCGGTTTGGCAGAGATTTCAACCAGGCCGCCCTGGCGGAAAATGTACAAACCGGAACCAGCTTGATGGAATATGCTGCTTTGCTCCAGGAAAACGCCTCGGATGATATCTGGGGGTATTGGATAAAAGGCTGAAGAGGTATACAGATGACAGTACTGGGTTCGTATCACAGCTGGATGGGCGGAAGGATCTATTTGAACCTGTCGGAAAACATGCTGAACCAGTCTATGGCCGGGAGTTGTCTCCATGAGATGGCCCATGCATATCTGACAGGGACGACTGTGCTGGGTACGCTGCAGCAGGTCGTGCAAATGGAGGCGCTTTTGTCGGAGGAGCTTGACAGGGGATACAGCAGCGCATGTGAAACCTGCGCAAAAATGCTGACCGAGCGGACAAGGTTTGTCCAGGAGGTCCATGCGAACAATCTGGAACTGCTGACATTAGAGGAAAGATTGGGACAGGAGGAGATGCTGCGGGCGCTGCTCAGCAGGCCGAAGGACTATCAGGACTACTATATGGAACTGCTGCCGGTCCATCGCAGCGGACGCCCGATCAGGGAAAAGCTGAAGGCGGTCAGCCAACTGTGCGCCTATGCCATGAATATCCCCTTGCCGCCCCAGGCGACGTTGGACCCACTGGTTCTGGCCGCCTGGCTGGACGACAAGGCCAATCCGACCCTCCGGCTGAGAGAAGCGGTCAAAGAGTATGGGAAATACGGCGTTTTGCCGGAGCAGGATCTGGATGTGGAGGCGCTGTTCAAGTTTGCTGAAACGGCCTCCGTCTATGTCACGCCCTACTTAAAGGACGCCGCCGCGGACTTTGACAGGCTGATGGCCGGGCTTACATGGGAATCGGCCACAGATCTTGTAAACAGGCAAATGCGGGAAAAGGTCTGCCTGTTCGACCCTGCCATGCTGCGGCCCGCGCGGGTGAGCCGGCTGCCCGAAGGGGAAGATCGGGTCCTGCTTGTCATAAAGGGGGCAAGGCCGCTGCTGGATGAAAAGAATTTTTATTTGGTGCAGTACAGCGGTGAAGGATATGTCAGCATGGAGGCCGAGCCTGCTGAACTGGACAAGCGGCTGTGCCACTGTATTTCCTCCTGCATCCTGCTGTCGGAGTATGACCAGGAGCGGGAAGCCCCACAGGAATTTCGCGCAGGGCAGAGCGTATTGACTGTCTTGATCCAGACCAGCGCCGCGTGCAGGCGGTGGCTGCAAAAGGAGCGGGAGTTGGGCTGTATTTTTGTGGGCGAGCTCCGGGCGTGCTGTGGGCAGACAGATGTCAGTATTCTCTTTTTCTGCCGACGCGGTGCGCCGCGGCGAATTTTTGTTTTCCCCACATTACATGTGATTGGGCACGAGCTCCTCCAGGCATTTGGGCTGGCGGACTGCTACCGGCATATAGGGGACAGCGACTTTTTAAAGCTGTTCTCCTGTATGGACAACGAGCTGAGGATGCTGCAGTATCTTCAGGGACTGCTGGAGCTGCTGCTTGGCAGGAGCTGGAAGCAGATGGTGGAAAGCAAAGCGCTCGGCCAGCTGGCCTTTGGGGTGGGGAGAAGCGTTCTGGACAGCGGGATACAGTATTTGCGTTCGGATCACCACAAAATTTTGGCAGCCCTTCCGGAAAAAGAGACAAAGGGGCCTCTGTTTACGCTGATGCGCTTTCAGGGCACGCGGAATACAGGAGACACGTTTGCGGAGGCGAGGACCCATGCGCCGCTGCTGTTTTCGACAAAAGCGGAAGCGGAAGAGTTTGCCGCCCGGTTTGCCCCGGAGTACACCGCGGTGGGGATAGATAAAATCTATTGGCCGTTTTTCCGGGCGATGATGCGGGAGCGGAAACAGGGTGTGATCCTTGTGCTGGACAACAAAACCCTGGCCGGAAAGCTGGTGGATGTGGATGCCGTATCGGCGATATGGTACCATTGATTTTCCGATGTACAATGGCAGTAACCGGGTAAAGCCGGCCTGAGCTTACAGCGTGATCAAAAGCACATGAAAAAAGGGAGAAAACATACCTTGGGGAAAAGAAATGATACATACGTGCCGCCCGAAGCCTCGGCGCGAGAACGGGATCATCAGCTTGCGCAGGAGGCGTTACAAGGAAACCAGGAGGCATGGAGCGCACTCTACCAAGGAGCCTTTGCCTACGTGATAAATATGGTAATGAGGTTTGACTGCCAGCAATTCTTTTGCGCCTGTGATTATTACGATGTCGTGGACGAAGCCTTTGCCAAATGCTATGCACATCTGTACCGCTATCAGGGCCTCAGCCGATTTCGAAGATGGGTTTTGGGCTATGCGAAGAATATTATGCGTAACCGCAGACGCGCACAGCTTACGGCGCAGAGAAACGAGTATCTTCTGAAGAGCATAGCAATGTCCCAATACTGCCATTGGGACCCATTGCGGATCCTCATCCGGCTGGAACGGGACCAAAATCTCTGGACGGCCTTCCATCAGCTGTCCGCACTGGAGAGGGAGATTGTATACTGGCGCGTTTTCCACAACACGCCGCCCCGTATGCTCGCAAAAGAGTTCCAGCTGACCCGGAAACAAGTTCTAACGTATTACGACGACAGTTTATGTAAGCTCCGCTGGAATTTCTGCCGTCTGTATCAATCCGTTTGATTTTTAAAAGATTTCCAGGGCGTTGTCCTTTTCCATGCCAAGCGCTTCTCCGTCACAAATCATCCCCGGATCATAGTCTCCGGCATATCATCCGCTGGGCATTGTTCTTTTCGGCGGAAAGTTCCGCCGATGGAGTATGAGGCAAGATTGACAATCACAGGTTATTTGTGTTAGAATTGGTCTGCTTTCAAACGTACAAAAGTGGAAAGCAGACCAAATTCAACCATTATCAATGCCTGAACGATCTGGTCTAAAGTGAGATAAAACGGAATACGCGCCTGTGATGGAATTGGTAGACATGCGAGATTTAGGTTCTCGTGCTTTCAGCGTGCGGGTTCGAGTCCCTTCAGGCGCACCAACGAAACAGCACCAGCCTTTTGGCTGGTGCTGTTTCGTTGGAACCTTCGGTTTGGTTGGCTTGCGCGCCGGATGGCCGCGCTACCAAAACGCTACCAAGTCAAACCCTTGTGGCAGAAGGGTTTGCGGGCTTGAAAACGCCGAAACGCTACCAAAACCGGAGAAAAGCGCTACCAAGGGAAAGATCAGGGGCCCGGAAAG
>CABKMV010000041.1 GCA_902373635.1 uncultured Oscillospiraceae bacterium
GGTATTTTCAAATATAGTAAGGGGTTTTCCGCATATACTGGTTGCAGATGCGGGAGGTGATCGCTTGCGTGTCAGAAAGCTGCCTCTGGGAAATCGCAATATTGTGGGCGCCCGTGTAACAGAGTCCAGAATACGGCGGGGGCTGAAAGTAAAAGAACTGATGGCAAAGCTGCAAACCGTAGGCGTTGACATCAGTTATCCATCTCTTTCCCTGCTGGAAGGACAGAAGCGGCCTGTCTATGATTTTGAACTGAATGGATTGGCAGAGGTCCTCGGCGTCTCTGCCGATTGGCTCTTAGGGCGGGAAAAATAACACGGAAAGCGGGACAACTGTCTACGCTGCACTGCTCATCAAAAGGAGGTGGGGCAAGCTGAAGGATTACCTTTCTGTCATCCTGAAATACAGAGATGAGCGCGGCTGGTCGGAATATCAGCTTGCCGAGCGCTCCGGGATTCCCCAGTCCACCATCTCCTCCTGGTATAACAAGGGTTCTGTTCCCAAAATCACGTCCCTGGAGAAAATCTGTGACACCCTCGGCATAACCCTGTCCCAGCTGTTTTCTGAAGCGGACGAGTCCGTCTCCCTGACAGCGCCGCAGAGAAAGCTTCTGGAGCGCTGGTCAAGGCTCAATGAGGAACAGCAGGAGATCGTATTCCAACTGATAGATAAAATGCAATAAAACACGGAAAGCATGGCTGCGGCCAGGCTTTCCGTGTTTTATTGCTCCTCCATCTCCATGTACATCTCCTCCGCCCGCTCCAGGCTGTCCTTCAGCTTGCAGCCCACGTCGATGACAAGCTGGTCCTTCCCATACCCCTCTCTTCCATACCCATCGGCGATCATCTGAAGGGCGTCGTCCACCTGGCCGACCAGATATGCGTACAGTTTCCGATAGTCCACACTCATCGTTTACTCTCCTTTTCCTGCTCAAAACAGTAAATTCATTATAAAATGATATCACCTACCTGTCAAGTGACAGTATATAATTCTCCTGTTTTGCCATATCATAGATGCATGCGCAATCAGGAGGTCTTCAGTATGGCGACAAACAAACGGGTATTCACACTTCGTCTGGAGGACGACGTGTTCGACAAGATCGGCGTGCTGGCGACCAGCGAGCACCGCTCCATGACCAACTACATCGAGTTCGTGCTGCTAAAGCACATCGAGGAAGTGGAGCGGGAACGCGGCAGGATAGCGGTCGGCCAGCCCGAGCCGTGACTTTAGCCCATGGAACGAGACAAAGCGGCAGAACGTCAAACAAGGCCACCGGACTTTTGTGTTCCGGTGGCCTTTGTGCGCGTTATTTACTTTTTCTCCCGGTCGTAGGCCACGATGACCCGCCGGTTGGGCTCGGTGCCCATGGAGTAGGTGGTAACGTTTGGCACGTCCTGCAGGGCGGTATGGATCACATGGCGCTCATAGGCGTTCATGGGCTCCAGCGTCACATTGCGTTTGTACTTGACCACCTTGGCGGCGACCTTGTTCGCCAGGTGCTGAAGGCTCTGCTCCCGCTTGAGGCGGTAGTTCTCCGCGTCCACATGGACCCGGACCCGCTTGTCGCTGCCCCGGTTGACGGAGTAGTTGGTGAGCTGCTGGATGGCGTCCAGGGTCTCGCCCCGGCGGCCGATGAGGGACCCCAGCTTCTCTCCCTCCAGGATGACCTTGTACCGGCCCTTCTCAGGCTGGTAGACCTTCACCTGGGCGGCGCTGTCCATGTGCTGAAGCAGCCCCTCCAGGAAAGAGCGTATCTGCTGGGCCTTCTCGTCGTCGCACAGCTCGCCCAGATCCTCCGGCACCACCGCCGCCGCAGGGATGGCGGCCTCGGCCGGCTCCTCCCGGCGCTGGGGCTTTTCAGCGGGTTTCTGCTCCTTCTTTGCCGGCCTCTCCCGCTTCCGCTCGGGCCGTTCCGCCTTGGGCGCCTCCTGGACAGGTTTTTTCTCCGGCGTCCTGGCGGGAGCGGCCTTCTCCTTCTTGGGCTGCTCCACTGCGGGCTCTTCCTCCAGCCCGTAGGTCACGCGGACCTTCGCTGGGCTGGCGCCGATGCCGAAAAAGCCGGATTTCGCTCGTTCCAGAATCTCAACGGACACATCGTCCCGGTCGAGGCCAAGTTCCTTCAGGGCTTTGCTGATGGCCTCCTCCTCGGTCTTGCCCGTCATGTCAATAAACTTCATCGCCATATCGGGTATTACTCCTTATTATCGTATCGATCTTCCTTGTAGCTGCGCCCGCGGGCGTAGGGCCGCTCGCCGATCCTCCCCGCCTCGTTGGTGGACACGCGCTTCTCCGCGGCCTTTTGGGGTTGCTTTTTGGGCTTTTTGGCCTCCAGCTCACGCTGCTCGGCGGCCCGCTTCTTGGCCTCCTCCATCCGCAGTTGGCGGGCGGCCTCCTTCTTGGCCTGGCGCTCCTCCTCCTCGGCCTTGAGCTTTTTGGTGTAGAACTTGCCCAGCAGAACCTCCTGGATGGTCATCAGCACGCTGTTGATGATCCAGTACAGGCCCATAGCGGCGGGCAGTCCAAAGCAGATCCACATGGAGAAGAGGGGCATGAGCAGGTTCATCATCTTCATCTGCGCCTGCTGTTCCTGGCCGTTGGTCTTCTGCATGATGATCGTGCTGACATACTGGGCCAGCGCGGAAATGATAGGGATGAGAATGACGCCGACGCAGGCCCAGGTAAGGGTGAAGCTGCTGAACATGCTGGAGGGCTGGGCGCTCAGGTCCAGGCCCAGGAAGGAGAAGTCCACGTTGATGAGGCCGTCCACCTTGCCCTCAAAATCAGCCCAGTGCTGGGAGATGAAATCCGTCAGATAGATCTGCTCATAGGCGGCGTTGCCGGAACTGGCGCTGTAGCCCAGGCCGGCGGCCATGGTCTTCAGCGTCTCCAGCGTCTCCTCGCTCAGCCCCATGAAGTAGGTGATGGGGCGGTAGATGATGGAGTACAGGGGGAGCATGATGAACAGGGGGAGGAAGGACCACAGGCAGCCGCCCATGGGGTTGACGCCCTCCTCCTGATAGAGCTTGGCCACCTCCTCGTTGTACTTCTGCTGGTTTTTGGCGTACTGCTTCTGCAGCTCCTGCTGTTTCTTGTTCAGCGAGCCCATGCGGATCATGCTCTTTTTGGACTTCATCTGGAAGGGCAGCAGGATCAGCTTGATGATCAGGGCAAAGAGGATGATGGACAGGCCGTAGGACCCGGAAAACTCATACATCCAGCGCAGCAGCGCGGCAAAGGGAAGGGTTATGATCTTGCCCATTGATTATTTTTCCTCCGGTCGATGGTTTGTGGGAATGCCTCGCGGCATTTGCTAGGGCACGGGGTCATAGATATCCCCCTTGTGGAAGGGATGGCATCGCAAAAAACGCCTGAGGGCCAGCCAGCCCCCTTTCAGGGGGCCATACTTCTCAATGGCCTCCACCGCGTACTGGGAGCAGGTGGGGATAAACCGGCACCTGGGCGGCAGGCCGGGAGAGATGTACTTCTGGTAAAAGCGGATGGCGCCAAGGAGAAGCCGCTTCATTGCTCCCCCTCCCCGGCCAGCAGGCCCAGCTGGGCCAAGGCCTTGTCATAGGCGGCGGAGAGCTTGCGGTAGGGCGCGTCATGGGCCCGGGACCGGGCGACGACCACCAGGTCGTATCCCTGCTTCATCCCCGGCTGGGCCAGGCGGTACAGCTCACGGATCCGGCGGCGGGCGCGGTTGCGCACCACGGCGCAGCCCAGCTTGGTGCTGACCGTGACGCCCAGGCGGTTGTGCCCCAGGCGATTTCGCCGGCAGTAGACCACCAGGTATGGCGTGACCGCGCTCCTGCCCTTGCTGTACAGCCGCCGGAACTCGTGGTTATTCTTGATCGTCACCGTTTTTTTCACTGCCCTCAGACACCCCTCGCTGTGGATAGGCTCTTCGACAGACCGGGCTTCCCCTAAAAATCGGGATAAAGCGCCCAAGGGACGGCAAATGATCGCCGTCCCTTTTGATCTATCTATTCGCGATGCAAACTCCGCGACCTCAATGGGTCAGGCGAGCGCGGCCCTTGGCGCGGCGGCGGGAGAGCACCTTCCGGCCGTTGGCGGTCCTCATTCTCTTGCGGAACCCGTGCTCCTTGGAGCGCTGGCGCTTCTTGGGCTGATAGGTACGGAACATTTGCATACACCTCCTGATTTTGATTTGCTGCGGGGCGCGGCAAAGCGCCCCGCTACTCGACGGCGGGCGGACCTGAAGTCCAGCCCCGCAGTTGACAAGATAAGGCCCGTCCTATGGACAAGCAACAGTTATTATACATAAAAACGCCGCCTGTGTCAACAAAAACTTCGTCAAAGAGCTTATTTTTTCACCTTTTTGTCTGTTTTTGTAATGATTCACCGGATATACAAAATATAGTGGAAGTTTTCCCATGGAAAAGTCCACATATTGTGGTTGCTTTTCGCCCCATCCTGATACCTATTCTAATAATAAGAGTTGCAATCAGAGCTGTTTTCTGCTATACTATTATAGGTATTTTTTGCGAAAGACAAAGAGAAAGGGAGAGCTTCTATGCAATCTGTTTCCGATATTTGGTCCATGATCCTGACCAGGCTGCGAGAGGACTTGTCGGAGACCACCATCAAGACATGGTTCGACGATACCACCGTGGTGGCGCTGGAGGGGAACACCCTGGTGCTCTACTGCCCCAACGACTTCAAGCGCAGCAACATCCAGGACCGCTTCCTTACCGGCATCGAGGCGGCGCTGAAGGATATCTTCTCCGCGGACATCACCGTGCGGCTTCTGGACGAGGCCGGGCTGCGCCGGTATCAGAACCAGGAGGAGAACAAGCCCGTGTCCCTGATGGAGAGCGGGGAGTTTACCTTTGAGACCTTCGTGGTGGGTCCCTCCAACCGGCTGGCCTGCTCCGCCGCCCGGGCGGTGGCCGACGCGCCGGGACAGCACTATAACCCCCTCTTCATCTACGGCGACTCCGGCCTGGGCAAAACCCACCTGCTCTACGCCATTGCCCATGTGATCCGGGAAAAATCCCCCGCCAGCAAGATCGTCTATATCAAGGGCGATGAGTTCATCAACGACTTCATCGAATCCGTCCGCTCCGGCAAGGCCGGCGATTTCCGCACCAAATACCGGGAGGCGGACCTGCTGCTGGTGGACGATATCCAGTTCGTGGCCGGCAAGGTGGAGACGCAGAACGAATTTTTCCACACCTTCAACACCCTCTATGAGAGCAAAAAGCAGATCGTCCTCACCTCGGACCGCCCTCCCCATGAGATGGCCCAGCTGGACGACCGGCTGCGCACCCGCTTTGAGTGGGGCCTGATGGTGGATGTGGAGCCGCCGGTCCTGGAGACCCGCGTGGCTATTATCAAAAACAAGGCCGCCCAGCTGGGCTTCCTCATCAGCGACGATATCGCCGACTATATCGCCTCGAAGATCACCGCCAACGTGCGGCAGCTGGAGGGCACGGTCAAAAAGATCAAGGCCTTCCATGACCTGGAGGGCAGCGACATCGACCGCCAGACCGTGGACCGGGCTATCCAGGATATGAGCCGTTCCAGCGAGTTCATCATTACCCAGGAAACCATCATCAAGGAGATCTGCCGCTACTTCCGGCTGGAGGAGGACCAGATCCGGGGCCAGTCCCGCTCCAGGGACTGTGTCAACGCCCGCCAGATCGCCATGTACCTGATCCGCCGGATGACCAGCCTCTCCCTGAGCGAAACGGGACTGGAATTTAGCGGCCGGGACCACACCACCGTCCTCCACTCCATTGAACAGGTGGAAAAGAAGATGAAGACCAACCCCTCCTTCGCGGAGACGGTGAAATCCATCATCACCAATATCAACTCCACAAAATAGGCTCAAAAACCTGGAGAAAATTTTCAACATTATCCCCTAAGTTTTCCACCGTTTCCACAAAAAGTTTTTCACACGGGCTGTGGATAAATCCGGTCGCATTTTGTCCTGTGGAAAGCCGTGGACGACCTTCCCTGTTTTCCACACGTCCCTGTTGACAAAAAAAGCCTGTCCTTCCAGTCCTCTCAGCGGTTTATCCACATTTTTTCCCTCTACGTCTTCTACTGCTAAAAAATAATAGTTTATGCTTCTCTTATCAGAAATATCCCCCATCCCCACAAAAAAACAGAAAGGAAAAAACATCTATGAAATTTTCCTGTGAAAAGGCGATCCTGCAGTCCGCTGTCAACACCGCCTCCCGGGCGGTTTCCGCGAAAAGCTCTATCCCGGCCCTGGAGGGGCTCCTGCTCCAGGCCGACGGCGGGCTGACCATCTCCGGCTACAACATGCAGACCGGCATCCGAACCAATGTGGAGGCCGACGTGACGGAGGGCGGCTCCCTGGTCCTCAGCGCCCGCCTCTTCGGCGACATCATCCGCCGCCTGCCGGACGACGTGGTGGTCTTCTCCTCCGACGACCGCCTCAACGTGAAGCTGACCTGCGGCGACGCCTCCTTCGATATCCTGGCCATCTCCGCGGCAGACTACCCAGACCTGCCTGAGGTGGAGGATCAGTACAGCGTGTGCATCCAGCAGAAGACCCTGCGCTCCATGATCGGTGAAACCGCCTTCGCCGTCTCCACCAACGAGGCCCGCCCGGTCCACACCGGCTCCCTCTTTGAAATTGGGGAGAACGGGCTGACCGTGGTGTCCGTGGACGGCTTCCGCCTGGCCCTGCGCCGGGAACCGCTGGAGCGGATCGACGGCGGCGCCTTCAGCTTTGTGGCCCCCGGTTCCGCCCTCAACGAGGTGGAGAAGATCTGTGAGGACACCGACGAGCTGGCTACCATCACCCTGGGCAACCGCCACCTGCTCTTCGAGGTGGGCTCCACCCAGCTGATCTGCCGCCGCCTGGAGGGGGATTTCCTGGACTATAAGAGCGCTATCCCCCGGACTAACCCCATCTCCATCATCGCGGATACCAAGACCATGATGGACTCCATCGACCGCGTCTCCGTGGTCATCTCCGACAAGCAGAAGAGCCCTGTCCGCTGCGTATTCGACGCCGACCGGGTGTATATGTCCGCCAAGACCGCCAACGGCGAGGCCAAGGATGTGTGCCGGGTGGCCGGGGACGGCGGCGGTCTGGAGATCGGCTTTAACAACCGCTACCTGATGGATGCCCTCAAATACGCCCCGGCGGATACGGTGAAGCTGGAGCTGAACACCGGTATCTCCCCCTGCATCCTCACCCCCGTGGAGGGGGAGGAGAACTTCCTGTACATGGTGCTGCCTGTGCGGCTGAAAAACAGCTGATTGGAAATACTTGGTATGGAGACGATATCCATTACAACAGAATATATCAAGCTGCAGGATATGCTGAAGTTCGGCAATTTGGTCTCCTCCGGCGGGGAAGCAAAGCAGCTCATATTGGACGGTCAGGTGTCCGTCAACGGCGAGGTCTGCCTGATGCGTGGAAAAAAGATACGTCCCGGCGACGTGGTGGCCTTTGCCGGGAGGGACTATACGGTGTCCTATGCGGATCGATAGGCTGCGCCTGGAGCAGTTTCGCAATTATGAGTCCCTGGACGTGACCTTCGACCCCGCCTGCAACGTCATCTACGGGGAGAACGCCCAGGGAAAGACAAACCTGCTGGAGGCCATTGTCTGCCTGGCCTGCGGCAAGTCCCCGCGGACCCGCAGCGACCGGGAGCTGATCCGCTTCGGCGCGGAGGGCTTCACGGCGGAGGGCTGCATCTTTTCCAGGGACCGGGATTTTGTCAGCCGCGTTGAGGTCATGCCCGGCCGGAAAAAGAAAATACTGGTCAACAGGGTCCCGGCGAAAAACGCCTCGGAGCTCAGCCGCGTGCTCAGTACGGTGTTTTTCAGTCCCGAGGATCTCTACCTCATCCGGGAGGGGGCTGCCGCCCGCCGGCGGTTCATGGACGCCTCCCTGTGTCAGCTGCGGCCAAAATACGCCGCCGCCCTGACGGAATATAACCGCCTTCTGGAGCATAAGACACGGATCCTCCGGGACGGGGACGACCGGCCAGACCTGATCGCCACCTTGCCGGACTTCAATCTCCGCATGGCGGAGACGGGGGCCGTGCTCATCCACTACCGGGCCCGGTTCGCAAGGCTCTTGGCCCAGTATGCCGCCGCCGCCCACAGCGAGTGCTCCGGCGATCGGGAGACGCTGGATATCAGTTACCAGACGGTCAAGACAGTGCTGGATCCCTTCGGCGATCTGAAGCTGCTGACCGTGCAGCTGCTGGAGCACCAGCGGCAGCACGCCATGGCGGAGCTGCACAGCCGCCAGTGCCTCTCCGGCCCCCACAAGGATGATTTGGAGGTGCTGCTCAACGGCCTGAGCGCCAAGAGCTACGCCTCCCAGGGCCAGACCAGGACGGCGGCCCTGGCCATGAAGCTGGCCGCCCGGGAGATCCACCGGGAGATCCTGGGGGAATATCCGCTTCTGCTGCTGGACGACGTGCTCAGTGAACTGGACCCCAGGCGGCAGGAGTTCGTGCTCAACCGCATTGGCGGCGGGCAGGTGTTCATCACCTGCTGCGAGGACGACCGGCTCAGCCAGCTGCTGGCCGGCCGGGTGTTCCACGTGTCCGCCGGAAAGATCCGGGAGGGGGGCTGACATGTATCTGCATCTTGGAAACAACGTATCCGTGCCAACGGAGGATGTGATCGGTATCTTTGACCTGGACAACGCCTCCACCTCCCGTATTACGAGGGACTTCCTCCGCTCCGCCCAGGAGGAGGGCATGGTGATATCAGTGGGCGTCGATCTGCCAAAATCCCTGGTGGTGTGCTGTCCAAGGGGCAGCTGGCAGCGGGTCTATATCTCTCCTCTGGCTTCCTCCACCCTGCTGGGGAGGCTGGAGGCAATCCCATTCTGACAGGAGGAATCATACGTGAGCGACAGGATCGAACACACCATAGAGACCCTTTGGAGGGACAGAAAGCGTTTTTTGGGCATGCCGCTGTCCTTTACACGATATCGTCTCAGCGAGGACCGGATCTTCTGCGAGAAGGGGTTTTTCAATATCCACGAGGAGGAGATCCTCCTCTACCGGGTCCGGGATCTGGAGCTGAGGCGAAGTCTGGGCCAGCGCATCTTCGGCGTTGGGTCGGTCCTGGTCCACTCCTCGGACAAGACCATGCCCGTCTTGGAGCTGAAGAACATCAGGCATCCAAAAGAGGTAAAAGAGCGGCTCTACCGTCAGGTGGAGCGCTGCAAGGACCTGCGCCGCATGCGGACCATGGAGTTTGTGGGCAGCGGCCGGGAGGACGACTGCTGCCATGACCATGACGACGACATGGATCAGGATTATATAGAGGACTGATTGTCTTTCCCTGTGTTAGGAGGTTAACGTAGCAATGGCTGAATTTAACGAGATGAACGACACCCACGTGGAGCATGCCTACGGCGGCTCGGAGATCCAGGTGCTGGAGGGGCTGGAGGCGGTGCGCAAGCGCCCCGGCATGTACATCGGGTCCACCAGCGAGTCCGGCCTGCACCATCTGGTCTATGAGATCGTGGACAACTCCATCGACGAGGCCCTGGCGGGTTACTGCGACGAGATCACCGTCACCATCAACGAGGGCGACACCATCACCGTCACGGACAACGGCCGCGGCATCCCCGTGGACATCCAGCCCCAGACCGGCCTGCCCGCCCTGGAGGTGGTGTTCACCGTTCTCCACGCGGGCGGAAAGTTCGGCGGCGGCGGCTATAAGGTGTCCGGCGGCCTCCACGGCGTGGGCGCCAGCGTGGTCAACGCCCTCTCCGAGTGGCTGGTGGTCCAGGTCCACAAAAACGGGCAGATCTATGAGATGCGCTTTTCCCGGGGGGATATCACCCAAAAGATGCAGGTGGTGGGCGCCACCGACCGCACCGGCACCACCGTCACCTTCAAGCCGGACCCGGAGATGTTCGATATTACCACATACAATTATGACACCATCCACACCCGGATGCAGCAGCAGGCTTTCCTCAACGCCGGCGTGCGGATCAAGACCTTCGACAACCGCCCCGGGAAAGAGGACCAGGACGAGATGTGCTACGAGGGCGGCATCCGGGAGTACGTGTCCTGGCTGAATCTGAACAAGACCCCCGTCCATGAGGACGTGATCTACATGAGCGGTGCCAAGGGGGACTCCACCGCGGAGATCGCCCTGCAGTACAACGACAACTATAACGAGACCATCGTCTCCTTCGCCAACGACGTGCACACCCCGGAGGGCGGCATGCACGAGGAGGGCTTCAAGCGGGCGCTGACCACGGTGCTCAACGCCTACGGCAAGAAGACCGGCATCATCAAGGGGGACGACAAGGTCTCCGGCGACGACTGCCGGGAGGGCCTGACCTGCGTGATTTCCGTCAAGCTCACCGACGCCCAGTTCGAGGGGCAGACCAAGGCCAAGCTGGGCAACAGCGAGATCCGCGCCCTGGTGGCGGGCATTGTCTCCGCCCAGCTGGACGAGTACCTGGAGGAGAACCCAAAGGTGGGCCGGATGCTGCTGGACAAGGCCATGATGGCCAACCGTGCCCGGGAGGCCGCCCGGAAGGCCCGGGAATCCATCCGCCGCAAGACGGCTCTTGGCGGCGCGGCCATGCCGGACAAGCTGCGGGACTGCAACGAGAACAATCCGGAGCTGACGGAGATTTACATTGTAGAGGGCGACTCCGCCGGCGGTTCCGCCACCCAGGGCCGTGACTCCCGGTTCCAGGCGATCCTCCCCCTGTGGGGCAAGATGCTCAACGTGGAGAAGGCCCGGGCGGACAAGGTATACGGCAACGACAAGCTCCAGCCGGTCATCACGGCCCTGGGCGCCGGCATTGGGGATGAGTTTGACGTAAACAAGCTGCGCTACCACAAGGTCATCATCATGGCCGATGCGGATGTGGACGGGAGCCATATCCGGACGCTGCTGCTGACCTTCTTCTTCCGCTTCATGCGGCCGCTGATTGAGCAGGGCTATGTCTACTCCGCCGTGCCCCCCCTTTTCAAGCTGAGCCGGGGCAAGACAACCCGCCTGGCCTTCTCCGAGGAGGAGCGGGACGCCATTTCCGCCGAGCTGCGGGGGGATAATCCCAATACCAAGGTGGATATCAGCCGGTTCAAGGGCCTGGGCGAGATGAATCCCCACGAGTTGTGGGAAACCACTATGGACCCCTCCACCCGCACCCTGCGCCGCATCACATTGGACGACGCGGTGAAGGCAGACGCCACCTTCAACGTTCTCATGGGCGAAAAGGTGGAGCCCAGAAAAGAATTTATTGAGAAAAACGCCAAATACGCGGTCAATCTTGACTACTAAGGAGGGATACCAAACATGTCCAAGAAACCCCAATATGATCCTGAGGAGATCCGGTATCCCGATCAGAAGATCGTCAACTCCCCGCTGGTCCCGGAGATGGAGCAGTCCTATATCGAGTACGCCATGTCCGTCATTGTGGGCCGTGCCCTGCCGGACGTGCGGGACGGCCTGAAGCCGGTCCACCGCCGGATCCTCTACGCCATGTACGAGGACAACCTGACCTCGGACAAGCCCTATAAGAAGTCCGCCACCTGCGTGGGCGACGTGCTGGGCCGGTACCATCCCCACGGCGACGCCTCCGTCTACGACGCCCTGGTCCGACTGGCCCAGGACTTCTCCATGCGCTATATGCTGGTGGACGGCCACGGCAACTTCGGATCTGTGGACGGCGACCCCCCGGCGGCCTACCGGTACACGGAGGCCCGCCTCTCCAAGCTCTCCAATGAGATGCTGCGGGACATCGAGAAGGACACGGTGGACTGGGACCCCAACTTCGACGAGATGCGGAAGGAGCCGAGGGTGCTGCCCTGCCGGTTCCCCAACCTGCTGGTGAACGGCTCCAGCGGTATCGCCGTGGGCATGGCCACCAACATCCCGCCCCACAACCTGCGGGAGGTCATCGGCGCCTGCATCTGTGTGCTGGACAACCCACAGGCGGATCTGAACGACCTGATGGAGTACATCAAGGGGCCGGATTTCCCCACCAGGGGCATCATCATGGGCCGCTCCGGCATCCGCCAGGCCTACGCCACCGGCAGGGGCCACATCCGGGTCCGGGCCAGGACGGAGATGGAGGAGTTCGGCCAGAACCGCACCCGCATCATCGTCACCGAGATCCCCTACCAGGTCAACAAGCGGATGCTCATCAAAAATATGGCCGACCAGGTGGAGGACAAGCGCCTGGAGGGGATCAGCGACATCCGGGACGAGTCCGACCGCAACGGTATGCGCATCGTCATCGAGCTGAAGCGGGACGCCAATCCCCAGGTGGTATTGAACCGCCTCTTCGCCCAGACCCAGCTCCAGACCACCTTTGCCATCAATATGCTGGCCCTGGTGAACAACCAGACCCAGCCGAAGATCCTCTCCCTGCGGCACATCATCGACGAATACCTGGCCTTCCAGGAGGAGGTTATCCTCCGCAGGACCCGGTACGACCTGAAGAAGGCCCAGGAGCGGGCCCATCTTTTGGAGGGCCTGCTGATCGCCCAGGACAACATCGACGAGGTCATCCGGATCATCCGCACCAGCTACGATAACGCAAAGGATCGTCTGTGCGAGCGTTTCGGGCTGGACGACGTGCAGGCCCAGGCCATTCTGGATATGCAGCTCAAGCGGCTGCAGGGCCTGGACCGGGAGAAGCTGGAGGCGGAGTACAAGGAACTGGAGGAGAAGATCGCCTACTTCAACAAGCTGCTCAGCGACGAGGCCCTGCTTAAGCAGGTGCTGAAGGAGGAGCTGCAGGCCATTGCCGACAAGTATGGGGACGACCGCGTCACCGAGATCGGCTTTGTGGAGGACGATCTGGACGTGGAGGACCTCATTGAGGAGGAGCAGTGCGTCTACACCCTGACCAACAGCGGCTATATCAAGCGCACGCCGGCCAGCGAGTACCGCCTCCAGGGCAAGGGCGGCAAGGGCAACAAGTCCATGTCCACCAAGGATGAGGACTATGTGACCACCGTGTTCACCGCCTCCACCCACGACTATATCCTGTTCTTCACCAACACCGGCCGGGCCTACCGGAAGAAGGGCTATCAGATCCCCGAGTCCGGCAAGACCGCCAAGGGCACCAATATCGTCAACGTGCTGCCGGTGGAGCCAGGCGAGAGCGTCAGCGCCATGATCTCCACCCGGGATATCGTCAACGAGGACCGCTTCCTGGTGATGATCACCCGAAACGGCACCGTCAAGCGCCTGCCGGTGGGCACTCTGCGGAATATCCGCAACAACGGCATCCGGGCGCTGAACCTGGACGAGGGCGACGAACTGATCAACGTCCGGGAGACCGACGGCAGCTGCCGTATCCTCATTGCCACCCATGACGGTATGGCGGTCTGCTTTGATGAAAACGACGTGCGCCCCATGGGCCGCGAGGCCGTGGGCGTGCGGGGCATCCGGCTGCGTCCCGGAGACTACGTGGTGGGCGCCGCCAGGGCAACGCCCGGCAGGAAGGTGCTGACCATCACGGAGAATGGCTACGGTAAGCAGACCCCTGTGGAGGAGTACCGCATCACCAACCGGGGCGGCCTCGGCATCAAGAACTACGAGGTAACGGAAAAGACCGGAAAGATCGTGGGCGTCAAGGTGGTGGACGGCAGCGAGGATCTGTTGGTCATCACGGAGAAGGGCGTTATGCTCCGCACCGATGTGGCCAGGATCAAGGAGACCACCAACCGCGCCACCCAGGGCGTCATCGTCATGCGCTTCAAGGAGGAGGGCGACCGGGTGATCTCTATCGCCCTGGCGGAGAAGGAGGACGCCGCGGATATCGCGGACAGTGAGAACGAGTAAATGAAGCAAGTAACCATCTACACCGACGGGGCCTGCTCTGGAAACCCCGGCCCCGGAGGCTGGGGAGCCATCCTCCAATACGGGGAGCACACCAAGGAGCTCTCCGGCGGGGAGAAAAACACCACCAACAACCGCATGGAGCTGACCGGGGTCATCCGGGCGCTGCAGCTTTTGAAGGAGCCCTGTGTCGTGGAGCTCTACTCCGACAGCAAGTATGTAATCGACGCGCTGGAGAAGGGCTGGGCCAGGGGCTGGCGGAAGCGGGGCTGGGTAAAAAGCGACAAAAAGCCGGCCCTGAACCCTGATCTCTGGGAGACGCTGCTGGATCTGTGCGAGGTCCACACCGTCCACACCCACTGGGTCAAGGGCCACGCGGATAATCCCTACAACAACCGCTGTGATGAACTTGCCGTCAGCGAATGGCAGAAGCTGAAATAGTGGAAAAATTATCAACAGGCTGTATTTTGCAAATTGCAAAATACAGCCTGTCATCATTTATCTACTCCAGAAGGGCTGTCAGATCTTCCATTTCCAGTCCCGGCTGGAGGGCCATGCTGATGCCGTAGCCCAGCACCTTGGCCAGGTCCCGAACCTTGGCGTCGATGCTGTCCGGCGTGACGAACAGATTTTTTCCCTTACCGTGGAGGGCGGATGGCTCCCCCTCCCCCCTGCCGGCCTCCGCCAGGATATCCCTGGCCACCGTGGCGGCGTCCACCACCGTGGGCACGCCGATGGATATCACAGGGATGCCCAGCGTCTCCCGGTTCAGGGGCATGCGGTGGTTCCCCACCCCGCTGCCGGGGATCAGACCGGTGTCGGAGAACTGAACGGTGCTGCACAGCCGGTTCAGATCCCGTGCCGCCAGGGCGTCCACCAGGACCACCGCCGCGGGTTTTACATGCTCGGATACGCCCCGGACCCACTCCGCCACCTCGATGCCGGTGGTACCCAGTACGCCGGCGGCCAGGGCCGACACCGGCCGCAGCATGGGCAGCACCTTTCCCAGATGCCGCGTGACCAGCAGATGGGTGATGGTCTGGGGGCCAAGGGCGTCTGGGGTCATGGCGGCGTTGCCCAGGCCAGCCGCCAGCACCGGCCCCTCCTCCGGCAAAAGGGGCTCCAAAAGGGCCGCCACTGCGTTGACGGCCCTGGGAAAGCTGTCCGCCTCCCGCCGCCAGTAGCCGGAGAGATCCAGCGTCAGGTAGAGGCCCATGGGTTTTCCAAGGGCCCGCTCCCCCTCATCATCCAGGATATCCACCCGGTTGACCGGAAAGCCCTCCACCACCTGGTCCCGGGCGCGGACGCCGGATAATTTTGTGGTCCGGCCGCTGCTCTCCCGCCACAGGGTGTGGGCTTCCGCCGCCAGGTCAGTACGGATCGTCAGCATAAATTGTGATACCTCCATCTACTTGACACAAAATCTGGTATGCCTTTCCTATTTTTTCCCATTGGGAAAAGAATATGTGAAAAAAGTCTGGGAAAAATCAAAAAATTCCTTGCATTTTCATGGAAACCATGCTAAAATACATTTCTGCGTGGGGTAAGTGGTTTCCTCTGCCCCATAGATCCCACTGGAGGAGGTGTTTGGTTTGCCGAATATTAAGTCCGCTAAGAAGCGCGTGCTGGTGGCTGAGGTTCGCAATGCCCGCAACAAGGCTGAGAAGTCCGCTCTGAAGACCGCTATGAAGAAGTTTGAGGCTGCTGCCGCCGAAGGCAATCGCACCGAGGCCGAGGGCGCTTACAAGGTCGCGGTCAAGGCCGTTGACAAGGCTGCCGCCAAGGGCATTCTGCACAAGAACAATGCCGCTCACAAGAAGAGCGCCATGACGCTGAAGCTGAATCAGGTTGGCTGATTGTTACCAAACAGTAAAGGACCATCCACTCGGATGGTCCTTTTTCCTTTTTTCATAAGATGTACAGGGGAGGCGGGAAAATCCCAAGACTACTCCCTGTCCAGCCGCTCGATGATCTCCCCAATGGCGCCGTCCAGGCAGTGGCACACCGCCTCGGCCCCGGAGGCAAGGACCTCCGGCACGGCGTTGGCGGGACAGAAGGCCCGGTCCGCCGCCTCCAGAAGGGGCAGGTCGTTGAGGTGGTCCCCCGCGCAGATCAGCGTCCCGCAGCCCAGCATCTCCTTCAGCCGGAGGACCATGGCGCCCTTGTTGGCCCCCCGGGCGGTCATCTCCAGCAGGCGGCTGCTGGAGAAGATCAGTTCATACTGGTCCCGCCAGCCCTGGGAGACGGCAAAATCGCAGACGCCGTCCAGCACCGCCCTGTCGGAGACGAACAGGGCCTTGGCAATGGGCTGGGGCACGATCTCCGGGGTGATTTCTTCAATGACCTGATAACTCAGCCCGGTGAGCTTGGCGTGCTGCTCGTTCCAGGGGGAGGGATTCATCACCTGCAGCAGGTCGTTTTCGTGGTACAGCTCCAGGGCCACGCCGGGAAAGCGCTCCATCACCGCGCGGATGTGCTCCACGGCCCGCTCCGGCAGGAAGCTTGCCACCAGGTATTTCTCCCGTTCAAAATCATAGATGGCGCCGCCGTTGTCCACAACGGCGGGGGCGTTGGTGGGCACCATGGCGTTATATTTACGGAAGGCGGCCATGGCCCGGCCCGTGGCCACGGCGAAGCGGCCGCCCTGGTCCATCCAGCAGCGGATGCCCTCCAGGTTCCGCGGGCTCATCTCCGGGCAGTCCCGGCCCTCCAGCAGGGCCTTTTCCGTGTACAGCAGGGTATTGTCAAAGTCGCTGACCAGCAGCATGCCGTCAAATTTTCCCATAGCCACTCCTCTGTTTACTTGGATCGTCACTTTTATGATACACCCTTTTTCCGCCCTTGGCAATGGGGCATATTCCCGCGGCGGGGCTCATAGGATAGGACAAGCGATCAACAAAAGGAGCGAAAACGCTATGACGATCCAACGCAGGCCGCGCCCCCGCCGCAGGCGGCGCGTGGCGGCCATATTGTTAGCCGCAGTGGTCCTGTACCTGGTGACAGTCACCGCCGCCAGCCGCAGCGCCAGGGCGGCGCTGGAGGCGCTGGGCCGGCAGGGGGAACTGGCGCTGGGGCTGCTGAGGGGCCAGCTGGCCGACGGAAGGGAGAGCGGCGCGCTGCCGGCGTCCGTGGCCCTGGCCATCGGTCAGAGCCCTCTGCTGCTGGCCGGCCGGGAGGCGGTCCTGGATCTGCGGAACAACGAGGAGCAGGACGACTCCGCCCCCTCCGGGGACGCCGAAGACGAGAGCCCGCCGGACAGGACCACCCCCGTGGAGGAGGAGGCCACAGACCCCGGCACACCGCTGGTCATTGCGGACAACGGCGTCCCCGCCAAGACCCTGGTGCCCACCTCCCCGGATGGGTATATCGTCACGGGGGACGTCTATATCAACAACCGCTCGGACAAGAGCTTTGACGCCTCCCTCTTTGACGGGACCTTTGCCGCCGGACTGTCCCAGGAGGAGGGCCCCCAGGTGCTCATTGTACATACCCACGGCAGCGAGGCCTACACCATGCCAAAAGGGCAGGAGTACGTGCCCAGCGGAGACTGCCGCACCATTGACTGCGCTTACAACGTGGTGCGGGTGGGGGACGAGATCGCCGCCGTGCTGGAGGAGGCGGGACTGCATGTGCTCCACGACCCAACCCTCTACGACTACCCGGAGTACAGCGGCGCCTACGGGCGGTCTTTGGACAGCGTGGAGAAGTACCTGGAGGAGTACCCCACCATCTCCTTTGTGCTGGACGTCCACCGGGACGCCATCTCCGACGGGGAGGGCAACATGTATAAGGTGGTCAGCAATGTGGCAGGGCTCAACGCCGCCCAGATGTCCTTTGTCATCGGCACGGACGGCGGCGGGCTGGAACACCCCCTTTGGCAGGAAAACCTGAAGCTGGCGGCGGCGGTGCAGCAGCGGCTGGCTGAGGACTACCCCACCCTGATGCGGCCCATCACCGTCCGCAACTCCCGGTATAACCAGCACACCACCACCGGGAGCCTGCTGGTGGAGATGGGGGCGGCGGGCAACTCCCTGGACGAGGCGCTGCTCTCGGCCCGGCTTTTGGGCCAGGCGCTGTCGGAGGTGGTATTGGAGAAACAGGCGGCGGGCCAATAGGCCCGCCGCTTCTTTATATTCTGTTTGCCTCTCCCCAGGTACACATCTGGTCCAGAATGGGGATCAGGGACCGGCCCCGGTCCGTCAGGCTGTACTCCACCTTGGGCGGGATCTGGGGATACTCCTCCCGGTGGACCAGCCGGTCGGCCTCCAGCTCCTTTAGGGTGGAGCTGAGGGTCTTGTAGGAGATCTCACCGATGTACTTCTTCATCTCGTTGAAGCGGACCACCCCGAAGCACATCAGGGTGTACAGGATCGTCATCTTATATTTGCCGTTGATGAGGGACAGCGTGTAGCTGAAGCCGGTCTCGGCGAGATTCGCGCCGGAGATACAATCACCGTACATTTGCTTTTCTCTCATTTTATACTTTCCTTTCCGTAAGTATGAAACCTATCCGTAAGTATCGCACTTTGATGTGCGTACTTGTTTTTGGTAATATTCTTGCTATGATTGTACTATCAGAGGCGGGAAATGTCAATTCCGCGGAAGCAGGAGGATTTTGTATGAGTAAAAAGATCGTGGTGATTACCGGAAGCCCCAGAAAACATGGAAACAGCTTCGCCATGACCGACGCCTTTATCCGGGCGGCGGAGGCCAAGGGACATACTGTGACACGCTTTGACGCCGCCATGAAAAAGGTGGGCGGCTGCCGGGCGTGTGAGACATGCTTTTCCACAGGAAAGGCATGTACGTTTGACGACGACTTCAACGTGGTTGCGCCCGCGATTTTAGAGGCGGATGCCGTTGTCTTTACCATGCCGGTCTACTGGTACTCCATTCCGGCACAGATCAAGGGCGTCATTGACCGTATCTTCTCCCTGGTTGTCGGCGGCAAGGATATTGCCGGGAAGGCGTGCGGCCTGATTACCTGCTGCGAAGAGAACGATCTGTCCGTCATGGACGGGGTGCGGATCCCGGTGGAGCGCTCCGCCGCCCTGCTGAAATGGGACATGATCGGGGAAGTGCTGATCCCCGGCGTTTTGAATGTGGGGGATATTGAAAAGACGGACGGCTGCCGGCAGGCTGCTGCTCTGGCGGAGAAAATTTAGCAGAAGGCGGAGAAAACGGACATGAATAAGCGCATTGTGATTTTGAACGGCAGTCCCCGCAGAAAGGGGAATACCTCCGCCCTGGTCAGGGAGTTTACCAGGGGCGCAGAGGAAGCGGGAAACACGGTGACGGAATTTTTCCTGGACCGCATGGACATCCACGGTTGCAAGGGGTGCTTTGGCGGGCACAGCGGCAGGGCGTGCCTCTGCGTCCAAAAGGACGACATGGCCCAGATCTATCCGGCGGTAAAAGACTGCCATGTGGTGGTGCTTGCCTCCCCGCTGTACTACTGGAATATGAGCGGACAGCTCAGGACGGCCGTCGACCGGCTGTTCGCGCTGGAGGAGGGGGAGGGCAATCTCCTCAGGGGAAACGGCAGGGCCTCTGCCCTGCTGATGGCCGCGGAGGGCTGCGGCTTTGAAGACGTTCTCCCCTATTACAACCACCTGATGGAACATTTGCAGTGGGAAAACCTGGGTCATGTTCTGGCCGGGGGCAATTGGGACGCGGGCGACATTGAGGGGAAACCTGAGCTGGAGATGGCCTATGAGCTGGGGAGATCCATCCAGTAAGGGAAAGGCGGCGGGCCAATAGGCCCGCCGCTTCTTTTATTGTACAACTTTTACAGATCCAGTGTCAGCGACACCGGGCAGTGGTCGCTGCCCTGGATCTCTTGGTAAATATCCGCCCCCGCCAGATGGTCCTGCAGCCGCCGGGAGACGATGAAGTAGTCGATACGCCACCCCGCGTTGTTCTTCCGGGCGTTGAACCGGTAGCTCCACCAGCTGTAGGCCCCTGTTTTGTCCGGATAGAAGTGTCGGAAGGTGTCGATGAAGCCCGCCCCCAGCAGCTCCGTCATCTTCCCCCGCTCCTGGTCGGAGAAGCCGGCGTTGCCCCGGTTGGGACCGGGTTTTTTCAGATCGATCTCCTGGTGGGCCACGTTCAGGTCCCCGCACAGCACCACCGGTTTCACCTGGTCCAGCTGGCAGAGGTAGGTCCGGAAGTCGTCCTCCCACTGCATCCGGTAGTCGATGCGTTTGAGCCCGTCCTGGGCGTTGGGGGTGTAGCAGCAGACCAGGTAGAACCCCGGGTACTCCGCCGTGATCACCCGTCCCTCGTGGCGGTGGAGGTCGTCCCCAAAGTCGTTTGCGACGGACAGGGGCTCTGATTTTGTGAGAATGGCGGTGCCGGAGTAGCCCTTTTTGTCGGCGTAGTTCCAGTACTGGTGGTAGCCGGGCAGGTCCAGCTGCAGTTGACCTGCCTGGAGCTTTGTCTCCTGCAGGCAGTACACGTCCGCGTCGCTGAGGGCGCAGAAGTCCAGAAATCCCTTGCCCACGCAGGCGCGCAGGCCGTTGACGTTCCAGGAGATCAGCTTCATGAAAACTCCTCCTTGCTGTGTTTGATCCCTATCGGGCCTATTATAGCAACCATTCGTGGGGAAAACAATTGCTTTTTACAGGGGAATAAGGTAACATAGGAAAAAATGGCGCACAGGAGAAGAGAAAATGACCATGAGCAACGAACAGAGAGAGAACCGCAACCTGCGGAATATGACCGAGGGGAACATCGCCGGCCATTTGCTGGCGTTTGCCTTCCCAATGTTTTTGGGCAGCATGCTCCAGCAGCTGTACAACATGGTGGACAGCTGGGTGGTGGGACACTTTGTCAGCGACGCGGCCCTGGCCGCCGTGGGGATGGGATATCCCATTGTCAATATGTTCATTGCCATGTTTATCGGCATGAGCAATGGGACCACCATCACCATTGCCCAGTTTTATGGAGCCGGGAAGCTGGAGAAGGTGCGGGATGTGGTGGACACGACCTATACCTTCTTTGTTGTCTCCGTGATCCCCATCACCGCCCTGGCTCTGGCAATTGCCAAGCCCCTGCTGATCCTGATGCATGTGGAGGAAAGCGCCATGCCGGAGGCGTACCTCTATCTGTTGATCGTCTCCGGGGGTTTGATCGGGACCATCGGCTACAATATCAACTCCGGTATTCTCCAGGGGGTGGGAAACAGCCGGGCTTCCCTGCTGTTTCTGGGGATCTCGGCGGTAATGAATATCGTCCTGGATCTTGTCTTCGTACTGGTATTCCACTGGGGGGTGGCCGGCGTGGCTGTCGCTACCATCATCTCCCAGTTTTGTTCCTGGCTCTTCGGCGTTTTTTATATCAACCACAGCTACACGGAATTTTCGGTGCGGCCCTTCTGCTTCCGGTTTGACCGGCGGCTGTTCCGGAAGATCATGGGGATCGGTCTGCCCAACGGGCTGCAGCTGGTCAGCGTCTCCCTGGGAATCGTTGTGGTGATGAGCCAGGTCAACGTGTTCGGCACCACATATATCGCCGGGTATAACGTGGGACACAAGCTGGACAGCATGGCCTTCCTGCCCGTCCAGGCCATCGCCGCCGCCGTCACCACCTTTGTCGGGCAGAACATGGGAGCCGGGAAGGAGGACCGGGTCCGGCGGAGCGTGTTCGTCTCCCTGGCCTGTACTCTGGGCTGGTGCGCGATTATTATTTCCATTCTGTACCCCGCCCGCTTTGCGGCGGCAGCCTTTTTTACCGACAGCCAGGGCACCATTCAGGGGGCGGCCCTGATGCTGCAGTGTATGCTCCCCTTCTACCCCTTCTTCGCCATACAGTTCACCGTATGCAGCGTGATGCGGGGCGCCGGGGAGAGTGTGGTCCCCATGTTAATCGCCATGTGCAGCCAGGTGGTGCTGCGGGTGCCGCTGGTCTATCTCATGGCCAACTGGTTCGGCCCCAGGTATATGTACTACGGCTTTGGCCTGGGCTGGATCTTCGGCGGGGTGGCCACGGTGATCTATTTTCTCACCGGCCGGTGGAAGCGCCGGGGCAGCCTGGCGAAATAAGGCAAAAACGCCGGGGCAAACATGAAGTGCCCGCCAAAAGTTAGACAATATTTAAAAAGAAAAATCGTTCAAGCAGC
>CABKMV010000042.1 GCA_902373635.1 uncultured Oscillospiraceae bacterium
TGTCCAACGGCATCCTCACCGGCGACGGCGACATGCTGAAGCCCCAGGGCAGCGCTACCCGCGCCCAGGTAGCCGCCATCCTGGCCCGCTACTGCCAGAATATTGAACAGTAAACAGCAAAACCCAAAAGTAAGAGGAGCGGCCTTTTGGCCGCTCCTCTTTTCATCAGCTGTTTGCGGGAGATATTTAGAGCCCCATCTCTTCCTTGACTTCCTTGAAGCACTGCACGGCGAAATCCAGGTCCTCCCTGGTGTGTCCCGCGGAGATCTGGGTGCGGATGCGGTCCCGGCCCTTGGGCACCACGGGGTAGCAGAAGGCCACCACGTACACGCCCTTCTCCAGCATGCGGGCGGCGAACTCGTGGGCCTTCTTGGCGTCGTAGAGCATGACGGGAACGATGGGGTGCTCGCCAGGCAGCAGGTCAAAGCCCAGCTTTTCCATCTCGGCGCGGAAGTACCGGGCGTTTTCGTGGACCTGATCCCGCAGCGCTGTGGAGGCGGTGAGCAGCTCCAGGGTCTTCAGGCTGGCCGCGCAGATGGCGGGAGCTAGGGTGTTGGAGAACAGGTAAGGACGGCTGCGCTGGCGCAGCAGGTCGATGATCTCCTGCCGGGCGGCGGTGTAGCCGCCGGAGGCCCCGCCCAGGGCCTTGCCGAAGGTGCCGGTGAGGATGTCCACCCGGCCCTGTACGCCGCAGAACTCGGGGGTGCCCCGGCCGGTGTCGCCCATGAAGCCCACGGCGTGGCTGTCGTCCACCATCACCAGGGCGCCGAACTCGTCGGCCAGGTCGCAGATGCCCTGGAGGTTGGCGATATAGCCGTCCATGGAGAACACGCCGTCGGTGGCGATGAGCTTCACCTTACAGCCGGCGGCCTCGGCGTCCTCCAGTTGGGCGCGGAGATCGTCCATGTTGTTGTTCTTGTAGCGGTAGCGCTTGGCCTTGCACAGGCGCACGCCGTCAATGATGGAGGCGTGGTTCAGCTCGTCGGAAATCACCGCGTCCTCCGGCCCCAGCAGCGTCTCAAAGAGGCCGCCGTTGGCGTCAAAGCAGGAGGAGTACAAAATGGCGTCGTCCATGCCCAAAAACTCCGCCAGCTTGCCCTCCAGCTCCTTGTGGATGGACTGGGTGCCGCAGATGAAACGGACGGAGGAGAGGCCGAAGCCCCACTTGTCGTAGCTGGCCTTGGCGGCCTCGATCAGCGCAGGGTGGTCGCTGAGGCCCAGGTAGTTGTTGGCGCACATGTTGACCACCCGCTTGGCTTGGGTGGTGTCGATCCGGGACTGCTGGGGCGTGGTGATGATCCGCTCGTCCTTCCAGGTGCCCGCCTCCCGGATGGCGTCCAGCTCCTGACGGTACTTCTCCAATGCTGCTTTCATGGAAATGCCCTCCTTATTTCGGTTGTTCATACTTTTCTTTATAAAGAAAAGTATCAAAAGAAATTTTTCCCGCAAGGCTCCGCCTTGCTTGTGTTTTTGCTTGTGCCGGGATAACGGCAGAATACTGGATCAGCGAAACGAATGTTTCGCGCAAAAGTTCTTTTTGATTCTTTTTCTTTCAAGAAAAAGAATGTATACCCCACGTTTACTTCTTCGTCCAGTCCAGGATGACCTTGCCGGACCGGCCGCTGTTCATGGCGGCGAAGCCCTCCTCGAACTGGGTGTAGTGGAAACGGTGGGTGATGACGGGGGTCAGGTCCAGACCGCCCTGGACCATGTAGCTCATCTGGTGCCAGTTGTCCATCTTGCGGCCGTAGATACCCTGGAGGGTCAGGCCCTTCATGATGATGCTGTTCATATCCATGGGGACGGGCTTGTTGGAGATGCCCAGCAGGCTGATCTTGCCGCCGTTGCGCATGACGGAGATCATCTGCTGCAGCCCCGCGCCGCTGCCGCTCATCTCCAGACCGATGTCGAAGCCCTCCACCAGGCCCTGCTTGCGCATGACGGCGGGCAGATCCTCGCAGCCCACATTGACGGCGGCGTCCGCGCCCATCTTCCGGGCCAGGTCCAGGCGGTACTCGTTCATATCGGTGATGACCACCCGGCGGGCCCCGGCGTATTTGCAGATGCCGGCGGCGATGATGCCGATGGGGCCCGCGCCGGTGATGAGCACATCCTCGCCCACCAGGTTCCACATCAGCGCGGTGTGGGTGGCGTTGCCGAAGGCGTCGAAGAAGGCCACCACGTCCTCAGGCAGGCTCTCGTCGATGATGATGACGTTGGACTCCGGGATGCAGACATACTCCGCGAAGGCGCCGTCCCGGTCCACGCCCACGCCCTTGGTGTCCTTGCACCACTGGATATTGCCGGTGTGGCAGTTGCGGCACCGGCCGCAGGTGATGTGCCCCTCGCCGCTGACCCGCTGGCCCACATAGAGGCCGGTGACGCCGGCGCCCAGCTCGGCCACCTCGCCCACATACTCGTGGCCGATGACCATGGGGGGCTTGATGTGCTCCTGGGCCCAGGGGTCCCAGTTGTAGATGTGTACGTCCGTGCCGCAGATGGCGGTCTTGTGGATCTTGATCAGCACCTCGCCGGGGCCGGGCTTGGGGACAGGGACCTGCCGGAGCTCCAGACCGGGGCCGGCAACGGGCTTGACCAGTGCGTCCATGAGCTGTGCCATAATTGTCCTCCTATAAAACACAATAATATAAGTTTTCGTCGCTCTGATATGGACAGTATAGGACGGATCCCGGGAAATGTCAAGAAAAATCCGCCGCATTGCGGCGGATTTTCTGCTTATTCCTCCCCGCTGAAGCCGGAGGGCAGGGAGTCGTCCTCCTCGATCCACGCCCGCACGTCCACCACGGTGTATTCCCCGGGGCCGGTGCGGATGACCACCTTCTCCAGCCCCGCGTTGATGATCATGCGGCGGCACATGGCGCAGGAAGTGGCGTCCGGGAGGATCTGTCCGGTGACGGCGTCTTTTCCCGCCAGGTACAAAGTCCCCCCCGCCATGTCCCGCCGGGCGGCGGAGATGATGGCGTTGGCCTCGGCGTGGACGCTGCGGCACAGCTCATAGCGCTCGCCCCTGGGGACACGCATGGCCTCCCGGGTGCAGTAGCCCAGATCCACGCAGTTCTTCCTCCCGCGGGGGGCCCCGTTGTAGCCGGTGGAGATGATCTCGTCGTTCTTCACGATAATGGCGCCGTAGCACCGGCGCAGGCAGGTGGCCCGGCCGATAACAGTTTCCGCGATATCCAGATAGTAGTTCTCCTTGCTGACGCGCTCCATGGGGCACCTCCTTACTGTTTTCCTCTTCAGTATGCCGTATTTCGACAAAAAATGCAAGAGGAACAGGGAGGGATGGGAAAAAACGGGAGAAATGCGTGGGGGCCTCTGCGCAGGAGGTTATCCCGCCGCTTTTTGGCCGGTTAGTTCACACATGCTGGGGGCGACCGTGATAACCGTCCCGTCCACGGCTGTGTCGTTGATAAACTCCTGGAAAAATTCCAGAGGGACATAAGTATATCCGCTGTGGATCACTGTTTTTGCGGCAGCGCTCACTTCCCGGTCCATGTTGATGATTTGGAGCTTCCCTTCAAAAACGACCTGCTCTGTCCCATCAAAGAGGACAGCCTTCTGTACATAGGCGTCCTCCACAGTGACTGCGCCGGTTTCCGGGTCCCAGTCGACCTGATACCCAAGGGCCTCGGCGATTTTACGGAGCGGCACCATAAGCGTGTCCCCCTCCCAATAGGGAGCGCACGGCAGATCGCCCAGGTCCAACGCCTGCCCTCCCACAACAATGGTATAAGCTGGTTCCGCCTCCGCCGTTTTTGTTTCCGCGGAAAAAGCCGGAATTTGCAGAGAGATGAGAGTGATCGCCGCCAGGATGCCCGCTAAAAGTTTTTTCATTCTGAACACGCTCCTGCCAAATTAGTAGTGGGATTTGCTTTCGCATATATAGACGGTGGAACAGCCGGGATGTTCCCTCTTTTTTCCGTTTGTTTCGGAGAGGCAGCCTGGAGGCAAAACCTGCGCGCCATTGGCTCCGGAAGGCCGAGCTGCCCTCACGACCAGCAGGGGGAAAGCGGAGAGAAATTGAGCGGTTGCCTATCAGACCGGTCTGTGCTATAATGACCGGTACAGAAAACAGACAGGAGGCGGCAGGATGCGCATCGGGCAAGTGGAGATCGACTCCCAATTGGCTTTGGCCCCCATGGCCGGGGTGACGGACGCCGCCTACCGCCAGATCTGCTCAGAGCTGGGGGCGGGGCTGACCTACACAGAGCTGGTCAGCGCCAAGGCGCTGTGCTACCAGGACAAGAAGAGCCGCCAGCTTCTGATGCCCTTCCCCGGTGAGAAGCCCTTCGCGGCCCAGATCTTTGGCAGCGACGTCTCCTGCATGGCGGAGGCGGCCCAGATCGCCGCGGAGGCCAGCGGGGCGGATATCCTGGACATCAACATGGGCTGCCCCGTGGGAAAGGTAGTCTCCAACGGCGACGGCTGCGCCCTGATGAAGGACCCGGAGAAGGCCGCCCGCATTGCCGAGGCGGTGGTGAAAGCCAGCCCCGTGCCGGTGACGGTGAAGATGCGCCGGGGCTGGGACAAGGGCAGCGTCAACGCCGTGGAGCTGAGCCGTATGCTGGAGGAGGCGGGCGTCTCCGCCATCGCCGTCCATGGAAGGACGAGGGTGCAGATGTACGGCGGCACGGCGGACTGGACCACCATCCGGGAGGTGAAGGAGGCGGTCTCCATCCCGGTCATCGCCAATGGGGACGTATTCTCCCCCCAGGACGCGGTGCGGATTCTCAAGCAGACCGGGGCGGATATGGCCATGATCGGCCGGGGCTGTTTTGGGAACCCCTGGCTCTTTCAACAGGCGGCGGCGGCCCTGGCGGGGGAGCCGGTGCCGGAGAGGCCGCCCCTGGAGCAGCGGTGCGACGCCGCTGTGCGCCAGATCGAGCTGGCCGCCCAGTATAACTGTGAGAAGATCGCCGTGCTCAATGCCCGGCGGCACTACGCATGGTATCTCAAGGGCGTACCCCATGCGTCGTACTATAAGGAACAGATCGTCCACATGGAGACGCTGGAAGACGTCTACCGGGTGACGAGGGGGATCAAGAGGGATCTGCATGACGACGGTTGAGGAGCTGGTCCGCGCGGCGGCGAAGGGCGATGAGGACGCCTTCGGCCAGCTGGTGCGGCTGTATGAAAATAAAGTATATCACCTGGCCCTGCGCATGTGCGGGAACGAGGAGGACGCCGCCGACGTGGCCCAGGAGGCGTTTTTGGCGGCATGGAGGGCGCTGCCCTCCTTCCGGGGGGATGCCGGGTTCGCCACCTGGCTCTACCGGCTGACCTCCAACGCGGCCATTGACCACCTGCGCCGGACGAAGCGCCAGAAGGCGGAGGCGCCGCTGGACGACGAGGAGCTGGGCCTGAACGCCGTGGAGTCCGGCCCGGGGCCCCAGGAGGCGGCCGAGGGCGCGGAGCTGCGGGATCTGGTGGCCTATGGCCTGCGGCAGCTCAGCGACGACCACCGGCAGGTGCTGGTGCTGCGGGAGATCCAGGAGCTGAGCTATGAGGAGATCGCCGGGGCGCTGGGACTGGATCTGGGGACGGTGAAGAGCCGCATCTCCCGGGCCCGGGGGGCGCTGCGAAAAATTTTGCTGCAAAGCGGGAACTTATCCGGCTACCTGCCGTCTAATCAAGCAAAGAGCGAACGGGAGAGGAGGGGCTGATCGTGCGGACATGCCAGGAATACGAGGCGCTGATCAGCGCCTTTATCGACGGGGCGCTGGAGGAGGGCGACCGGGCGGCGCTGATGGAGCACATGGCCGGCTGCCCGGCCTGCCAGGCCTATTTTGACGACCAGATCGCGATCCACGACGCCCTGGAGGCCCTGGAGGCCGAGGCGCCGGAGGGCTTCGCGGAGCAGGTCATGGCGCGGGTGCGGACGACCGCCCAGGAGAAGCCGGAGGAAACAGCGAAGGATGAGAAGAAGGTTGTCTCCTTCCCCCGCTGGCGGCGGTGGGCGGCCCTGGCGGCCTGCTGCGCGGTGGCGGCCCTGGGCGTCTGGTCCCTTGGCAGACAGGGAGAGGAGACAGCGGAGGACTGCGCCGCTGTGACCCAGTACGCCGCGGCGGACGACGCCGCGCTGGAGCCCCCCGTTTCCCAGCCGGAGGGGCAGACAGCCGACAGCGCGGCACCTATGGACACCAACACCGCCGCTGCGGAGGATGCCGCTCCCTCCACCAAGCAGACCGAAGAGGAAGTAGAGGCCGTCATGACAATGGATCCGGCGTACAGCGACAGCGAAGCCGCGGTGTACAGGCTGGAGCGGGAGGAGACGGTCCTTTTGACCATTGACCGCTGGCAGGACGAGGGATTTACCGCCACGGTGGCCGCAGGCGATGGCGGCGGCGTCTTCCAGGCCGGGGACACGGTGCTGGCTGTATTTGAGGAGGGGACGGAGGTCCTGCTCTCTGACGGCAGCGAGTTCTCCTATGACGGGGAGGCCCCCAACGCCCCGGACTGCGGCCTGGAGGCGGGGGAGACGGTGGAGGTCTCCTTTGCCGGCTACGAGCTGGAGCCCGCCCTGCGGATCTATGCCGTCCGGGTAAAAGCGGAAAATTGAATGGAGCCGCCCGGCGGGCTGTCAGCCCACCGGGCGGTTTTTGCTGCGGGAAGGCCCAAATGCAAATCACCCTTTGGGGCGATTTACATTTGGGCCTTCCCAGGTATAATAGGGATTGGAATAATGGCGGCAGGGCATGCCCTGCTTGTGCTTTCCAGCGGAAAGCACAAGCCTCCCTGCGGCCAAGGAAAAGGAGATATGCCATGAAAAGACGGATCCTGAGCACGATTATCGCCCTGGCCCTGTGCCTGGCCTTGCTGCCCGCCGCGGCGCTGGCGGCGGGAGAAACCATGCCGTACATTTCGGTCAGTGGGACGCTTGTGACGGCTGCAAACCAGGACGATGTATTAAACGACGGGGGTTCGGTCAGCGTACGGTATGACGAGACGACAGCGCACTGGGTCATCGCCCTGAACAACGCAGCCATTACGGCGACCGGCAGCTCCCCGGGAATCTATTGCGGAAGTAGTAACTTGCACTATGAGGTCGCGCTGACCGGGGAAAATACGATTTCCAGCGTGAGCCGCCCGGGTATTGATATCAGTTCGTCCGATTTGACGATTTCCGGACCGGGCAGCCTGACGGCTACCAGCACGGATGGAAACTGCATCGGCGTGTCCGACGGCACATCATATGTCGATGGGAACCGGGTCAGCTATGGCGGGAATGTTATCATTGACGGCGTGTCGGAATTAACTCTGAACGGCACCAATCTGGCAATCAATATTACGGGCGCCCTGGAGATCAAAAACAGCACCGTTACGGCAAGCAATACAGAGGCTTCTAATCCGGTTATTAAAACATACAGAGACATTGCGATCTCCAACAGTATCGTCTCCGCCAAGGGGACAAGCGAGGGAGTAAACGCCAAAAACGAAGGAGACATTACGATCACCAACAGCGGTGTAACGGCAGAAAGCACATGGCCTGCCATTTATGCGGGCGGTGGTGACATTTCCATTGCCGACAGCAGCGTGATGGCTACTTCCACGGCTTCCAACGGCCTGTATGCGGAGGGCGGCATGGAGATCACCGGCCATTCGGACGTAACAAGCACCGGCTACTATCCCGCTCTGTATACACGCGACAATTCTATTGATATTGAGGACAGCAAAGTATCCGCCGCGTCTACCTCTGATTACGGCATTTATGCGGGATGGAATTTGACGGTCAGGGGCACATCCGAAGTAACTGCCGACGGTGGGATATTCGCAGTAGAGACTTTTGCTGTGGAAGACGGCAAAGTATCCGCTACATCAGAAGATGGCATTGCAATTATGACGATGGTAGGGATCGAGATCAACGGCGGAGAGGTCTATGCAAGGAGCGGAGCGGACGCTGCTGTCGCTGTGTGGTATGAGCAGCTGCGAACCACCGACGAAGCGGCGGCCCGGATCACGCTGGGTGAAAACTGTGACGAGATATCCGGCGGCCAAATTGCTTTTACCGAGTGGGAAGAAGAGTACCTCTACGGGGAAGAGGAGGACCCCAGCATGATGTCCTGGACCTCTTTTATCGCCGCAAATGAAGAAAACCCCTTGGATTACTCATTAAGTAACGCGCTCAGCGAGGTCACGATCAAAATCAAGGGCGCGGACTACAGCAAAGTAAATGAGGCGCTGAGCAAAGTCCCGGCGGATCTGAGCGAGTATACGGATGAATCTGCGTCTGAGCTGAACCGGGCTATCAGCGCGGTGGTCTACGGCCTCCCGTATACCCAGCAGGACGCGGTGGACGGTTATGCCGCGGCGATTGAGAAGGCGCTGGCGGAGCTGATGAAAAAGCCGGCTCCCTATGTCCCGCCTGTTGTCGTTCCCAGCGTCCCCGCCGCCCCCGGCACAGTCCCCGGCGAGGAGGACGACGGGAAGGAGGACGGTACCGTCTGTGACGGCGGCGTGAGCTGCCCCGGCAGCGCCTTTGCCGACCTGAGCGCCGCCGCCTGGTACCATGAAGCTGTGGACTTTGTGCTGGAGAGCGGGCTGATGGACGGCGTCGGCGGCGGGCTCTTTGCCCCCGGGGACGCCATGACCCGGGCTATGGTGTGGACCGTCCTGGGCCGCATGAGCGGCGAGGACGTAGAGGGCGGAACGCCCTGGTACGCTCTGGCCCAATCCTGGGCGGTGGCTGACGGCGTGTCCGACGGCACGAAACCCGGCAGCTCCATCACCCGGGAGCAGCTGGTGACGATGCTGTACCGCCAGGCGGGCTCCCCTGAAGTCGGCGTATCCGAGCTGGCCCTGCTGGGCCGGTTCACCGACGGGGACGCGGTGAGCGCCTGGGCGGAGGAGGCCATGGCCTGGGCTGTGTCCAGAGGGATCCTCACCGGCGACGGCGGCCTGCTGAAGCCGCAGGCCAGCGCCACCCGCGCCCAGGTGGCCGCTATCCTGGCCCGCTTCTGCGAGACAAACGAAGAATAATCCCAAAACAACGGGAGGAGCGGCCAAAAGGCCGCTCCTCCCGCAGGCTGTCAAAAAAGTCCACGGACTTTTTTGACAGCCTGAAAAATGCCGTCACTTTTGCGCCAGAAAAGGCGCAAAAGTCCTCCTCGAGCTCCCCCTTATCCTTCATCTTCTTCCTGATCGATACCTGTTTTTTAACAACCCGCAGAGTTTCTCCCTTCAAAAAAGTGGCACAGCCCTTTTGACACGCTCGCCTCTGGCGGGGAATTGCCGAAGACAGGCCCTTTACAGCGGGGATGGATCATGGTATAATCCCTCCCGACTGGTTTCCACACCCAGTCCAAGCACGGCGGGGCCCGCCGTGTTCGTTCAATGGCGCGCAGCGCCATTGTTCTCTAAACAAAAAATGGAGGTACAAATTCATGAAACGTCTTACTGCCCGTCAGATCACCACCGCAGCCCTTGTGGGGGCGCTGTACGCTGTGCTTGGCTACTTCGGCAACATTTTCGGCCTGACCTTCGGGGCGGTCCAGATCCGCTTTGCCGAGGCGCTGACCGTGCTGCCCTTCCTCTTCCCCGCCGCCGCGCCGGGGCTGGCGCTGGGCTGCCTGATCACCAACCTGCTCTCCCCCTACGGGCCCGTGGATATCATCTTCGGCACCCTGGCCACGGCTGTCGCCGCCTGGCTGACGGCGAAAATGCCCAAGTGGTACCTGGCCGCCCTGCCGCCCATTATCGTGAACATGCTGATCCTGCCCCCTATGTGGGCCTGGGCGGAGGTGGGCGCGGTCAACGGAGCCTTCTGGGCTGCCTGCGGCTTCAACGCACTTACCTTCGCGGTGGGCGAGATCGTTGCCTGCTATGGGCTGGGGACCCTTCTGCTGAAGGGCCTGCCGAGAACCGGCATCCTGGAGAGCGGCCGGAGCGCATAAAAAGATTTCACATTTCCACAGGAACGGGCATGGCTCTGGCCATGCCCGTTCCTATCAATAGGACACGGTAAAACCAAATTCCACGCCTGCTGTTGTATTCCGCACGAAGCACTTGCCTCCATGCAGCTCAATAATGCTTTTGGCGATGGCAAGGCCAAGGCCGGTACCACCTCCGGAACGGGCCTCATCTGCCCTGTAAAAGGTGTCCCAGACCTGCCCCAGCGCGTCCTCTGACAATGGCTCGGCCTCGTTTTCAACCGTAAATGTCGCCCCGGCCCGCCCGTTCCGGATCTTAACCGCAACATGTCCGCCTGCAGGCGTGTATTTCATGGCATTGGTGGCAAAATTTTCAATCGCTTGGCCTATACGGCTTTCATCCGCGGTAATCACGCACTGCTCTGGGAACTCATAGCTGATCTGCAGCTCCTTTTCTTGTGCTGCCATTTCCAGCTTTTCAAAGACGGCGCGTGTGAGAGTCACCAGCGAGAAGCTGTCCCGGGACAGCCTCACCTTTCCGGCCTCCAGCCGCGACAGGTCCAGAAGCTCCAGCACCAGTTTGTCCGTGCGCTCTGTTTCAGAGAGGATGACGTCCAGGTACCGGTCCCGCTTATCCTCGGCGATGTGCTCCTTCAGCCCCTCCGCATAGCTGTGGATCACAGCCAGCGGCGTTTTGAGCTCGTGGGCAATGTTGGAGGTCATCTGGCGGCGGTTTTGCTCAGCGGTCCTGGCGTATTCCAGCGCCGCGTTCAGGCGGTTGATCTCGTTTTCCCGCATGCGCAGCGTATCCCGCGCCCTCTCGTAGTGCCCGGCCAAAGCGCCGGGCTCCCGCCATGCGGCGGAAAAATCGGTTCCGCTGGAGATCTCCCGCCAACCGCCCTCTGCCCCGCTGTTGACCTGTTCCACCGGCGCGATGAGGCCCCGCCGGATGGCGGAGCGCACAAAAAGGACCAGGGCGGCGGCCAGAAGGAACGTGAAGAGGTATACATTCCGCAATTCCCTGAAGGCGGTGCGCCACGGCGAGCAGTACACAGCGCTGACAGTGTAAAAATGCAGCGCCGGCCCCTCTCCCTGGTAGGCGTCCTCGCCGTAATAGAAGGAGGAATAATCTGTCTCCCCTTCATAGCTGGTGCAGTAGTTTACGCTGACGATCAGAAGGTCAAGCCCCTCGTATCGCGTCAGGTTTTGCCGCCCGGAGGCCAGCGCGGGGCCCAGCTCCTCCAGGAGAGCGTCGACGCCGCCGTATTCCCGCCCTCTGTAGGAGAAGGCCGGGGAGCGCCTCTGAAAGCACACATCGAACCAGTCGGAATAGAGCGTGACGGCCTCTGCTCCATCCGGAAGGGCGTCCGGGTCCTCGTACACCGTGATCCACGGAAGATCATAGTCCTGCACAACGCCGGATTTCGTATAGGGGCCGCCGCCCCTCGAGCGGAGGGCCTCCCGGAACGCCTCATCGGCAATACATTCGATCTTCGCCGGGGTAAATTCGACCCCATCAAAGGTGCCGGTAAAGCGCATGGCCGCGGCGTCGAAGGTCAGGCTGCTGTCATATACCATCTCCCGCCCCTGCTCGGTCAGCTTCTCCCGCTGGAAGAGGGCCCGGGCGTTGTTGTGGGAGCGCTCCTCCCCGGCCGCCCACTGCGCCTCGGTCAGATACTCAAAATAGAAAAAATCATCCCAGCTGCGCTCCATGCAGTTCCCCTCGGCGTCATAGATGGCGGTGGTCCAGAAGGCCTCCTCCCCGTCCAGCCGCTCCAAAAAGCCTCCGCTCCCGCCGGTGATCGGAGACCAGCCGCCGGAGTCCCCGTAGCTGACCGCCTCCCAAAGCCGGTTCTGCCGGTAATTTTTGTAGATGGCATCACTGCCTGCCCAGGCTGTAATGCAGGACGACACAATGGTGGAGGCCCGGTTTTCGTACTTGTCCTCATAGCGCGCGGCCGCGTACTCGGCGGCGACCGAGGTGACGCAGTACATCCCCGCCAGCCAGAGAGCCAGGGCCAAAGCGGCCAGGAGGGCCGTGACGGCGGCAAGGGAGCGGGGGCGGTGGTTCTTTTTCATCTTCATCCCTCCAACCTGTAGCCCACCTTGAGCACCGTTTTGATACAGGCGGCATAGTCCCCCAGCTTTTCCCGCAGCCGCTTGATGTGGGTGTCCACGGCTCTGACCTCGCCGTCGTAGTCATACCCCCAGCACTTCACAAGCAGCTGCTCCCTGCTCAGGGCGAGATTTTTGTTCCGCATCAGGCAGCTAAGAAGGGCGTATTCCTTCGGTGTCAAAAATATCTCCTTTTTTCCCGCAAAGACCTTCCTGGCGGAGAGATCTAACGTGATGCCGGCGGCCTCCATCCGGTCCCCCGCCAGGACGTTTCTCCGGTTCCGCTTGATAAGGGCTGTTGTTTTTGCGTAAAGGACAGACATCGTAAAGGGCTTTGTCACATAATCATCCGCCCCTAGCTCATAACCGAGAAGCTTGTCTTCTTCGTCAGACAGCGCGGTGAGAAAAATAATGGGGACGTCGTTGGTTTTCCTGACAGCGCGGCAGACACAGAGCCCGTCCAGCTCCGGCATCATGATGTCAAGCAGTACGGCGTCAAATTCTGTTTCTTCCAGCAGCTCCAGGGCCTGCCGTCCATTACACGCCTCAACAGGGCAGTCGCCCTTGCTGGTGAAGTAGTCGCACAGCACTTCCCGCAGTTTGGGCTCGTCTTCAACGATCAGAATTTTGCTGTTCACAGTGCTTTCCCTCCTCCCGCTCACAGGATACAGGGCCGATTTGTATTCTTTGTGTCGGCCAGCCGAAAAAATACATTTGGCAGGATTATACCCCAAAACCGCGAAAGAGTCTATTCCAAGAAATATTCTAACGTTTTTTGAGAAAACGGCTTGACTTTCCCTGCAAATCCAGTATAATAATAGGGCTCGTGATTTACGGGCATATCCTTGCTCCCATCTGAGAATGGGGGCCATCAGTCCAAAAGGAGGTGCAAACCATGGCTAAGATTTCCGATAACTATGAGGTCGTGTACATCCTCGATCCCGCTCTGGGCGAGGAGGCGATCGCCGCCACCGTGGAGAAGTTCAAGGCTCTGGCGGAGCAGCACGGCTCTTCCGTGGAGGTCGAGGAGTGGGGCAAGCGCAAGCTGGCCTACGCCATCGACTACAAGACCGAAGGCTACTATGTCCTCATGTCCTTCACCAGCGACGCCGCGTTCCCCAAGGAGCTGGACCGTGTTCTGGGCATTACCAGCGGCGTGATGCGCTCCATGATCGTCTGCAAAGGCGAGTAAGGGGGAACACAAATGTTAAACCGCATTATCATTATGGGACGTCTCGTGCGGGACCCGGAGCTGCGTACCACGCAGTCCGGTATCGCCGTGACATCCTTCACTCTCGCCGTGGACCGGGATTTTAAGAACCGGGACTCCGGTGAGAAGAGCACGGATTTCATCGATGTGGTGGCCTGGAGGCAGACGGCGGAGTTCGTCTGCAAGTATTTCACCAAGGGCCGCATGGCGGTGGCTGAGGGCCGGCTCCAGATCCGCGAGTGGAAGGACCGGGACGGCAATAACCGCCGCACCGCCGAGGTGGTGGCGGATAACGTCTACTTCGGCGACAGCAAGCGCGACGGCGGCGACAGCTACGGCAGCGCTCCCGCCTACGGCGCTCCCGGCGGCTATAACGCCCCCAGCGGCGGATATGGCGCCCCGGCCGGCTACGGCGCTCCCTCCGGAGAGCCCTCCGGTTTTTCCGAAATCGATGATCAGGACGGCGATCTGCCGTTCTAAGTGCTCCCATTCCGCGGCAGTCGCTGCCGACATTCTAACAGGAGGATAGTACCATGGCTATGGAACGTGAGAATAGACCCGCCCGTCCCGCCGCTCCCCGGAAGCGGAAGAAGGTTTGCCAGTTCTGTGTCGATAAGTGCGAGCACATCGACTACAAGGACGCCGCCAAGCTGCGCCGCTTCATCTCTGAGCGCTCCAAGATCCTGCCCCGCAGGACCACCGGCACCTGCGCCATGCATCAGCGTCAGCTGACCGAGGCCATCAAGCGCGCCCGTCAGATCGCTCTGCTGCCCTACGTGACCGAGTAATTTGGAAACCATACGGCAATCCCGCCTGCTTCAGGCGGGATTGTTTTTGTGCAGGCAGGAGCGCCGGCCTGCACATTTCCCTTTGAGAAGGGAGAAAGAACGTCGGGGGGAAGGGCTTCTCCCCCTTGTCCTGGGGGAGAAAATGTAGTATACTGTATCTATACAAAACTGTTCCGGGGAGGGGGATTTATCCCCTGCCCCGGTTATACTAGAGAGAAATGGGGCCGCCGCCCCCAAGGAGAAGCTATGGTCGCCATCATTACCGACGTTCACTACCGCATGTCCCTGGCCCTGATCCGGGATCTGGGCCAGGCCGGGGTGGAGGTCGTCACCTGCGAGCGGGAGAAGCACCGGGCGAACACCGCCTCTCCCGCCCTGGGCGCCCTGTCCCGCTATACCTCCCGCCACGTGTGGCTTCCGGAGGAGGGGTATCTGGACGCGCTGCATATCCTCTGCCGGGAGGTGGGGGAGAGCCGCAGCTGCCGGCCGGCCCTGCTGCCGGTGGGGGCGAAGACCCTGGCCGCGCTGGCGGCGGACCGGGCGCGGTTTGACGGGGCCTGCGGCCTTGTTATCCCCTCGGCGGAGCAGCTGGAGCTGATGAACAGCAAGGAGCGCTTAGCCGACCTGGCGGAGACGTTGGGCATCCCCGTGCCGGAGCGCTTTTCCCGGCGGGAGGGGGAGAGCACGGAGGACTTCGCCCGTCGGATTCCCCTGCCCTGCGTGGTCAAGCCGGTGTGCGGGGAGAAGCTGGGGCTCGCCGCCGCGGACCGCTACGCCATTGTGAGAACGCCGGAGGAGGCCGCGGACCGCTTCCGCCGCTTTGCGGACCTGGCGGGGGAGGACCCGGTGGTCCAGGCATATCTCCCAGGCGGAGCGCTGGGCTGCTCGGTGCTGGCACAGGAGGGCCGGGTGCTGGCCTCCATCTGCCACCGCCGGCTGCGGGAGTACCCTGTCTCCGGCGGCCCCTCCTCCTGCTGCGTCTGCGTGGAGAGGCCCGACCTGGGCGGTTATGTGGAAAAAATCGTGGAGGCGGTGGGCTATACCGGCCTTGCCATGTTTGAATTTAAGGAGGACGAGGCCGGCGAGGCCCGTCTGCTGGAGGTAAACCCCCGCATCTGGGGAACCTTCCCCCTGACCCGGGTGTCCCACAGCGGCATCCCCCTGCTGTGGTGTGCCCTGGCCTGGAACGCCGGAAACCCGGGCGCCCCCGTGGAGCTGCCTGTGGTGCCCGCCCCCCTGCCCAGGAGGATGATCTTCGCCGCCTCGGACCTGATGGCGGCAGTGGGCTACGCCCGCCGGGGCCGCCCCGGCATGTTTTTCCGGGCGCTGGGGGATCTGCTGAACCCCGCCGTGCGGGACGGCCTCTTTGAGTGGGGGGATATGGGGCCTGCCATGGCCTACTTCCGCTCCCTGCTGGAAAAGGAGAGACACACATGAACACCTATCGCGCGGATCTCCATGTCCATACAGACGCCTCGCCGGACGGTCGCTCTCCCCTGGAGGAGCTGACGGAGGCGGCCAGGGCCGCCGGGCTGGACGCGGTGGCTGTCGCCGACCATGACCGCTGCACCCACACCCCGGCGGCCATGAACGGGGTGCTGCTCATCCCGGCCTGCGAGATCTCCACCGGGGCGGGCCATATCACGGGGCTGTTTTTGGAGCGGGATATTGATTTTGCGGCGCTGGGCCCCCTGCCCGCGCCGGAGGCGGCGGTGGCGGCCATTCGGGCCGCCGGGGGGCTGGCCGTGCTGGCCCATCCCTTCCACCGGCCTGACACCCCGGAGGGGCGCTTCTCCTTTGACCTGGACGGCGTGGAGACCGCCAACGCCCGGGCCTGCTTCAAGGTCCCCAACGCCAATGAGCGCTCGGCGGCCTTTGCCGCCCGGCGGGGGCTCCCCCAGGTGGGGGGCAGCGACGCCCACGACGCGAAAGAGGTGGGCAACGCCTATACAGAGCTGAAGGCAGAGGAGCTGACGGCGGACGCTCTGCGCCGGGCCCTGGCCCGGGGAGACAGCCGGGCTGTCCTGATTAAGAATACCCCCCGCCTGCGAAAGGGCCTGAGCCAGTGGACCAAGGCCCGGCGCAAGGGCGGGATTTTCCGGCAGGGAAAGGCGGCGGCCTATGTGCTCTACTGCGCCGCGCTGGATCTGCTGCGCCGCTGAGCGGCATACTTTTTTGTGACGGGAGGTTCTCTATGTCCCTTCTTACCAAAGGCATCGGCCTTGCCAAAAAGGCCAAGCACCAGTTCCAGGATCAGCTCCGGGAGCGGACGCCGGTGTACCTCTCCCCGGTCCGCCGCATCGAGCGGGTGGCTACCGGGGAGCGCGTGTGCGCCATGACCTTCGACGACGGCCCCTGCCGCCTGCCGGCCAACCCGGATCACTTCCGGGGCAAACCCCTGACCCTGGTGCTGGCGGAGACCCTGGAGCGCTACGGCGCCAAGGGCACCTTCGACGTGGTGGGGGATACCTCCGCCAACTACCCCGACAAGGCGGGCAAGCACGGCTCCGCTTCCTGGGGCGGCGTGCGTTACGACCACTACCCCGACTTCGGCAAGGACGACCAGGGGGGCGTGGTCCACTGCCCGGAGTTGGTACAGCGGCTGCTGGCCGGGGGGCATGAGATCACCAGCCACACCTATTCCCATGTGCTCTTCGGGTGGAAACCCCTGGTCTATGGCAGGCGGAAGTATCTGCAGGGGCTGGAACCGGTGGTGGAGGATCTGAAAAAGCTCCACCAGGCCATGGAGGAGGGGTGGAAGTACCCCGTCCACCTGGGCCGCCCGCCCCACTATGTGGACGGCATCAAGGGCGGCTTTACCAGCTATGACGCCTACGCTTTGATGGGCTACCAGTATATGGCCGCCAGCTTTGACGGGGCCGGGTGGCTGCCTCTGGCCACCTACGAGGCGGAGGTGGAGGCCACCTGGAAACCCATGGAGAAGCTTTTGCTGGAGGATCCGGATTATTTCTGCGGGCAGATCATCTTCCAGAAGGACGGCTTCAACATGGCCCGGCGGACCCCTGTGGCCGACGGCCTGGGCAAACAGCTGCAGCTGCTGACCGACCACGGCTATAAGGTGGTGACGGTCTCTGAGCTTCTGGAGCGCTCCCCCTTCCGGGATGTGCTTCCCGACAGCGAAGTCGGGCGGGCCGCCCGGCGGCTGCTGGGGCTTGGCAGCTGCGTGGCCTACCAGGACAATACCCTGCGCCCGGACGCGGTGCTCACCCGGGGCGAGTTGGCCATGATGGCCTTTGGCTGGGAGGCGGTACAGCGGCGCGTGGAGCTGATCCGGTCGGGGCGCGCCCCCTTCCGGGACATGGCCCCCCGCCACCCCTATGCGTCGGCGGCCATGGTGGCCGCCGGGACCCGCACCATGGCCGCCGACAACGGCCGCTTCCGCCCTGACGACCCGGTGACGCCTGCGGAACTGGGGCAATTTTGCGCCAACCGGCTGGGCAGGACGCCCCCCCTGGGAAACTGGAAGGACCTGACCCACGGCCAGTTCTTCCTGATGATGGCGGAGCTGCTGGACAGCGGGAAGCAGTGACGCCCCACACAACATAACAGGAAAGGATGATGTTCCATGGAACCTTCCAAGGTGTACTTCACTAACCTGCGGGCCCGGCCCGGCGACAATCTGCTCCAGAAGCTGGAGCGCCTGATAACCAGGGCGGGCATGGGAGAGATCGACTTCCAGGACAAGTACGCCGCCATCAAGATCCATTTCGGTGAGCCGGGCAACCTGGCCTATCTCCGCCCCAACTACGCCAGGGTGGTAGCGGACTTTATCAAGGCCCGGGGCGGCAAGCCCTTCCTCACCGACTGCAACACCCTCTATGTGGGCGGCCGGAAAAATGCCCTGGATCATCTGGAGAGCGCCTATGTCAACGGTTACAACCCCTTCACCGTGGGCTGCCACCTGCTGATCGCCGACGGGCTGAAGGGCACTGACGAGGCCTATGTCCCCGTGGAGGGCGGCGAGTATGTCAAAGAGGCCAAGATCGGCCGGGCCGTCATGGACGCGGATATCGTGATTTCCCTCAACCACTTCAAGGGCCACGAGTGTACCGGTTTTGGCGGCGCGCTGAAGAACCTGGGCATGGGCTGTGGTTCCCGGGCGGGCAAGATGGAGATGCACTCCGCCGGCAAACCCTCGGTGGACCGGGAGCTGTGCATTGGCTGCGGGGCCTGCCAGCGGGTCTGTGCCCACGGCGCGCCGGTGATGACAAATAAGCGGATCACCATCGACCACGGCAAGTGCGTGGGCTGCGGCCGGTGTATCGGCGTGTGCCCCAGGGACGCGGTGCTGGCTGCCAGCGACGAGGCCAACGACATCCTCAACTGCAAGATCGCGGAGTACACAAAGGCGGTGATCTGGGGCCGCCCCAGCTTCCACATCAACCTGGTGATGGACATCTCCCCCAACTGCGACTGCCACGGGGAGAACGACGCCCCCATCGTGCCGGACGTGGGCATGTTCGCCTCCTTTGACCCGGTGGCCCTGGACGTGGCCTGCGCCGACGCGGTGAACCGGCAGCCGGTGCTGCCCGGCAGCGAACTGGCGGACAACCGGGCCCACGGCCATACTGAGGGCGACCACTTCCATGTCACCCACCCGGAGACCAACTGGCGCTCCTGCGTGGAGCACGCGGAGAAGCTGGGCCTGGGCAGCCAGGCATACGAGCTGATCACTATACAATAAGAGGGGAAAGAAAACTGCGGAGGAGCCGTTACGACGGCTCCTCCGCAGTTTTCAGAAGCTCCTGTCCCAGCTGGACATAGTGTCCGGCGTTTGCCAGGTTGGCCGCTGCTTCCTCGCCGGTGAGGGGGCGGATCACCTTCCCGGGCACCCCCACCACCAGGCTGCGGGGCGGGATGACCTTCCCCTGGGGGACAAGGGCCCCGGCGCCGATGACACAGCCGGCGCCGACGACGCAGCCGTCCAGCAGCGTGGCGCCCATGCCGATGAGGCACCCGTCCTCCACCGTGCAGCCGTGGAGGACAGCCCCGTGGCCCACGGTGACATTCCGACCCAGGGAGAGGGGCGCGCCCCTGTCACAGTGGAGGACGCAGTTGTCCTGAATATTGGATCCCTCCCCCACCCGGATGGGGGCGACATCCCCCCGCAGCACCGCGCCGTACCAAACGGAGACAGAGGGCCCCAGGGCCACGTCTCCGACGACGGTGCAGTTCTCCGCCAGGCGGGCGGAGGGGTGGAAAGCAGGGGATTTGCCGTGACAGGAGCGAATGAGCATAGCAGGGACCTCCCGGATATGTTTTTTACAGTATACCCCGGAACTGCCCTTTTGTAAAGCTCACCGCCGCCGCGCCCGCCGCGCCGCGCCGACAGCGGCCAGCACAACGGCCAGGGCTCCCAGGCTCAGCAGGATGATGACGTGCACGTTGTTGACCGCGCCGGAGACATACATGTGGACCCCGTCATCGGCCTGGACCACATAGGGTCCCCAGCAGGAGAAGTCGAAGGGGATGCGCAGGCTGTAGGGGTTGCTGGTGGACCAGCCGCTGCAGATCATGATCCGGTCGAAAAACCAGGGGACCAGCCAGAGCCACAGCCCTGTCCAGGCGCAGCTGAGAGAGGCCCGGAACCAGCCGCTGAGCGGCAGGTAACGGATGATCCCCAGCAGGCCCCAGGGCAGGACCAGACAGACCAGGGCGATGGGCAGGCCCTGGGGGAAGAACCACTCTCCACCGGTGTACCAGCAGGCCACAGCAAGCAATAGGATCAGCAGCGCCGTCTCGATGGCGAAGTACAGCAGGGCCTTGTGCCGCCCCACAGCCCCGGGCAGGGACAGCTGATGGAGAAAGACGGGCAGGAAGAGAAGGCTCAGGCCGAACACCACGCTGACCGCCGTTATGGGAAACCAGTCCCCGCCGGTGTAGAGGCATCCGGTCAGCAGCAGAACCAGCAGCAAAACCGTCTCAATGGCGATGTACAGCGAGGTTTTACGCAGGGAGAGGGGCTCGGGCAGGGGCAGCTGACGGAGAAAGACGGGAGTGAACAGAAGGCTCAGGCCGAACACCACGCTGACCGCCGCCATGGGGAACCAATCCCCGCCGGTGGTGACGCAGCCCACCAGCAGCACCAGGAGCAGCAGGAGCGTCTCCGCGCCCAGGTACAAAGACGCCTTGCGCTCCGCCAGTGCGGGCGGAAGGGGCAGCGTGGGCAGCAGGAAGGGCAGCAGCACCAGGGACAGGCCAAAGAGCGTGCTGATCGAGGCCATGGGGAACCAGGTCCCGCCGGTATACAGGCAGCAGAACAGGAGCAGCAGCTCCAGGGAGACTACGGCGCAGCCAATGGAAAAGGCCCACTTGCAGCGCTCCAGGGCGGGGTGCATGCCGGCAAGAGATGGGACCAGGGTCAGGGACGCCGCCAGCAGCACCCCGGCCAGAACGATCCAGAACCAGCTGAGGGTGTGCTGGGCGGCCAGGTTCCCAATGGCGCAGCCCAACAGGACCGCGCCGAAGAGGATGCAGAGGGCCAGCCGGTAGTTCCGGGTGAGGCGCAGGTATTTTTCCGCCAGACGCTCGGCGGTGCGCTTCTCCGTGTCCTCGCTGGCGGTGAGCAGCTCGTGCTCCGAGATGTCCAGCACCGCGCAGATGTCCCGCAGCAGCGTCACGTCCGGGTAGCTCAACCCCCGCTCCCACTTGCTGACGGCGGATTCCGTTACATATAATTTGTCGGCGAACTCCCGCTGAGTCATCCCCAGCTCCTTCCGCCGCCGGCAGATATATTCGCCAAAAGTCTTTTTACTTTCCATATGATGATCCTCCTTGTCAGGGATTGGTCTTGCAAGCCTGGTCCTACCTTATGTCCTGCGGGAGGAAAAGTCAACCAAATTTCACCATTTTGCCCCTCGACCGTTGGGAAAGTCCTGATTTTGCAAGGGGTTGAGGGCTTTTTGGGAGAGGGCGGAACACCCTTGACTTTTGCCCTCGCGGCGGGGTATGATAGCAGCAGCACACAAGAGAAACAGGAGAGAATACGGCGATGTTTACAGGCTACAGCGGCGAGACGTTGGATTTCATGTGGGGCATCCGCTTCAATAACGACAGGGCGTGGTTCAGCCAGCACAAGGAGGAGTACCTAAAGTACCTCCAGCAGCCCACCGTGGAGCTGGGGCGTGAGGTGTACGACCGGTTTGCGGAGAAGTTCCCGGACCTGGGGCTGAGCCTGCATATCTCCCGGATCTACCGGGATGCCCGGCGCCTCCACGGAAGGGGGCCTTACAAGGATCACCTGTGGTTCACACTCCGCGCGGAAAACGACGTGTGGAGCCAGCAGCCCGTGTTCTGGTTTGAGGTGGCTCCGGAGCTCTGGAGCTATGGCGTGGGCTTCTGGAACGCCACGCCCCAGACCATGGCGGCCATGCGCCGGGATATGGAGAAGGCCCCACAGCGCCTGGAGAAGCTGGCCCGGCGGCTGAAGAAACAGGAGGTGTTCCAGCTCCAGGGAGAGGACTATGCCCGCCCCAAGGGGGATCCCTCCCCGCTGCTGACCCCCTGGTACAACAAGAAGAACATCTCCATCGGCTGCGAGCGGCCCTTTGACGAGCTGGTGTGCTCCCCCGCGCTGGTGGACACCCTGGTGGAGGGATTCACTTTCCTGGAACCCTACTACCGCTATTTTGCCTCCTTCTGCAAAGCAGGGCTGGAGGATCTGAAATGACGCAGCAAAAGCATCC
>CABKMV010000043.1 GCA_902373635.1 uncultured Oscillospiraceae bacterium
CGATTGAAAAGTACCCAAAAGATCGCCAAAACCAATGGTTTTGGAATCCTTTGTCTCATCGGTCGGGGTGATATCCTGTTAGCATCCAGCCACTGAATCAAAGGCCCTTCGGGTTTCTCATCTAAAGAACCATCTCAACCCACTTCGCCTGTCGGCTTGTTAAAGGGGTAGATTCATCTATAGGAGCGCATCCCCAGATAGTTCTATCCCTTTAACAGGGCGACAGCCGAAGTAAGACAAGATACCCGCCACAGATCAGATGCCCGTAGGATTTGAAATTCAGTGGCTGGAGGCAAACAGGGCAAATCTCAGACCGATCAAACCGGGGGCCGGGGTGTCCCCGGCGGCGTTTTCACCCGCCCGCAGGCGGGCGCTTACGAGGTCAACCGCCGCGTAGCGGCGGCTCTTAGGCCGAGTGGGTTACTTTGCCGCCGAGGGCAAAGTAACCCGCGCCGGAGCGCGGAATACCCCCTGCGGCGGAGCCGCAAAAAACCGGGTGTGGGCCGGGCAGGCCCACAAAAGATAGAATCCGGGGCGCGCAGCCCCGCAAAAAGAGTATGATTGAGAGGGAGGCTTGCCGATGCGTGTGATCTTCACCTGCGGCGGCACCGCGGGACATGTGAATCCGGCGCTGGCCCTGGCCGGTCTGGTCCGGGAGCGCAGGCCGGACAGCGAGATCCTCTTTGTGGGCGCCCGCCGGGGCATCGAGCAGCGGCTCATTGAGGAGGCAGGCTGGCCTTTCCGGGCGGTGGAGGTATCCAGCTTCCACCGGTCCATGAGGCCGAAGGAGATCCGGCACAACCTGGTCTCCCTGAAGAACCTCATCTCCTCCCCCAGACAGGCCAGGGCGCTGCTGAGGGAGTTCCCCGCGGACCTGGTGGTGGGGACCGGCGGCTATGCCAGCTACCCTATGATCCGGGCGGCCTCCAGGCTGGGCATCCCCACCGCCGTCCATGAGTCCAACGCCATCCCCGGCCTCACCACCCGCCTGCTGGAGCCCTACGCGGACCTCATCATGGTGGGATTTGAGGAGTGCAGGAAAAACTATAAAAACCCGGATAAGGTCCTTGTCACCGGCACCCCCGTACGGGGCGACTTCTTCACCTATACCAAGCGGGAGGCGAAGAAAAAGCTGGGGATGGACGACGGACGCCCCCTGATCGTCTCCTTCTGGGGGAGCCTGGGGGCGGAGGAGATGAACCGCCAGATGGCCCGGTTCCTGGCCTTGGAGGCCAAGGAACGGCGCTTCCACCATGTCCACGGCGCCGGCGTGCTGGGATGTAAGCAGATGACGGAGTACCTCAGCCGGGCGGGGGTCGATCTGAGCGGCGCGCCGGAGCTGGAGGTGCGGGAATATATCCACGACATGGGTGTGCTGATGCGGGCTGCGGACCTGGTGATCTGCCGGGCCGGGGCCAGCACCATCAGCGAGCTGACCGCCTTGGGCGTGCCGGCTATTATCGTGCCCTCCCCCAATGTGACGGGCAACCACCAGGAGCACAACGCCCGGGTCCTATCCGACGCGGGAGGCGCAGTGCTGCTGCTGGAGGGGGATTCCAGCGGCGAGCTGCTCTACGACACCGCCTGCGGCATCCTGGACGACGGGGAGCGCCGGCAGGCCATGAGCCGGGCCATGGCATCCCTGGGGACCATTGACGCCGCAGAGCGGATATACGCCGCCGTCATGGCGCTGCGCCCCGCCGCAGGCAAGTAGCAGACCCGCCCCATCCGCATATGATGGATTAGTTTGCGAAAATCCATATGCGGAGGGCTATCTATGAGTCAGATCGTTATACAGGGCGGCAGGCCCCTGGAGGGGACGCTGCGCGTCCAGGGGGCGAAGAACAGCGTGCTGCCGGTACTGGCGGCCACCATATTGCATCCGGGGCGCACGGTGCTCCAGGGCTGCCCCCATCTCAGCGATGTGGAAGCCAGCATCCGCATCCTGCGCCACCTGGGATGTACGGCCCAGTGGGAGGGGGAGGATCTGGCGGTGGATACCGCCGGCATGAGCCGCTGGGATATCCCGGATGATATGATGCGGGAGATGCGCTCCTCCGTCATTTTCCTGGGGGCTATTCTGGCCAGGCTTGGCTGGGCGGAGATATCTTACCCCGGTGGCTGTGAGCTGGGGTCCCGGCCCATCGACCTGCATCTGACCACTCTGCGGAAGCTGGGGGCCAAGATCCGGGAGGAGGGCGGTTCCCTGGCCTGCGAGGCCAACCACATGGAGGGGCGGGAGATCGCCCTGAGCCTGCCCAGCGTGGGGGCAACGGAGAACGCTATTCTGGCGGCCTGCGGCGCCCAGGGCGAGACAGTGATCGTCAACGCCGCCCGGGAGCCGGAGATCGTCGATCTGCAGGAGTTCCTGCAAAAAATAGGCTGTGAGGTCCGGGGGGCGGGCAGCTCCACCATCTGTGTGGCGGGAAGGCGGCATACGCGGGACGTCGTACATACCGTCATGCCGGACCGGATCGTGGCGTCCACTTACCTCTCCGCTGTGGCTGCGGCCGGCGGGGAGGTGGAGCTGCGGCATGTCAACTACCGCCATCTCTCCACTGTCACGGCCGCCCTCCACGAGGCCGGCTGCCGCGTTTCCGGCGAGGATGAGCGCGTTGTGCTGCGCAGCACCGGTCATCTGAAAGCCATAGGCCCGATCCGCACCGCGCCCTACCCCGGCTTTCCCACTGACGCCCAGGCCATTTTAATGGCGGCGCTGCTGCGCGGCAGGGGCGCCACGGTGTTTGTGGAGAATATCTTTGAGAACAGGTACCGCCATGTGGATGAGCTGCGCCGGATGGGGGCGGACATCAGCGTGGCGGACCGTGTAGCCGTTGTGACCGGCGTGGAGCGGACCCATGGTGCCTCCGTCCAGGCCACAGACCTGCGGGGCGGGGCGGCGCTGCTGGTGGCAGGGCTGGCGGCTGAGGGGACCACCCACATCGGCGAGATCCGCCACATCCGCCGGGGGTATGAGGACCCGGTCAGGGACCTGAAGGCCCTGGGGGCGGACATCCGCCTGGAGGAGTAAATACACAAAAGAAGGGAGTGAGAGCATGCCCAGAAGACGCAGCCGCCGCCGCAGGCGCAAGGGGAGTCCAGGACCCCTCCTGCGCGCTTTATCGGTGGTGCTGATGGCGGTTGCCATCGTGGCGGCTCTCACTCTGTTTTTTAAGGTAGAGAAGGTCGTCGTCAGCGGCAACAGCCGCTATACAGAGGCGGAGGTCCTGGCTGTGACCGGGGTGGAGACGGGAGACAACCTGATCCTTCTGGATAAGTACCACATTGCCCAGCGGCTATACACGGACCTCCCCTATATCACCAATGTGCGGATCAACAGAAAGCTGCCGGATGTGCTCATGGTGGAGGTGACGGAGACGAAGGCCGTGGCCTCCATTGAGGGCGCCGGAGCCTGGTGGCTCATCAGCGCCAGGGGCAAGATCCTGGAGGCGGTGGACGCTGTCGCCGCGGAGGACTACACGCACCTTGAGAATATGACGGCGGAATCGCCCGCCGCCGGCGAATACCTCCATCTGGCGGAGGGGGGGAAACTGACTACAGAGCGCCTCCTGGAGCTGCTGGCGGGCATAGAGAGCCGGGACATGTTCACCCGCATGGACAATATCGACGCCGGCGACCCGGACAAGCTGGTTTTGGGCTATGACGGCCGTTTTCAGGTGGAGATGTATTACGATGCGGACTTCGACTTCAAGCTCAGCTGCCTTGCGGCGGCTGTGGCGGAACTGGAGCCAAATGAGACCGGCATCCTCCGTATGACCATGAAAGACGACAACGAGGTGCGGCTCATCCCCTTCCAACAGGGACAGGGATAGTCATGCAGGGGCGGAAAGTTTTTCCAGCTCCCCCTTTTTGCCCGAAAATTTCAAAAAAACAGGGAATCAGCTATTGACCTCATAGGGAAAAAAGCATACAATAAACAAAAGATCATGCACTTTATCTTGGGGTTCATGGCCCCTGTGACATACGGAAGATACAATTTGTGGTAGGAGGAACCCACTATGGCATTCGAACTTGTTACCGCTCCTGACAATGTGGTGAAAATCAAGGTCATCGGCGTGGGCGGCGGCGGCAATAACGTGGTCAACCGGATGGTGCGCTCCGGCGTTGGCGGCGTGGATTTTGTAGCCGTCAATACGGACAAGCAGGCGCTGAATGTATCCAGCGCGGGATACAAGATCCAGATCGGTGAGAAGCTGACCCATGGGCAGGGCGCGGGTTCGGATCCCGAGGTGGGCCGCAAGTCCGCGGAGGAGAGCCGCAGCCAGCTGGCGAAGGCCCTGGAGGATACGGACATGGTGTTCATCACCGCCGGTATGGGCGGCGGCACCGGTACCGGCGCGGCCCCCATCGTGGCGGAGGCGGCGAAGGAACAGGGCATCCTCACCGTGGGCGTGGTGACAAAGCCCTTCGGGTTTGAGGGCCGCCGGCGCATGATGCAGGCGGAGAAGGGGATCGAGGAGCTGCGCAGCAAGGTGGACTCCCTGGTCATCATCCCCAACGACCGCCTCAAGCACGCCACGGACCAGAAGATCACCTTTGCCAACGCCTTTGAGATCGCGGACGACGTCCTCAAACAGGCGGTGCAGTCCATTTCCGATCTGATCCGGGAGACCGGCTTCATCAACCTGGATTTTGCTGATGTGACGGCCATCATGAAGGACGCGGGCTTGGCCCACATGGGCGTCGGCCGCGCCGCCGGCAAGGGCAAGGCCGAGGAGGCCGCCCGTATGGCCATTTCCAGCCCCCTGCTGGAGACCTCCATCAACGGCGCTCACGGCATCCTGATCAATGTGACCGGCTCCATGGACATTGGCCTGGAGGAGGTGGAGCAGGCGGCGTCCCTGGTCCAGGCTGCGGTCCATCCCGACGCTGTCACCATCTTTGGCGCCACTTTCGACGACACGCTGGATGACGAGATCCGCGTTACCGTTATCGCCACCGGATTTGATGAGAAGAAGGGGGCCGGCGGCGCTAGCGATGTCAAGGAAGACGCCAGCGACAAGCGCTCTGTCTTTGAGAAGACGGTGCTTGGCACCCAGAATGGGGAGAAGAAGGACGAAGAGGACGATCCCTTCAACGACATCCTGAAGATCTTTAATAATGACAGATAAGACCGGAAAAACGGGCCTGCAGTATGTCTGCAGACCCGTTTTTTGCGGTTTCCTGGATGATCCTGCTGTCCATACATGTCCGGCAGGGCGCCAGGCCCCGGACGATATTCCCCGCCCGGGCAGTTTTTTCGGTGGGGCTGCCGATTTTGATGAATATCTGGTGAAAGATGGATAAAAAGAGCATATCAAAAAAGGGAATTGTAATTTTATTACAAATGGAATGTTAAAAATATGGAAAATTTTACCAAAACTTGGGCGGCTCTATTGACAAACTATCGGCGGTATGATAGAAATTTAGTATAGCTTCCGCCGATTTTATACGAAATTTCGAATGGGGGATCATCCTCCTGAGGGAGCTGCGCTCCATTTTTCCCGGCTGCGCCGGCGCAGCCGGGAAGGGGAATGGGGCCTGCGCATGAGAAAGAAGGAGGTATCGATTTGGCAGTCACATCCGTACCGCGGCAGCGGTCCCCTGGGGAGCCCGCCGCGCCGCCCTCTGTCAAGGCGCAGACACGCCGCCTGAAAACGCAGAAGCGGCTGAAGATCATCGCCTTTATGGCGCCTATTATGATCTTCGCGATTTTGTTCGTGTACTACCCCTTTATCCGGACGGTGGTCAACAGCCTGTGCGCCGTCAATGACAAGGGCGAGATCCTGCGCTTTGTGGGGCTGGAAAACTTCTCCTATGTTTTTGGCCGAAGCGATTTCAAGCTGGCGCTGCAGCACACGCTGATCATCACCGTGATCAACGTGCCGGTGACGCTGTTCATCACCATCTCGCTGGCGCTGCTGGCCAACAAGAAGCGGCGGCTGAGCCCGGTGTATGAGACGCTTTTCACCCTCCCCATGTCCATCTCCATGTCGGCGGCCTGTATGATCTTCAAGTCCATGTTCAGTCCCACCCTGGGCTTCGTCAACGCCTTTTTCGGCACGAACCTGGGCTGGTTTGAGAGCCGGGACACCGCCCTCTACACCTGTATCATCCTCACCGTCTGGATGGGCATTGGGTTTGACTTCCTGCTTTTCCAGTCGGCCCTGCGGGGGATCCCGTCCCACATTATGGAGGCCGCTGAGCTGGATGGCGCGGGCTTTTTTACCCGTGTCTTCAAGATCCAGCTGCCCATGATCTCCTCCACCATTTTCTACGTGCTGTGCACCAACACGGTGCTGGCCATGATGACCTCCGGGCCCATGATCATCATCACCCAAGGCGGCCCCTCCCGCTCCACCACCACCTTGATGCACATGATGTTCGCCTCCGGCTACGGCAGCTCCAACTACAGCCTGGCGGCGGTGGTCAGCCTGGTGGCCTTTGTGCTTACTTTCGGCTTCACCTTGATCTCGTTTATTTTTGAACGGAAGAAGGTGTATTACCAGTGATGAAAAACAGCACCAAACAGCGGGTTCTGAACGTGGTCGTCTCCGTGACGGCGATTGCTATTGGATTGGTCCTGGTGTTCCCGGTCATCTACTGCGTGCTGGGCGCGTTTAAAACGCCGGCTGAGTTCATGTCCCCCAATCTGCTGCCGGAGAGCTTCGGCTATCTGGAGAACTTCAAAAACGCTATGCGCCAGGCGCCCATGATGCGCTACATGCTCAACTCCTTCATCATGTCCCTGATGGGCACGGTGGTGCGCCTGGTCTTCTCCATCTGCGCGGCCTATGCGCTGACACACTATGATTTCAAGCTGAAGAACTTCTGCTTTTTCCTGGTGCTCGGCACGATGATGATGCCCGGCGACACTCTGCTGGTCACAAACTATATGACGGTGTCCAGGCTGGGGCTGCTCAACACTTACCTGGGCATGTGCATCGTCTCTTTTGTCAGCGCCAGCCAGATGTTTATGCTGCGTCAGCGCTTTTTATCCGTCCCCAAGGATCTGCGCCACGCGGCCATGATCGACGGCTGCGGCGATATCCGGTACATCCTCACCATCCTGATGCCGATCTGCAGGCCGGTGATCACGACCCTTTTTGTCCAGAGCTTCATTACGCTGTGGAACGCCTACCTGTGGCCTCTGATCGTCACTGCCAGCGCCCCCGATATGCGCACCATCATGGTGGGCATCACCAAGCTCAATTCCTGGGAGGATACCAACTATGAGCTGGTCCTGGCCGGCGTGACCATTTCCCTGATCCCATCCTTTATCCTGTTCATTATCATGCGCCGGAGCATGAGCAAGGGCGGGACGGACGGCGCGCTGGTGGGCTGATAGAACCTGTGTCCCATGCGGAGGCGCCCGGCGGGCCTGGTTGCCCAGCCTGGCAGTATCCGCGAAAAATATGGAAAAAATTTTGAACGGAGGAAAGTATGATGAAAAAATTCTTGGCACTGCTCCTGGCACTGGCAATGGTTCTTGCCCTTGCCGCCTGCGGCGGCACAGACGGCAACAACAGCCAGTCCGGCGGCAACGATCAGGCCGGCAGCAGCAACGGAGACGTCCAGGACCAGGACGGGGACGCCACAGACGAGCCTGCTGGCTCCCTGCTGGGCACCCAGGATGTGACCATTACCTTCTGGCACTGCGCGTCCGATGATGCCGGCGTTTTGATGGACAAGTACATTGAGGACTTCAATGCAAACAATGAGTACGGCATCACTGTCAACGCCATCTACCAGGGCCAGTATTCCGACGCCACGACCCTGCTCAAGACGATGCTCTCCGGCGGCAACTATGACGAGCTGCCCGACCTGATGCAGATGGACGCCACCGGCAAGATGACCTACTATAATTCCGGCAAGGCATACACAGTGGACGACGCCCTGGCTGATTACCCCGACGACGCCCTGCTGGGCAGCTATCTGACCGGCGCCCTGGGCAACTGGCAGTTCTCCGGCATCCAGCTGGGCCTGCCCTTCGCCACCTCCACCACCGTGACCTATTACAATAAGGACCTGCTGGCCCAGGCCGGCTGGGACGAGGCCCCCGACACCTTCGCGGACGTCATCGCCCTGTATCAGGATATGCAGAAGGCCGGCATGACCCAGCGGGTCTTCCAGAGCGTGCCCAACACCCCCTCCATGGCCAACTGGATCGGCCAGCTGGGCAGCTATGTGGTCAATGAGAGCAACGGCGCCGATGGCACCGCCACGGAGCTGGCCTGCATCGACAACGGCGCCCTGGCCACCTTCCTGACAGAGTGGAAGGCTATGTACGACGCGGGCGCGCTGCTCAACGAGAACAGCTCCAGCGACCTGTTCGTGGCCGGCGACGTGGTGCTGATGACCAATTCCTCCTCCAACGTGGCGTCCGTCCTGGAAAAGGTGGGCGGCTCCTTTGAGGTGGGCGTGAGCAACTATCTGCGTGTGAATGAGGACGCCTCCCACGGCGCCACCGTGTCCGGCTCCTGCCTGGCCATGTTTGACTCCGGGGACGCCCTGCGCAAGGAGGCCGCCTGGTACTTTATGCAGTATCTGACCTCCGCCGGGGTCCAGGCCGATTTTGCCGCCAACACCGGCTACATTCCCTCCAATACGGCCGCCCTGGAGGATGAAACCTACAAGGCGATTACTGCCGAGTATCCCCAGTATGTAGTGGCGTTTGACCAGCTGACCAATACGCCCGCCGATATGCGCAGCGTTACCGTCGGCCCGTCCACCGACTTCTACTATGCCATTATGCAGTGCACCTCCGACATGCTGGAGTACAACCAGACCGTGGAGGAGACGGTGGAGATCCTGTCCGACGAGCTGAACGGCCTGCTGGCCGAGTATGTCCGCAACAACAGCTGATCGCTGGCAGCGGACAAATTGAACGCCCTTCCTGTAAAAGCAAAGCGCGGAGGACCTGCTGCGATGCGGCAGGCCCTCCGCTCCATATTTGAGAAAGGATGACAAGAAAGCGCAATGGAAATTTCGACCTCTACCAATATCTGCGCCTTCCAGCCCGGCCGGGAGCGCAACCCCTTTGACTTTTGCATCGCGGAGTGCGCCAAGGGCGGCTACAAGGTGCTGGACATCAACTTCTGCGAGGCCATGAATCCCCGCTCCCGCATGCGGGACGACGATTGGGAGGACTACGTGGAGGACATTGCCGAGATGGGCAGGCGGTGGGATGTGCAGTTTAAGCAGTCTCACCTGCCCTACTATGATATCTTCGCGGACAACGACGAGGCCAAGGTCAGGACTATGGAGGAACTGATCCGCCGCTCCATTATCGCCTCCGCCAGGCTGGGCGTGGAGTGGACGGTGACGCACCCGGGCACGGTGTACTCCGCCGGGCCGGACATGTCCGTCTCCCTGGAGCGGAATCTGGAATATTATTCCAGGCATGTGGAGACCGCCCGGGCCAACGGCATCGGCATCTGCCTGGAGAACGATTTTGAGTACCGGCCCGGCCAGCCAAACCAGCGCATCTTCTGTGCAAACCCCTATGAGCTGATAGAACTGGTGGACGCCTTCAACGATCCCAAGCACGTGGGCGTCTGCTACGACTTCGGCCATGCCAATCTGGGGGGCCATTTCCATCGCCAGAACCTGAATCTGATCGGCTCCCGGCTCCATGCTATCCATGTGCAGGACAACCACGGCACTGCTGACGAGCACCTGATGCCCTTCCACGGCAATATCGATTGGGCGGAGGCCATGGCCGGACTGGCGGATATCGGCTATGACGGCGATCTCACCTACGAGATCCAGGAGTTCGGCAGGTACTTCCCCAACGACCAGAAGCATCTGGTGGTGGAGTACTCCCTGAAGGTGGGCAAGGTACTGGTCGACCTTTTTGAGCAGGCCAAGGCGGCAAAACATTAAATATCCTTTTTGATAGCGTCCCCCTGCGCCGGCAATGCGCTCTATTGCCTGGGCAGGTGGACTGCTTTTGCCTCCATAAGCGTAGAAGATTTTTCCATATCCGCTTGTTTTCGGAGGAGGTGGTGGGGAAAGGATTTTTTTCAGCCCGCACCGCTTTTCAGGAAAGCCTACTTTTTCAAATGAAAAATTGAACTTTGCAGCTTTTTTCCATGACAAACCGACCTCTTTTTAGAAGATTTGACAGAGAGTATTCTGCCCGGATCGGCGCAAAGTAACGGTGCTGCCGGCGGTGGCTTGACAGCAAATTTTTGAAAAGGGGTGATGAGATGAATGGCAGAGCAGAGAGGGAACAGGCGGAAACTCCGGGCTTTTTTTCTTAGCGGACTCATGTGCGTGTCCGCGCTGATGGGCCTGCACAACACGGCCCTGGCCGCCCTGGAGGCGGAGACCCTGGTGCCCGTGGGGCACACCATCGGGATCAAGCTCTTCGCTGAAGGCGTAGTGGTCATCGGCCTTGCCGAGGTGGAGACAGCTTCGGGGAAGTCGTCTCCCGGCGCGGCCTGCGGCCTTCAGGTGGGCGATGTGATCGAGGAGGCCAATGGCACCGAGGTGGAGAGCAGCGAGCAATTTGCCGCGCTGCTCCAGTGCGGCGGCAAAGTGGATCTGAGCGTGAGCCGTGACGGCAGGGAGCTGACCCTGGTAGCCGAGCCGGTCCAGGGTGAGGACGGCACCTACCGCCTGGGGGCCTGGATCCGGGACAGCGTAGCGGGGATCGGGACAATAACCTTCTATGATCCCGCCACAGGGACCTTCGGCGCGCTGGGTCACGGGATCACAGACAGCGACACCGGCCTTTTGATGCCGCTGGGAGACGGAGCGGTGATGGACTCCTCTGTGAAGGCGGTGAAACGGGGGAGCGCCGGGGATCCCGGAGAGCTTCGCGGCAGCTTTGACCTGACCCGGGACATGGGCGAACTGTATGCCAACACGGACCGGGGGGTCTTTGGCGTCATGGAGAGCTGCGATATGAATGACAGCGCGGCTGTCCCGGTGGCGGCGGCGGATGAGATCCACACCGGCCCGGCGGTCATTTTGTCCAATGTCAGCGGGGATGAGGTGGAGGAGTATGCAATCGAGATCACGCGGGTACTGGACAAAGCTGGAAGCCAAAACCTGCTGATCTGTGTGACGGACCAGCGGCTCATCGAGCAGACGGGCGGCATCGTGCAGGGGATGAGCGGCAGCCCGATCCTGCAGGATGGCAAGCTGGTGGGAGCAGTGACCCACGTTATGATCAACGATCCTGAGAAGGGATACGGCATCACCATCCACAACATGCTGTCGGCCTGTGAGATCCCGGACGCATAGCCTGCAGCCATGAAAGTGAGCGGTCGGGGATAGTATTTCCCCGGCCGCTCACTTGTTTGCAATATTTTTCTCTGGGGAAAGGGATATCCGCTCCCGGCGGTGTGGGCAGTGCTGCGCCCGTTTTGGGGATGCAGGCGGTTCCGGCGCCGCCGCGGGGCCATAAAAACGGCGCACCGGGACTCTGGGAAATGGGAAAGCCGGCGGCGCTGAGGGGGCCATTTTGAGGGGTCCGGACCCTCCTGGCGTCGAAGACGGTCGATTTATCGGTCTGTATGCATTTATTTTCGACAAAATTGGATAATTTTTCCTGTTTTGTCGAAACTTTTGGTACGATTTATTGGGGTTTATTGCAAGATTCGACTTGAGTTTTCTGTCTGTTTATGGTAATTTGTAACCAAGGCGCAATGAAGCTTCGAGATTTCGTCTAAACGGACGGACAGCCATCAATTCATGTCGACATGCAAAATAATGGAAGGGAACTATGCATATGGACAATAAAATAACAATCGTGCTTTCAGATTCCAATGAGGAGGCGCGCTCCATGCTTCAGGAGACGCTGGAACGAAGCGGCCGCTTTGTCGTGACAGGCTCCACGGGCGACGGTATGGAGGTACTGAGGCTGGTACAGGAGACGAAGCCGGATATGCTGGTGCTGGACATGATCCTGCCCGGGATGGACGGCCTGGGGATCCTGCGCAGGCTGGACCCGGAGAACCGTCCTGGGATCCTGGCCATGTCCAATTTCCTGGGACAGGGGGCGATCGCGGCGGCGGGAGATTTGGGCGTTTCCCTGTATGTCAGCAAGCCCTATAACGAGAGCGCAATGGTGGAGAACCTGATCCAGATAGCGGAAAAACGTAATAACCAGCTCCACGCCCCCGGACTGGAGGAGCTGGTGACGTCTATCATCCACGAGGTGGGTGTCCCCGCACATATCAAGGGGTATCAATATGTCCGGGAAGCCATTATGATCACAGTGGAAAACATGGATGTGATCAATTCTGTGACTAAGGTACTGTATCCTGAAGTGGCCAAGCGCTACAACACAACGCCCAGCCGGGTGGAGCGGGCAATCCGCCACGCCATAGAGGTGGCCTGGGATCGGGGTGATCTGGAGACGCTCCAGCGCTTTTTCGGATATACCGTATCCAACGCCAAGGGCAAGCCGACCAACAGCGAATTTATTGCCATGATCAGCGACCGGATCAGGCTGAAGATGAAGATCACCACGGCCTGAGAGGGGAGATGCGGACAGTTCCCTTCTCTGTGCCGTTCGGTTTGACGCAGGGCCTCTCTGCATCGCCCCCGGCATTCCGGACTTGCATCTGCCCTGAAGATCTGCTATAGTGGAAGCGCCCCGCCGTATTGTTTGCCGCGGCGGGGGGAATCATGCACAGAGGTGAGAAAAACATGACCTATAGCTATGCGCCCCAGGGCGTCTGCTCCAGCCGGATCGATCTGGAGCTGGAGGGCGATGTGATCAAATCCGTCGCGTTTACCGGCGGCTGCAATGGGAACCTGCAGGGGATAGCCAGCCTGGTGCGGGGCATGACCGTGGAGGAGGCTGTCAGCCGCCTGCAGGGGATCCGCTGCGGCTGGAAGCCCACCAGCTGCCCGGACCAGCTGTCCAAGGCGCTGCTGGCTGCTGCCGAAAAGGAGCGGGGGCGCTGATATGTGACCCGAAGTCCGCTTTCATCTGATGACCGGCATCTCTCACAAAGCTCTCCCGCTGCTTCAAGCAGCGGGAGACTTTTTTCGTCTGGGGCACCAGATCCTCCCCCCATGCATACAATAGGCATGAGCAGGAGTGTGAAGTACTTATGGCTTATTCCGACCGCGAGCTTTTGGCACGCCTCATCGAGTGTGAGGCCGGCGGGGAGGGAGAGAATGGGATGAAGGCGGTGGCTGGGGTCGTGATGAACCGCGTCCACGCCCGGGGCGGCGAATACGCCAGGGTGGGGCAGGGGAGCATCCGGAACATTATTTTCCAGCCGGGCCAATTCGTCTGTGCCAGCGAGACGGAGGGCGGCGTCTACAACCCGCAGAACATATACAACATGCGCCCTGAGGCGATCCACTTTGAGATCGCCGACTGGGCCATCGCGGGCAACCGCCTGCCGGACGTGGCGGAGTCCCTTTGGTTCTACAACCCTTTCAGCAGTAAGTGCCGCAGCAATTTTCCCTCCGGCGTGGGTTATTGGCAGACCCGCATCGGGGACCACTGTTTCTATAATCCAACAGACGCCTATTTTCAGACCTAGCGCAATCCAAGAAGGAGTGAAGCATTATGCCCCAGCAGATGAATCAGAACATGACCATGCCAGCCAACGGAGAGGTACGCCCCGCCGCGCCGCTGCCGGATGAAACCAGCTATGTTATGCCGCCGGACATGGGGCCTGTCCAGGGGAACACCTGGACCTATGGCGACCCCAACATGAACTATGGCGGACAGCTCCCCAACGCCGGTATGGGGGACTATATGATCTCAGGTGCCACCATGCCGGGGAGCCCCGACAGCGCCCCCATGCCCATCCAGGGGCTCAACGGCGGCACGGCCCCGGGCGGGATATCCAGCCGGCACGCCCAGAGCCAGCGGATGAAGAACCCGGTGGATATGGCCTCCACCCACTCGCCGGCAGACAGCAGCGAGGCATACCAGGCGTCGCTCAGGAGCCTTTTGTCACGGAACGTCGGCTACTACATCATATGCACCTTCCTGGTGGGGAACCAGCAGTCCGTCACCTGGCAGGGGATCCTTCATACGGTGGGAAGCGACTACCTGGTGCTCTACCAGCCCGACTATGAGCGCTACATCTCCTGCGACCTCTATTCTCTGCGCTTTGCGCAGTTCCACAATGTCAGAGGCGTTCCCTACTGCGCGGGCTCCCAGTCCTGGCAGGGACAGAGTTCCTCCTGGTGATCGCCTGCCGCAAAAATCTCCCTCCGCCCATTAGGGCGGAGGGAGATTTTTCCTGCTGAGGGGAAAAGAGGATCAGCGCCTGCGGCCCCGATAGCCGCCGCTGCGGCGGCTGGAATAACCCCGGCCATAGCGCCGGCGGCGGGAGCCGAGGACGACGCGCAGAATAATAATCAGCAGGATCAGCGCCACGACGGCAATGGCGACAATCTTGACGATGGGCCGCTTCAAAAACAGCAGCATATCCCGCTGGAAGACCAGCAGGCGGGAGGCAGTCACATCCTCGTCGGCCAGCAGATCCACCGTGGCGTAGACCGTATCGCCGCAGCGGAGTGTGACCTGGCCCAGCACCTGGCCCCTGGTCACAGGGGCCTCCACAGATTCCGACGCAAGGGTGATGACGCGCTCGATGTCCTTATCAGGGTCAATATCCACGGGGATCAGCCGCTCGATCTCCTGGGCCGGGTGGACCTTAACGGAGTTGACCTCCTGGGAGAGGGTGACGGGCACCTCGGTGATGAGGTCGCTGGTTTGCAGGATCACCTGGCGGGAAAAGCTGTCAAAGCCGTAGTCCAGCAGCTTGATCGTCTCCGAGAAGCTCTGCACCTGGATGGAACCGTCCTCCAGCGTCACCCGCTCCGCCCCCAGCACCACGCACAGAAGGGACCGGTCGTCCCGGGTGGCGGAGGCGATCAGGCAGTTGCCCGCGTCGCTGGTGAAACCGGTCTTGATGCCGTTGGCGCCGCTGTACAGGTAGCCCGCGTTGCGGGCGGTGGAGATCAGGTAGTTGGTGGTGTAGTAGGTGCGCTTGGGGGAGAGGTTGGTGGCCGGGATCTCCACCGACTTGGTGCCGCAGATCCGCATGAACCGCTCGTGGGTCCGGGCCTCCCGAGCGATGAGGGAGAGGTCCCAGGCGGTGGTGTAGTGGTCGATGTTCTGCAGGCCGTTGGTGTTGGTGAAGTGGGTGTTCTCACAGCCCAGCTCCCGGGCCCGCTGGTTCATTTTCTCCACAAAGGCGTCAATGGATCCGGACACGCCCTCGGCCAGGATGTCGCAGGCCTCGTTGGCGGAGACCACAAGGATACAGTGGAGCAGCTGTTCCACCGTCAGCTCCTCCCCCACCTTAATGCCGGCGTTGCTGCCGTCGTCAGGGAGGTTGGCAATGGCCTCCTCCGAGGCGGTGAGGACCGTGTCCATGGCAAGCGTCCCGTCGTCCACCGCCTCCAGGACCAGAAGGGCGGTCATCACCTTGGTAAGGCTGGCGGGATAGAGCTTCTCGTGGATGTTCCTGGCGTATAGGATCTCATCTGTATCCGGGTCCACCAGGAGGGCGGCCTTCGCGGCGACGTCCCAGTCCCCGGTATCGCCCTCCACGGCCAGGGCGGTGGCGGACAGGCTGAAGGCCAGGAGCAGACTGAAAAAAACAGAGAAAAAACGGCGAGTTTTCATATCATTCTCCAAAAAAATATGGTATACTGCATTTATAACATGGGAGGGGCGCCTCTCCATGACAGGGATCGACAGTTTTCTCTCTCAGTATAGCAAAAAAAAGACGGGAGTTCAACTGTGAAAGTAACAGGAAAAATAACGAAAACAGAGGGGTGCCTGCTGGTCCTGACGGCGGTGTTCCTGGCCGCGGTGGGGCTGCTGTATCTGCGTGCGTCCGCGGCGGCCGAGGGGACGGATTATACCATCACCGCCAGCCGCCGGGCCGCGCAGGAAGCTGCGCCCGCACCGGAGGAGCCTGCGGAGCCGGAGGAGCCCTCCGGGCCGGTGGATATCAACACCGCTGACCTGGAGCAGCTGCAGACGCTCAATGGCATTGGCCCTGCCCTGGCCCAGCGGATCATTGACTACCGGGAGGAGAACGGTCCTTTCACCTCGGTGGAGGAACTGCTCCAGATCAAGGGGATCGGCGAGGCTACCTTAAACAAATTCCGGGACCACGTCACAACAGGGACGGAGGCGCCCGCTGACGATCTGCCTACGGAGGAGGCTGCTGCATGAAGATTTTAGTGGTTGACGATGAAAAGCTGCTGGTGAAGGGGATCAAGTTCAACCTGGAGAACGAGGGCTACCAGGTGGAGTGCGCCTATGACGGCGCGGCCGCCGTGGAGCTGGCCCGGACTGGGAACTTCGATCTCATCATATTGGATCTGATGATGCCGGAGATCGACGGGCTGGAGGCGTGTATGCGCATCCGGGAGTTCTCCAACGTGCCCATCATCATGCTCACTGCCCGCAGCGAGGACACGGACAAGATCATCGGCTTTGAGTGCGGCGCGGACGACTATATCACAAAGCCCTTCAACATCCTGGAGCTGAAGGCCCGTATCCGGGCCATGCTCCGCCGGGCCTCCGGCGGGGCCCAGGCCAAGAGCCGTATCACCGTGGGGGAACTGACGCTGGATACGGAGCAGCGGGTGGCCATCCGGGACGGGGAGACAGTGGAGCTCACGGCAAAGGAGTACGACCTGATCGAGCTGCTGATGAAGAATCCCCGCCGGGTGTACAGCCGGGAGAACCTGATGAACGTGGTGTGGGGCTACTCCTATACCGGGGACTACCGGACGGTGGACGTGCATATCAGGCGGCTGCGGGAGAAACTGGAGCGGCAGCCGGCGGAGCCGGAGTATATTATGACAAAGTGGGGAGTTGGCTACTATTTCAAAGGGTAGGATTTCCTTGCAGCTGAAACTGAGCAGCAGCTACATGGCCATACTGCTGATCGTTTTGGTGCTGATGAACACCTATCCGCTGCTGGTCAGCCAGGATCTGGTGTTTCGGGCCAAGCAGACCACCCTGCAGAGCGGCGCCGCCGCCATCAATGCGGCTGTGTCCGGGCTGGACGAGCTGACAGAGGAGAACGTGGCGGAGGCCATGGCGGGGGTGGAGCCGGAGGGGGTCTCCCGGATCATCATCACCGACGCGGGCGGCAGGGTGCTCTACGACACCCGCGATGTGGGCAACGCCACCGGATACTTTGTGTTCTACACGGAGCTGGTGGAGGCGCTGCGGGGCAACATCGCGGTTTACAGCGTCTATCAGGAGGAGGCCTTCCACTCCAGCGTGGCCCAGCCGGTACTCTACCGCAACCAGGTGATCGGCGGGGTGTACGTCTATGAATACGATACCCAGCAGGCCGCCCTGCTGGAGAACCTGCGCGACAACCTGATGCGGATCTCCATCGGCGTGGCCGCCCTGGTCCTGGCCATCAGCCTGCTCTTCAGCCGCAGTCTGACCCGGCGGCTGGCCGGTTTGCAGACCGCCATACGGGGCGTTCGGGAGGGGGCCTACAACCAGCGCGCGGTGCTGTCGGGCCACGACGAGTATACCCAGATCGCGGAGGAATTTAACGACCTGGTAGACCGGCTGCAGGAGACGGAGAGCGCCCGCCGCCAGTTCGTCTCCGACGCCTCCCACGAGCTGAAGACGCCCCTGGCCGCCATCCGCCTGCTGACGGATTCCATCCTGCAAAACGAGAATATCGACGGCGCCACCACCCGGGAATTTGTCAGCGACATTGGCCAGGAGGCGGAGCGCCTGAGCCGCATCACCGAGGACCTGCTGCGCCTGACGCGGCTGGACAGCGGCGTCATGGAGGCGCCCTCCCGCATTGAGGTGGCGCCTGTGCTGGACCGGGTGGTGCGGATGCTCCGGCCGGTGGCCGACGAGAAGGGGGTCACGATCACCACCGCCGGGGAGAGCGGCGCCGCAGTGGTGGCCACAGCCGGAGAGCTGCACCAGATCCTCTATAATCTAGCGGAAAACGCCATCAAATATAACCACAAAGGCGGCTTTGTACACATTTCGGTGGAATCGGGAGAGGAGACCACGGTCATCACCGTGGAGGACAATGGCATCGGTATCCCGGCGGAGGACCTGACCCATATCTTCAAGCGGTTCTATCGGGTGGACAAGGCCCGCTCCCGGGCCGCCGGCGGCACAGGGCTGGGCCTGTCCATTGTCCGGGACACCGTCAGCCGCCGGGGCGGCGCCGTGCGGGCGGAGGGCAGAAGCGAGGGCGGCACCCGCTTTATCGTGACCCTGCCCTGCCTGGAGAGAGGGGAGAAAAGCGAGTGAAGAAAGGAATTGCTTTTGTCCTGTCATTTGTGCTGCTTCTGTCGGCCTGCGGCCTGGCAGGGGATACCCAGGAGCAGGAGGGGGGATACCTGATCTACTACCTGGCGGCCGAGGGGGAGGCCCGCGGCAGCGACATTCTCCAGGGTACCTATGTGCAGCTGGGGCTTGGAGAGGACGCCGGTGTGGAGGAGCAGGCGGCGGCGGTCGTGGAGCGCCTGCTCCAGGGCCCGGAGGAGGACGGCCTTGCCGCCCCCGTACCGTCCGGAGTGGAGCTGCTGTCCCTGGAGATCCGGGACCGCAGGGCCTATGTGGACCTGTCCGGGGGGTTCGGCCAGCTCAGCGGCGTGGATCTGGCGCTGGCGGACTACTGCCTGGCCCTGTCCCTGACGGCGCTGGAGGGGATCAGCGCCGTCTCCATCACCGTGCAGGGAAGGGAGGTGGCCCAGCAGCCGAAGCAGGTGTTCTATGAGCGGGATGTGCTCCTCTCCACGATGGAAGATGTGCTCCAGACAGTGGAGGTGACGCTCTACTTCCTCAACAGCCAGGGGGCGCTGGAGGGCGAGCGGCGGACGCTGGAGATCTATGAGGGCCAGACACTGGCGGAGAACCTGGTGGCCGCCCTGCTGGAGGGCCCCCAGAGCAGGGAACTGACAGCGGTGATCCCGGACGATTTCACCGTCAACTCCATCCGGGTAGACAGCGGCGTCTGCTACGTCAACCTGTCGTCGGCTTCCCTGGCTTCCCTGCCGGAGGATGAGGATCAGCAGCGGCTCATCCTGTGGTCCCTGTCCGATTCGCTGTACTCCATCGACACGGTGGAGGAGCTGCGCCTGCTGGCCGACGGCGAGGCGCTGGAGCGCTTCGGTTCCATCCCGGTGGAGAGCGTGGCCACCAAGCCCAAGGGCTAAAATCGAAAAGGCGGGAGGCCCGGGAATTTTCCCGGGCCTCTTTACCCTCAGCGGGCAGAAGCCCTGCGGCAGGTTTTCATTGCCAACATTTCTTCCGCGTGCTACAATATGATCAATAGAAATACGCAAGGAGGGCTATGCCTATGAAACTGAGCTTTTTCGGCGCGGATCACTGCGTCACCGGCAGCTGCCACTGCCTGGAGATCAACGGCAGGCGCATCCTGATCGACTGCGGCCTGCAGCAGGGCCGGGATGAGATCGACAACAGGGATCTGCCCTTCGCCCCCAACACCATCGACTATGTGCTCATCACCCACGCCCACATCGACCACAGCGGCCGGGTGCCCATGCTGGTCAAACAGGGATTCACGGGCCAGATATGGACCACGCGCCTCACCAGCCATCTGCTGGAGATCATGCTGGCGGATTCCGCCCACATCCAGGAATCCGACGCGGAGTATGCCAACCGGAAGAACATGCGTGCGGGCCGCCCTGCGGTGGAGCCGATCTACACGGTCGAAGACGCCATGCGCACCATGGGATATGTCCATACCTGCGAGTACGGGCAGGCCGTCGATCTGTGCGAGGGGGTCAGGGCCACCTTCACCGACGCGGGCCACCTGCTGGGCTCTGCCAGCATCACCATGGACCTGACGGAGAACGGCGTCAGCAAGACCATCGTGTTCTCCGGCGATATCGGCAATATCAACCAGCCCATCATCCGGGATCCCATCCTCCTGAAGCGGGCGGACTACGTGGTCATGGAGTCCACCTACGGCGACCGGAACCACCAGGAGGTGTGGAGCTATACCAGCGAGCTGGCCAAGGTGATCGACCGCACTCTGGGCCGGGGCGGCAATGTGGTGATCCCCGCCTTTGCCGTGGGCCGCACCCAGGAGATATTGTACTTCCTCCGGCGCATCAAGCAGGAAAACCTGGTGAAGAGCGTGAAGGACTTCCCGGTCTATATCGACTCCCCGCTGGCCGGCAAGGCCACCACCATCTTCTGTGGCGACCTCCGGGGGTATCTGGACGAGGAGGCCCTGGAACTGGTGAAGGACGGCACGGCCATGTTCTCCTTTCCTGGCCTGCACATGACAGAGTCCGTGGAGGAGTCGAAGCTCCTCAACACGGACAAGACCCCCAAGGTCATTATCTCCGCCTCCGGCATGTGTGACGCGGGCCGCATCCGTCATCATTTGAAGTATAACCTGTGGCGTCCGGAGAGCACCATCGTCTTCGTGGGATTCCAGGGGGAGGGCACCCTTGGGCGGACGCTGCTGGACGGGGCCAAGAGCGTGAAGCTCTTCGGCGAGGAGATCGCGGTCAACGCGGAGATCGAGAATTTTAAGGGCCTCAGCAGCCACGCCGACCGGGACCATCTTCTGGAGTGGGCCAAGTCCTTTGAGAATGTCACCCACTTCTTTGTGGTCCACGGAGACCGGGAGGTGGCCCCCTACTTTGCCGGCAGCCTGGAGCGCCTGGGCCTCAGCGCCCACGCCCCCCAGTACACCGAGGTCTATGACCTGGCCGCCAACCGCCAGCTGGAGAGCGGCTATCTGCCCGAGCGCAGAACCGCCACCGCTGCAGGCAAGGTCTCCAGCGCCTACCAGCGCCTGGTGGCCATGGGTAAACTTCTCCAGGAGGTCATTGTCCGCAGCAAGGGCCGTGCCAACCGGGACCTGGGGAATTTTGCCGACCAGATCAAGCAGCTCATCGACAAGTGGGAGGCGTAGGGGGCTTTGCGGGGCTGCGCGGCCCGCTCATTTGTGGGCCTGGCCGGCCCAGACTCAGGCTTTTGCGGGGCTTCCAGCCCCGCGCCCTGGGTTGCTTTTCCTGCGCAGGAAAAGTAACCAAAAGTGCGCTTAAACCTACGGTTTAAGAATCCCTTGTCTGATCGGACTGGGTGGTGGCTTGATAGCATCCAGCCACTGAATGACAGATCCTACGGGCATCTAATCTGTGGCGGTTTTCTATTCCAGCTTCGGCTGACGCCCCCGCAGCGTAAAAAATATGCCAGTGGCATATTTTTAGCGTAGGCCGCAGCGGCTGCGCCGCGAGGATACCGTGGTCAGATAGAAGTAGGCATCTACTGGTTTGTACAATTGTTAATGGGGTAGAGCCATCTGTTTTTCCATAGGAAGAACTGCGGTGGAAGAGAAGGGCCAGACCGGATATCGCACCACATTTCATATGGATCAAGCGTAACGCACCAAGACCCAAGGAGCGGTAGGCCCAGAGGGCACGGCGGATGGGCAGACGCTTCTGACAAGCGGCGCCGCAGTTGGCACTATCGGGAGACAAAACCAGGCCTTGCCGTCGCGTCCTCATCAAAACATTATCAAGCGCTCCAGCCGCAGGCTGGCGGCTTTTTGGGCACTTTTTATCCGGATA
>CABKMV010000044.1 GCA_902373635.1 uncultured Oscillospiraceae bacterium
CGCCCGGTAAAACCGGGCGGGGGCCTGATCCGCCTCCAGGGAAAAAGAACTCCCCAAGTCCATGACTTGGGGAGTTGCGTTTGCTCCATATGTTAGACAGCGCGGGTAACTTTACCGGAACGCAGACACCGGGTACAAACGTACACATGGCGGGGGGTACCGTCGACGATCGCCTTCACGCGCTTGACATTGGGCTTCCATGCGCGGTTGGAACGCCGGTGGGAGTGGGAAACCTTGATCCCAAAGGTAACACCCTTGTCGCAGAATTGACACTTAGCCATCCGTTGCACCTCCTTGCTGTTCGAGATAATACCAGTGCCAAAAGCACCGTCTGATATAATAGCAGACTTTGACAGGAAATGCAAGCATAAATTTCAATTTTCAAAAAAGTTTTTGCTGTTCTTTTGCGGTCATTGCGCCTTGTCAATTTTGGCGGGCTGTATTATAATGATTCTATCTTACTATGCGTGCTGGTATGTGTGCCGACACGGACGATAGGGAGGGCGGCGCGATGCTGAAAACTGATGAGATGAAGGGCGGCGTGAAGCTGCCGGATCTGGTGGAGAGCCTGGGGCTGGCTGTGGTGAACCGGGGGGCCGACTATGAGACGGCCCTGGTGGGGATCAAGGACGTCAACCGCCCGGGCCTGCAGCTGGTGGGTTTTTTTGACTATTTTGACGAGCGCCGCCTGCAGGTGATCGGCATGGCGGAGACGAAGATGCTGGAGAGCATGGACTCCGAGAAGCGGGCCGAGAGCTTTTCCCGCCTCTTTGCGTACAACATTCCGGCCCTGGTCGTCTCACGGGATCTGGATATCTATCCGGAGTGCCTCGCCATGGCCCGCAAGCACCAGAGGACGCTCCTCCATACCGCCGATACCACGGTGGACTTTACCACCAAGGTCATTGAACTTCTGACACAGAAGATGGCGCCCACCATCACCCGCCACGGCGTGCTGCTGGATATCTACGGCGAGGGCGTGCTCATCACCGGCGACAGCGGCATCGGCAAGAGCGAAACGGCTATTGAGCTGGTCAAGCGGGGCCACCGGCTGGTGGCGGACGACGCGGTGGATATCCGGCGGGTGTCCAACCAGCTCATCGGCAAGGCGCCGGAGCTGATCCGGCACTATATCGAGCTGCGCGGCATTGGCGTGATCGACGTGCAGCAGCTGTTCGGCATGAGCGCGGTCATCCTGGAGGCCCAGATCGATCTGGTGATCCACATGGAGCAGTGGAGGGATGACAAATTCTATGACCGCTTCGGCCTGGACGAGGAGACGGTCAATATCCTGGGGGTGGATCTGCCCATCCTGACGATTCCGGTCATGCCTGGGCGGAACCTGGCGGTTATTGTGGAGGTGGCGGCCATGAACAACCGCCACAAGAAATACGGCTACAATGCGGCCCAGAAGCTGGCGGAAGAGCTGGAGCGCCATGCCCAGGGCGGCTGAGCTCCGGAACATGGATCGCTTGCACCTTTTTTGCCGCCCCTGCGGCGAAATGGCAAAAAAGGATCACAACATTTTGGCAAGGTGGAAATACTATGTACTATGTTGGGATCGATATTGGCGGAACAAACCTGAAGGCCGGCCTGGTGGACGAGAGCTGCCGGATCGTGGCCATGAAGAAGATGCCCCTGGAGTTTATCTCCATGGAGCAGATGGGGAAGACCCTGGCGGAGATGGCCCTCGCCCTTGTGGAGGAGAACCGTGTGCCCAAAGAGCAGGTGGCCTCGGTGGGCATGGGGTTCCCCGGCCCTGTGGACAACAGGAGGGGCGTCGTCATCAAAACGGTGAATATCCCCATCCGCTTTATGCCGGTGGCGGAGATGTTCCAGAGATATTGGGACCTCCCGGTGTATCTGGGCAACGACGCGGACTGCGCCGCCCTGGGGGAATACTACCACTATGAGGACAAGAGCATCGAGAGCCTGATCCTGGTGACGCTGGGGACCGGCATCGGCACCGGGATCATTCTGAATGGGAAGATCCACTCCGGCATCAACGGCTGTGCCGGCGAGGGCGGCCACATGGTCGTCGTCCACAATGGGGAGGAGTGCACCTGCGGCCGGAGGGGCTGCTGGGAGCGCTACGCCTCCGCCAACGCCCTCATCCGCCAGACCCGCGAGGCCATGGAGGAGCATAAGGACTCCAGAATGTGGGAAATGGCAGGGGGCGAGCTGGGATGCGTGGACGGGCGCACCGCCTTTGCGGCCATGCGCGCCGGCGACGCCGCAGCCAGGGCGGTGGTGGACCAATATCTGGACTATCTGTGCGAGGGCCTGGCCAACCTGGTCAACATTTTCCAGCCGGAGGTCATCGCCCTGGGCGGCGGCGTCAGCCATGAGCGGGACGAGGACCTGCTTGCGCCGCTGCAGAGCCGCGTGCTGGAGCTGTGCTTCGGCCGGGAGGCTGAAAAGCACACCAGGCTGGTGAAAGCCAGGCTGGGCAACGACGCCGGGATCATTGGCGCCGCGCTGCTGGGTCTTTCCGGCAGATAATCCATTTCTTTCGTAAGGAGAATACTTCATGCCCTGGTATGAGAGCTTTGACAAGGAGACCGCCGCCCGCCTCCCGCAGCTGGAGGTGCTCCGGGAGGAGCCCATGGCGGGGTACACCACCTTCCGGATCGGCGGCCCGGCCCGGCGGCTGGCGCGGCCTAAATCAGCTTCAGAGCTGGCGGCGCTGCTGCAGCTGGCGTGGGAGAAGGGATGGCCCTGGCTGGTGCTGGGCAAGGGCTCCAATCTGCTGGTTTCTGACCAGGGGGTGGACTGCATGGTGGTCTACACCGGGGGGGTGGACCGGGTCGAGAACGGCACGGAGCCTAACACCATTATGGCGGAGGCGGGAGCCTCGCTGGCCCGGACAGCGGAGTTTGCCTGTAGGCAGGGGCTGGGGGGCCTGGAGTTTGCCCATGGGATCCCCGGCACCGTCGGCGGCGGGGTATATATGAATGCCGGGGCCTACGGCGGGGAGATGCGGCAGGTCGTCGCGGGCGTTTCGGTTCTGTTTCCGGAGGAGGGGATCAGGTTCCTCTCCTGTGAGGAGATGGATTTCAGCTACCGCCACAGCCTGCTGACAGACCACCCGGAGGCCGTGGCGCTCTACGCGGTGTTCCGCTTGACGAGGGATGATCCCCAGGCGATCCGGGAGAAGATGCGGGAGCTGTTCCGCCGCCGCCAGGAGAAGCAGCCTCTGGAGTACCCCAGCGCGGGCAGCACCTTCAAGCGGCCCGCCGGACACTTTGCCGGGACGCTGATCGAGCAGTGCGGCCTGAAGGGCGCACGGATAGGAGGGGCCCAGGTGTCGGAGAAGCACGCGGGCTTTATCATCAACACCGGCGGCGCCACCTGCGAGGATGTGCTGGGGCTGATCCGGCATGTCCAGGCCGTGGTCAAAGAGAAAACCGGCGTTGCGCTGGAGCCGGAGGTAAAGCGCGTCCCCTGAGGCGGGACGCAGCGGGGTTAGGGGGAGAAAGCAGCATGGAGATCCTGATCATTTCCGGCCTGTCCGGCAGCGGAAAGAGCAAGGCCGCCTCCTTCCTGGAGGATATGGGCTTTTATATCGTTGACAACATGCCGGCGGGTATGATCCTGAAATTTGCGGAGTTTTGCGCCGCCGGCAGCGGCCGGTACAGCCGGGTGGCACTGGTGTACGACGTCCGCACCGCCGACAGCTTTGACGAATTTTTGGGCGTGCTCGCCACCCTCCGGGCCAGGGAGTACAACTGCAAGCTCCTGTTTCTGGAGGCGGATGTGGGCGCTATCATCAAGCGCTACAAGGAGACGCGCCGCCTCCACCCGCTCCAGGAGCAGGCGGGCACCCTGCAGGCCGCGGTGAACCGGGAGATCGCCCTGATGGCGCCGGTACGGGAGCAGGCGGATATTGTGATCAATTCCACCACCTATTCCACCGCCCGGCTGCGCGGGGAACTGTTCCGGTTATTCGGGGGCGCCCAGGGGACAAATGAGATGACGGTGAGCCTGGAGTCCTTCGGCTTCAAGCACGGCCTGCCCATGGAAGCGGATCTGGTCTTTGACGTCCGCTTCATGCCCAACCCCTTTTACATCGACGCCCTGCGCAGCAAGACCGGGCTGGACAGCGAGGTGCGGGACTATGTGTTTTCCTTCCGGGAGACGGAGGAGTTCCTTGCGAAGCTGCGGGATCTGCTGCAGTTTGTTTTGCCCCTCTATCGGGAGGAGGGGAAGACTGTGCTGGTGGTGGCTGTCGGCTGCACCGGCGGCCACCACCGCTCTGTGGCGGTGACACACGCGCTGGCGGAGTACATCGCCTCCCTCGGCTACCAGGTGACGGAAAATCACCGGGATATGACCCGCAGCTGACAGGAGGACGCCATGGCAGAAAAAATACTTTACCGGGGCCCCAGCGGAAAGGGGCCCCGTATCGTCGCCATCGGCGGCGGGACAGGCCTGAGCACCATGCTGCGGGGCCTGAAGCGGCACACAAGCAATTTGACCGCCATCGTCACGGTGGCGGACGACGGCGGCGGCTCCGGGGTTCTGCGCCAGGAGCTGGGGATGCTGCCGCCGGGGGATATCCGAAACTGTCTGGAGGCCCTGGCCAATGTAGAGCCGGTGATGAGCGAGCTGCTGCACTACCGGTTTACAGAGGGATCGCTGCGGGGACAGAGCTTTGGGAACCTGTTCCTGGCGGCCCTCAACGGCATTTCCGGCGGCAGGTTTGACCAGGCGGTGAGCCGCATGAGCCAGGTCCTGGCCATCACCGGCACCGTCCTCCCCGTGACCACCAGCGACGTGCAGCTGGAGGCGGAGTTTGAGAACGGGGCCAGGGTCCTGGGGGAATCCAAGATCTTTTACTGCAAGAAGCGGGAGGACTGCCGTATCCGCCAGGTGCGCCTGCTGCCGGAGCATCCGCCCGCCCTGCCGGAGGCGCTGGAGGCCATCCGGGCGGCGGACATGATCCTGCTGGGGCCGGGGAGCCTGTACACCAGCATCATCCCCAACCTGCTGGTGGAGGGTATCACGGAGGCCATCGCCAGCTCTGACGCCCTGAAGGTCTATGTGGCCAATGTCATGACCCAGGAGGGGGAGTCGGAGGGGTATACCAACGCCGACCATATCCGGGCTATTTTCCAGCACTCCAGGCCGGGGCTTTTCTCGCTGTGCCTGGTCAACAGCGCCGCCATCCCGGCGGACGTGCTGGAGCGGTACACCCGGGAGGGGGCGGAGCCTCTGCGCTATGACCGGGAGGTCTGCGCCAAGCTGGGCGTGGAGCTGGTGAGCCGCCCGGTGTCCGCCGTGCGGGACGGATTTGTGCGCCATGACCCGGAGCTGCTTGCCGCGGCGCTGCTGGAGCTCCATGCCCAGCGCAGCGTCCGCATCGCCGGCCTGGGGCGGTACCGGACGGAGTAGCAGGGCGGTATACATTCTTTTTCTGAAGAAAAAGAATCAAAAAGACTTTGTTCGCAAAACTACGTTTTGCTTTTGGAACAGTTTATTAAATGCTGATATGAAAACATAAGCGAAACGAATGTTTCGCGTAAAAATTTTCTTTTGATTCTTTTCTTTTATAAAAGAAAAGAATGTATCCGGCGAGAAAGGGGGGCGTTACGGTGTCGTTTTCTTCGGATGTAAAAAATGAGCTGTGCCGGGCGGGGCTCAGCCGCTTCTGCTGCGCCCGGGCGGAGGCATACGGGGTGTTGCTCTACTGCAACACCTTCTCCGTCCAGGAGGTTCGGATCATTACGGAGTGCGAGGAGTTCGCCATCCGGCTGCCGGAGCTTTTCCACCGGGCCTTTGGCCTGCAGTTCGACCGGATGCCCACCGCCCTGGAGCAGAAGTACATCTTCCAGATCACGGATCAGGGGAAGCTGGAGACGATCATTGACGAGTTGGGCTTTGATCCCCACCAGAGCCCAGTCCTCCATATCAATTTTGGGCTTTTGGAGGAGGACTGTTGCCGCGCGGCCTTCCTGCGGGGGGTATTCCTCTCCGGCGGCAGCGTCACGGACCCCGCCAAGCGCTACCACCTGGAACTGGTCACGAGCCACACCCAGGCCAGCCGGGAGCTGCAGGCGCTGCTCACCGATATGGGCCATCGACCCAGGCAGGTGGTTCGGGGGGGCTACCAGGTGACATACTTCAAAAACAGCGACCAGATCGAGGATCTGCTGACAGCGATGGGGGCGCCTATCAGCGCCATGGAGATCATGAACACCCGGGCGGAGAAGGAGCTGCGCAACGGCGTCAACCGCCGGGTCAACTGCGAGGCGGCCAACCTGGACAAGGCGGTGGACGCCGCCCAGGAGCAGCTGGAGGCGATCCGCCGCCTCTACGAGCTGGACCGGGTGGAGGCGCTGCCGCCCCAGCTGAAGGAGACGATCATTTTGCGGGAGACCTACCCGGAGCTGACCCTCAGCGAGTTGGCGCGGGAGTTCGACCCGCCGGTGACAAAAAGCTGCCTGAACCACCGGCTGCGGAAGCTGGTGGAGCTGAGCCGGGCATAGACAGAGAAAGAAAAGGGGAATTGAAAAATGGACAGAGCACAGCGCGCCAACGATTACCACAATGGAGGATACAGCTGCGCCCAGGCGGTGGCCTGCGCCTTTGACGATGTGATCGGCCTGCCGGCGGAGCAGATCGCCGCCCTGCTGGGCGCCTTCGGCGGCGGGTTCCGGACAGGGGAGATCTGCGGCGTCATCAGCGGCGGCGCGGTGGTGCTGGGGGCGAAGTGGCCCCACAGCGAGCCCCACGATATGCAGGCGAAATCCTTTGTGTCCAAGAAAGTGATGGAGTTCCAGCGGCGCTTTTTGGAGCGATTCCCCGCTGTGCGATGCAGGGAGATACGGGATATCCCCGCCCGGCCGGAGCAGAGCCCTGCCGCCCAGCGGCTGGGCCTGACCAAGTCCTGCGCGGTGTATATCGTTGCCGCTGTGGAGATTTTGGAGGAGATGCTCGGGGAGGACGCCCAGTGACGTCCTATACCTTCCGCAGCGCCCTGCCGCCTGCGGCGGCCCGGCGTCAACTGGAACGGGCGGTGGCAGGCTGGAACCTCCGGGAGCAGGGGAGTGCCAGGACCACGATCACCTGGCGGGGGGACTGGGTTGTGCTGAAGCGGACCGAGTATGAGCGCCAGGAGCAGACTGGGATCCGGCGCACCCGCGGCAGCGTTTCCTGGGGAATAGGAGCTTCCCACGGCTGGACCTTCGCCAACCCCTTCCATGGCCGTCTCCTGCCCGACGGGCAGGGCGGCAGTATTCTGGAGGGACGGATCGTTCTCCACCGCGGGGCGGCCTGGATGATTTTCTGCTTTGCTGCGGTCATCGTCGCGGTCTTCTCGTTTTCTGCGAAAGAAGTGGAAGAATGGCTGGTTTTTGCCTGCGGGGCGGCGCTGCTGCTTTACCACGCGGTGCCGGCCTTTGGCCTCCCGGAACGAAATCCTGCGTCGCAGAGGCTCCTGGCACGCCTGGAGGAAGTGACGCAGGGATGAGGCGTTTTCCATTCTGCCTGGATCTCTGAAGCTTAATATGCTGACGCGTGAAAACCCGTCAAATGGCAGGGGCTGCGGAATACTTTTGGGAAAATGTACGGAAATGGAAAATCGCATATTGTTTTTTTACGAAATTCCTCTATAATAGAACGCGAGATGAATAAACTGTGTGCTGTGTGTTTTTTTGGCGGCTGCCAAAAAAGTGCATAAAATGTCCATGTATGGCGGTTTCTGCATCTCACCATACTAAGCGTGCGGAAAGGAGCACCAAATGAAGAAGAAAGCACTTTCTCTGGCATTGGTTATTGCCCTTGTTCTCTCTCTCTGCCCCTGGGCGATGGCAGCGGAGGTCCGGGAAACCGATTTTTTTGAGCCCCAGCCCCACACGGAGCTGACCTTCGATGAGATCGAGTACAGGCACATCGACACGGAACCGATCCTTTCGGCAATGGAGGAGATCCGCGCCCTGATGGTGTCCGGGGACAACGAGGAGGCGGTTTCTGACAAGTTTGACGCCCTGACCGATCAGCTGATGGAGCTGGCGACCATGTATGTCCTCTCCAACATCCTGACCTACCGCGACGTCACCAACGAAACCTACGTGGAGGAGTACATCTACACCTACTCCGCCTATCTGGTCGTGGTGGACGAGTTCAGCATCCTGGTCCAGGAGCTGCTGGATTCCCCCTGTGCCGGCTTCCTGGCGGAGCAGCTCAGCGAGGAGGATCTGGCCTACTATCTCAGCTACGAGGCCATGACTGACGAGGAGTTCGCCCTTGCCGCCGAGGAGCAGGACCTGGTCACAGAGTATCAGACTGCCGCTATCCAGACCTATACGGCGGACTACGAGGGCCAGCCCATGGACGAGGCGGCTGTCTATGCCGCCATGGCGATGGGCGCCCTGGATGAGGAGACCGGCAACGCCCTTCTCACCGAGATCGTCAAGGCGCAGAACGCCGCGCTGGGAGAAATTTTCCTGCGGATGATCGCTGTCCGCAATCAGATCGCCAAGAACGCCGGCTACTCCAACTACGGCGACTATGCCTATGCTGTGGTCTATGACCGCGACTATACGCAGAAGGAGATCCAGGCGTTCCACCAGGCTGTGAAGGACGATATCGTCCCCGCCTATGAGACTTTTGCCACCCTGTACACCTACGAGGCCGGCGACAGCGTATTTGCCAAGGACTACTCCGGCGATGTGGCGCTGGATATGATCGAGCCCTATATCGGTCAGATGTCCAGTGAGCTTGCCGAGGCTTTGTCCTTCATGCGCAGCCAGAAGATGTACGACCTGGGTTACAGTGAGACCAAGCAGAGCGTGGGCTTCACCACCATGCTCTACAGCTACGGCGCCCCCTTTATGTTCAATCAGCCCGGCGGCGATCTCTACGACTTCACCACCGTCGTCCATGAGCTGGGCCACTACAACAACTATTACTGGGACAGCGCCGCCTGGAATGCCGCCTCCGATAATATCGACGTGGCCGAGGTCCACTCCCAGGGCCTGGAGCTGCTGTTCTCCTCCTATTATCCTGAGATCTTCGGCACTTCCTCTGACGCTGTCAGGGACTACCTGATGGCCAACCTGACCAGCGCCATGGTCCAGGGCTGCCTCTTTGACGAGCTGCAGCAGTATATCTACGCCACGCCCAATGTGACGCTCAGGCAGATCAATCAGCAGTACTGCAAGCTGGCCAAGGAGTACGGGCTGATCGAGGCCGACGATGAGCGGACCGAGCTGTATGGCTGGGTCCAGATCCCCCACACCTTCGAGAACCCCATGTACTATATCAGCTACGCCGTCTCCGCCTCCGGTGCCTTCGACTTCTGGCTCAGCGCCCAGGAGAACGGGATCGGGAACGCCGTGGACCAGTACCTGTCCTTCGTGGCCCTGCCCGCCGAGCTTGGCTTCCAGGAGAGCTTCGAGGCCCTTGGCATGTCCAACCCCCTGGACGCCTCCTACATTGAGGAGCTGGCGGGAAGCCTCCTGACCCAAACCGAAACCGAGGAGCGGCTCCCCTCCGTCATCCTGTCCTATCTCTTCTCTGACCTCAGCGGACGCCATTGGTATGACGAGTATGTGCTGACCATGGTAATGGGCGGCCTGTTCTCCGGCTATGACGACGCCACCTTCCGGCCCGCCAGCAGCGTCACCTGGGGGCAGGCCCTGAAACTGGTGCTGATGCTGGCCGGCTATGAGGAGCAGGCGCCTGTGGACGGCGGCGGCTGGGCCAGCGGCTATCTTGCCCTTGCCAAGGAACTGGACCTGCTGGAATCCGATGTGGACCTGAACGCCGCCATTACCCGCCAGGAGCTGTGCAGGCTGCTGGCAATGGCCCTGGAGCTCCCCGCCTCTGAAAACGACACGCCCTTTACCGACACCGACGACGGCTATGTCCTCGCTCTCACGGAGCTGGGGATCATCACCGGCTACACCGACGGGGACGGCGCCCAGTACTTCAACGGCGGGGGCAGCCTGACCCGCGCCGAGCTCTGCGCCATTCTCTACCGCACAGTCATGCTTGCCGCCGGCGAGGCCGCCTGATCGCCCAAACAGCCATAGAGAAATCAGTAAGATAATCTGCTTTACTTGCCTGCATTTGGCATAGGCAAATTCGGCAGACCACCAACATAGCCCCCGGGGCCTGACACCCCGGGGGCTGCGTTTTTTCTCCACATCACTGTACAATTACATTCTCCTGCCCCAGCACCGCCACCAGCTCGTCCACCAGGGGCTTTCCCAGCAGGCAGGTGGTCCCCATCCGCTTGCCGGTATCGGTAAACACCAGCTTCACCGGGGTCTGTCCGGGGAACATGTTGATGACCCGATTGATGTGGCCAAAGGCCGGATGCCCTATGGAGGGAAGACGGATCCACAGCACCTTGCCGTCCAGCACCTGAACGGCCGGCCGGGCCGACTGCCCCGCCGGCTCCAGGGAACCGCCCTGCCCGGTGAGGGACAGCACCCCGTCGCACAGGATCTGCGGGGGCTTCTCGTCCCGGACGGAGAGCTTGCCACGGATCAGCACGGCGCTCCCCTCCTTCAAAAGCCTCCCGTACTTCTCCAGAGTCTTGGCGAAGCACAGAAGCTCAATGGATGCCGTGTCGTCCTCCACAGTGGCATAAGCCATGAGGGTGCCCGACCGGGTGGTCTTTGTCTTATAGGCGGTGACAATGCCCGCCACGGTAATGCGCTGCTCGTCCTGGAAGGAGGTTGGCCCCCCCTCCTGGGCGAAATCCTCGTTGATGGCGGCGATGTGGACCGCCCCGGCCCGCCTGGCGGCGTCCCGGTAGGCGTTCATGGGGTGGCCGGTGAGGTACAGGCCCGTCACCTCCCGCTCCTGGCGCATCAGTTCCTCCGGGGCAAACTCCGGTATCTTGGGCAGGATCATCTCCACGCTGCGCCGCTGGGTCTGGGCGGAGGACATGCCAAAGAAGTCCAGCTGCCCCTCCACATTCTGGCGGCGGCTGGCCCCAATAGAATCCAGCAGCTTGTCATGGACCGCGACCAGCTGGCTGCGGTGGGCGCCGAAGCTGTCAAAGGCGCCGGCCCGGATCAGGTTCTCCACCGCCCGCTTGTTGATGTCATAGCCGTACATCCGCTCGCAAAAATCCTGGAATCCGGTAAAGGGACCGCCGGAGGCCCGCTCCCGCACCATGCTCTGGATAAATCCCCGGCCAATGTTCTTGATGGCCACCAGGCCGAAACGGATCCCCTCCGGCTCCACGGTGAAGCTGTCATAGGAGCGGTTCACATCCGGGGGCAGAAGGGCGATGCCCATGTCCCGGCACTCGTTGATATACTCAGACACCTTTTCCGTGTAGTCCAGCACCGAGGTCAGCAGGGCCGCCATATACTCCTTGGGATAGTGCAGCTTGAACCAGGCGGTCTGGTAGGCCACCACAGCGTAGCACACCGCGTGGGCCTTGTTGAAGGCGTACTCGGCAAAGGCGTCGATCTCCTCATAGATCGCCCCGGCCGTCTCCTCGGGCACGCCATTGGCGATGCAGCCGGCGATGCCCCGCGCCTCGTCGCCATAGATGAAGGACTGGCGCTCTCTTTCGATCTGGGACCGCTTTTTCTTGCTCATGGCTCGGCGCACCATGTCCGCCTGCCCCAGGGAGTATCCCGCCAAGCGGCGGAAGATCTCAATGACCTGCTCCTGGTAGACGATGCAGCCGTAGGTGATGGAGAGGATGGGTTCCAGAGAGGGGTGCTTGTAGGAGACGAGGTTGGGATCGTGCTTGCAGGCAATGAACCGGGGGATGGAGTCCATGGGGCCCGGCCGGTACAGGGCCACAATGGCCGTAATGTCTTCGATGGACTGTGGCTTCAGCCCCACGCACACGCCGGTCATGCCTGCGGACTCCATCTGGAATACGCCGCTGGTCTTGCCCTGGGTGAGCATGTCAAAGACGCCCTGGTCGTTGTCCGGGATGTCATCGAGGGAGAAATCCGGCCTCTCCCTCCGCACCATCTGCACCGCATCCTCCAGCACCGTCAGGTTCCTCAGGCCCAGGAAGTCCATTTTCAGAAGTCCCAGCTCCTCCAGCGTTACCATGGAGTACTGGCAGACAATGGTGTCATCGTTCCGGGCCAGGGGGACATAGGTGTAAACGGGATTTTTGGTGATGACCACCCCGGCGGCGTGGGTGGAGGCGTGCCGGGGCATCCCCTCCAGGGATTTGGCGGTATCGATGAGCTTATGCACCTGTGGGTCGCTGTCGTACATATCTTTCAGGGGTTTGCTCTGCCGCAGGGCGTCGTCCAGCGTGATGTGGAGGGCGCCGGGGCCGCTGGGCACCTGCTTGGCCACCAGGTCAACGTCGGCATAGGGCATGTTCATCACACGGCCCACATCCCGGATGGCGGCGCGGGCCGCCATGGTGCCGAAGGTGACGATCTGGGCCACCCGGTCGTCGCCGTATTTCCGGCGGACATACTCCACCACCTCGTCCCGGCGGGTGTCGCCGAAGTCCATGTCGATATCCGGCATGGAGACGCGCTCCGGGTTCAAAAAGCGCTCAAAGTACAGCCCGTACTTCATGGGATCGATATCCGTGATGTGCAGGCAGTAGCTCACCATGCTCCCCGCGGCGCTGCCGCGGCCCGGGCCCACCGGGATCCCCTGCTCCCGGGCGTAACGGACAAAGTCGGAGACAATGAGGAAGTAATCGGTGAACCCCATCTTCTCGATCATATCCAGCTCATAGTCCAGCTGGTCGTGGTACGCGGGATACAGCCCCTTATACTTTTCCGCGAAGCCTTTTTCGCACAGCTCGCGGATATAGGTCTGGGCGGTATAGCCCTCCGGAACAGCAAATTCCGGCAGATGGTACTTGCCGAAGGTAAACTCCAGATTGCAGGCGTCCGCGATGCGCTGGGTATTAGCGACGGCCTCCGGGTATTCCCCGAAGAGCGCCTCCATCTCCTGGGTGGAGCGGACATAGAAGTTCCGGGGCTCGTAGCGCATGCGGTTTTCGTCGTCCACCAGCTTGCCGGTCTGGATACACAGCAGTACATCGTGGGCCTCCGCATCCTCCGGCGCCAAGTAGTGGCAGTCGTTGGTGCAGACCAGCGGGATGCCCGTCTCCTGGTGGATCCGCAGAAGGCCCTGGTTCACTGCCGCCTGTTCCCGGATACCGTGGTCCTGAAGCTCCAGGTAAAATCCGTCCTCCCCGAAGATATCCCGCATCTCCAGGGCGTAGGCCTTGGCGGAGTCGTAGGTGCCGTTCATCAGCCGCTTGGGGATCTCCCCCGCCAGGCAGGCGGAAAGGGCGATCAGGCCGCCGCTGTGGGAGCGCAGCAGCTCCATGTCCACCCGCGGCTTGATATAGAAGCCCTCCACAAACGCCTTGCTGACCATGTAGCTCAGGTTTTTATAGCCCTCTTCGTTCCGGCACAGGAGCACCAGATGGCGGCTCTCGGCGTCAAACTCATGGACCTTGTCGAACCGGGTGCGGTCCGCCGGGGCCACATAGACCTCGCAGCCGATGATGGGCTTGACCCCCTCTTTTTTGCACGCCCGGTAGAAGTCGATGGCGCCATACATGACGCCGTGGTCTGTCACGGCCACAGCGCTCTGCCCCAGCTCCCTGACACGCTTGGCCAGGCCATCGATGCGGCAGAAGCCGTCCAGAAGGCTGTATTCGGTATGGACATGGAGATGGACAAAGGACATGGCGGACCTCTCTTTCTGCTGTGGATCGTTGGAGTATTTCACCCCACCAGGGCGGGGAATACATTTCGGTTTTGTTCCCGGGGTATTTCGCGCCCCGGCGCGAGGCACTTTTTATCCGGATAAAAAGTGCCCAAAAAGCCGCCAGCCTGCGGCTGGAGCGCTTCATTCATGTTTTGTTTAGGGGCGCAACGGTACGGCCTGGTTTTGTCTTTCGATGGCGCCAACTGCGGCGCCGCCGGTCAGAAGCGTCTGCCCCTCCGCCGGGACCTTTGGGTATACCGCTCCTTGGGCCTGGACGCTTATCGATTGATCCATATGAAATGTGGGTGCAATGCCTGGCTTGCTTCCTCTGTTTCACCGCAGTTCTTTCTGCGGAAGAACAGATGCATCTCTCCTATTAATTTAAAATTCTATCACAGGGGCCTGAATATTTCAATATTTTCCCGAATGTATTCCGTGACCCTGCCTGTGCAGAAATGCGTTGAAAAGAGGCGGCGGCCTCTGCTATAATAAAAAATGCTTTTGAAAGAGGCTGCCGCTTCGGCGGCGGAAGGGAGAAGACAGCATGCTGCATATTTGGATGGGAAGGGCGAATACCGGCAAATCCGCCCGGGTCCTGGAGCGGATACGGGAGCTGGGTGACAGCAGCAAACAGCTGCTGCTGGTGCCTGAGCACGCCTCCCACCAGGCAGAGCTGGATCTGGCGCGGGCGTGCGGCGATACGGCCTCCCGCCACGGGGAGGTCCTCAGCTTCCGCCTGCTGGCCAACCGGGTCCTGTCCCAGACCGGCGGCGTTGCCGACGGCGTGCTGGACGCCGGGGGCAAGCTGCTGATGATGCAGCTGGCGCTGCAGGAGGCGCTGCCGGTGTTAAAGGTCTATGCCCGCCCCTCACGGAAGGCGCCTTTCCTGGCGGAGCTGGTGGCGGTGTGCGATGAGCTGCAGTCCTGCCGGATCCGGCCGGAGCAGCTGGGGGAGGCCTGCCAGGGGCTGGAGGGCATGAGCGGGGAAAAGGTACGGGACCTGAGCCTGATCTACGCGGCCTACCTCTCAAGGCTCAGCGGGGATGGGGCGGACCGGCGGGATCTGATGACAAAGCTGGCCGAGCGCCTGGAGGAGTCTGGTTATGCCGCGGGGAAGGATGTGTTCCTGGACGGCTTTTCCTACTTTACCGCCCAGGAGGAGCAGGTGATCCGCATCCTCCTGAAGTCGGCCCGGTCCGTTACCATTACGCTGCTGGGGGAGAAAAAGGAAGATCTGGAAATTTTCCAACAGAGCGTCCGGACCAGGGACAGGCTGATCCGGCTGTCTGAGCAGTGCGGCACTAACTGTGAAGTAGAATACCTTGTCAATCCGGAGCCTGCCAACGCTTTGCAGCATCTGGAGGCATACTTTTTCGGGGAAGCCCGGCGGTGGGAGGGCGACTGCGCCGGGGTGGAGCTCTACCGGGCGGACAACCAGTTCGCCGAGGCGGAGTACGTGGCCTCCCGGATTTTGGAGCTGGTGCGGACGGGGGGATACCGCTTCCGGGATATCGCCGTGGCCGCCCGGAACCTGGACGATTACGCCCCTACCATTGAAAATGTCTTTGAGCGCTACGGCGTTCCCGTCTACCTCAGCCGCCGCAGCGATATCCTGGAAAAACCGGTGCTGAGCCTGATCGCCGGGGCGCTGGATGCGGTGGCGGGAGGCTGTGAGTATGAGGACATGTTCCGCTGGCTGAAAACGGGCCTGGCGGGCCTCACCGACGGCGAATGCGATCTGCTGGAAAACTATGTCATAGAGTGGGATATCCACGGGAGCATGTGGCTGCGGGAGGAGGACTGGACCGCCAACCCGGCGGGGTGGCAGGAGGGCTTTTCTCCGGAACAGACGGCGCAGCTGGCGGAGATCAACCGCTTGCGCCTGCGCGTGAGCGGCCCCCTCGGGCGGCTGGACCGGGGGCTGCGGGAGGCGCCCGGCGCCATAGGAAAGCTGAAGGCGCTGTGGGCCTTCCTGGAGGAGATCGGCTTAAAGGAGCAGCTGGAGGAGCGGACAGACCAGCTGGAGAAGCTGGGGGAGCTCCAGCAGGCCGGCGAGTACAGCCAACTCTGGGAGCTGTTGTGTTCGGTCATGGACCAGTTCGCCGACACCCTGGGGGACATGCCTCTGGACAGGGAGGAATTTGCCAGGCTTTTGAAGCTGGTGCTGACCCAGTACGATGTGGGTACTATCCCGGTTTCCCTGGACCAAGTCCAGATCTCCCAGATCACCCGCAACGACCGGCACCAGGTAAAGTGCCTCTTCCTCATGGGAGCCAACGACCATGTCTTGCCCGCAGTCCAGAGCAATACGGGCCTTCTCAGCCGGGAGGACCGCTCCCTTCTGCTGGATCAGGGCATCGAGCTGGCCCCCAGCGGTATGGATCTGTTCCATATCGAGCTGCAGAACCTGTATGCCGCCCTGGCCCAGCCCACACAGCGGCTGACCGTCACCTGGCCGGCGGCGGATCTGGGAGGAAATCCCCTGCGGCCCTCCTTTGTGATCGGGCGTATCCGTTCTCTGCTGCCCGGCGTTGACGAGGCTGTGGAGCAGGGGGACCACAGCTATCGTCTGACGGCCCCTGTCCCTGCCCTGGAGATGGCCGCCGGCAGCCGGGGCGGAGCCCTCTGGCAGTATTTTGCGGAGGACGGCCGGTACGGGGAAAGGCTGGCGGGGATGAACCGGGCCGCCCACATGACCCGGGGGCGCCTCTCTCCCCAGGCGGTGGAGACGCTCTACGGCCGCAGCTACCGCATGTCCGCCAGCCGGATCGACCGGCTCAGCTCCTGCCACTTTGCCTACTTTATGCAGTACGGCCTCCGTGCGAAGGAGCGCACCCCCGCCGGGTTCGACGCCTCCCAGGTGGGGACGTTCCTCCACTATGTTTTGGAGAATGTGACACGGGACGCCGTGGCCAGGGGCGGCTTTGCCGTCCTGCCGGAGGAGGAGCTCCATGGACTGATCGACGCTGCGATCCGGAAATACATAGACACCGCCATGCCTGGATTTGACAGCCGGGACGCCCGGTTCCGCTATCTCTTCCGCCGGCTGGGGAAAACGGTGACGACCATTGTGGAAAATGTGTCGGAGGAGCTGAGCCAGTCCGACTTTGTCCCCCTGGCCTTTGAGCTGGAATTTAGCGACAGCGGCCCCCTGCCGGCCATCTCCATCCACGCCGGCGACGCATCCCTTACCGTGGCGGGCAAGGTGGACCGGGTGGACGGCTGGCTGAAGGACGGCAAGCTGTATCTGAGGGTGGTGGACTATAAGTCCGGGAAAAAGGCGTTTGACCTCAGCGATGTGTATCACGGGCTGAACATCCAGATGCTGCTGTACCTGTTCACCCTGCAGCGGGAGGGGCGGGAATATTTCGGCCATGAGATCGTCCCGGCGGGCGTGCTGTATCTGCCCGCCAGGGACGTACTGGTCAGCGCCCCCAGGAGCGCGGGGGAATCCCAGGTGCGGGAGGCCATCGACAAGGAGCTTCGCCGCAGCGGCATGGTGCTCTCTCAGCCGGAGGTGCTGCATGCCATGGAACACAGCGCGCTGACAGAACCCAGGTTTTTGCCGCTGACCCTTGGGCGGGACGGGAGCATCGCCAAGGGCGTGGCTACGGCAGAGGAACTGGGAAAACTGAGCAGATATGTGGACAGGCTGCTGGAGAAGATCGCCCGGGAGCTGCGGGAGGGCAACATCGACGCGGACCCCTGCGGCCACGGCGAGAACGACAGCGCCTGTACCTACTGCGAATTTGCATCCGCCTGCCACTTTATGGAGGCGGATGAGCGGGACCACATGGAGCTGATCCGGCCGGTGAAGCCGGCGGACTTCTGGCGGCATGTGGACGGGACCATTGGGGAGGAGGCGAAAAGATGAGCGTGGAGCTGACGGAGAGCCAGCGGGCCGTGGTGGAGGACCAGGGGGGGAGCCTGCTGGTGTCTGCCGCTGCGGGCAGCGGCAAGACCAGGGTGCTGGTGGACCGGCTGTTCCGCCGCTGCCTGGGGCCGGAACAGGCCAATGTGGACGACTTCCTGATCATCACCTATACCCGCTCCGCGGCGGCAGAGCTGCGCCAGCGCATTGCCCAGGAGCTCAGCGAGCGCATGGCGGACAGTCCGGCGGACAGCCATCTCCAGCGGCAGCTGCTGTTGGTGTACCAAGCTGACATCAAAACCATTGACGCCTTCTGCACCGCGCTGCTTCGGGAGAACGTCCATCTGCTGGACTTTGGCGGAGAGCGGGGCCTCACCGCCGATTTCCGGGTGCTGGACGAGGGGGAGGCCATGCTGCTGCGCCGGCGGGTGCTGCCCCGGGTGCTGGAGGACTTCTATGCCCGGCTGACGCCCGGCGGGGCCGCGCTGGCGGACGCCTTTGGTTTTGGCCGGGATGACCGGGGGCTGGAGGAGCTGGTGCTGGATCTGTACGATAAGATCCAGAGCCATGCCTACCCGGAGAAATGGCTGGAGGAGAAGAAGGCGGGCTGGAGCGGCCTTCCCGCGGACGGCGGGGAGACGGTCTACGGGCAGCTGCTGCTGGAGAGCCTGGGCAGGAAGGCCCGCCACTGGGCCGCCCTCCTGCGGGAGGGAATGGCGCTGATGGAGAGCGACGGCGCGATCCAGAGCAGCTACGGCCCGGCGTTCCGCCAGGGGGCGGAGCTGCTGGAGAGGCTGGCGCAGGCCCTGGAGGCCGGATGGGACGCAGCCAGGGCCTGCCCGCTGGCCTGGCCCCGGCTCACGCCGGTACGCAAGTGCGAGATCCCCGAGCTGAAGGCCCGTCTCCAGAGCCAGTGGAACCGCTGCAAGAAGGAGATGGACGGGGCCTGCGCCGTGTTGGATGCCACAGGGGCGGAGGCCGGGGAGGACCTGCGCCGGTCCGCCCCGGCCATGGAAGCGCTGCTGGACCTCTGCCTCCAATTCTCCCAGGCATACCGCCTTGAGAAGCTCCGGCGCAATGTCACAGACTTCTCCGACCAGGAGCACTTTGCCGTGGCGCTGCTGCTGGACGGGGACGGGCGGCCCACCGAGCTTGCCCAAACCGTGGCCCAGCGCTATCGGGAGGTGATGGTGGACGAGTACCAGGACACCAACCAGGTACAGAACTGCATCTTTTCCGCCATTTCCCAGGAGGGGAAAAACCTCTTCACCGTAGGGGACGTGAAGCAGTCCATCTACCGCTTCCGCCTGGCGGACCCGACGATCTTTTTGGAAAAGTATCTCACCTATCCCCCAGCAGGGGAGGAGGAAGAGGGCGCGCCGAGAAAGATCCTGCTGTCCCAGAATTTCCGCTCCCGCCAGCCGGTGCTGGACGCGGCCAACTTTGTTTTCCGGGCTGTCATGTCCCGGGAAATGGGGGAGATGGATTACGGGGAGGAGGAGCAGCTGAACTTCGGGGCCAGTTATCTCCCCCGGCGGGAGGATTGCCAGACAGAGTTCCACCTGCTGGGAATGCCCCAGGGAGGGGAGGAGGGGCTGCCTCTGAGCCGCCCCCTGGCAGAGGCGCGCTTTGTGGCAGAGCGGATCCGCGCCCTGCTGGACGAGGGATTCCCCGTCACTGATGGAGACACCAATGCGCTCCGGCCCTGCCGGCCGGAGGACATCGTGGTGCTGATGCGGTCCCCCGGCCCGCGGCTGCGGCACTATACCAGAGCGCTTGCGGAGAGGGGGATCCCCTGTTCCACCCAGGAGAACGAGGACTTTTTCTCAACCATGGAGGTGGCGGTCGTTTACGCCCTGCTGCAGGTTCTGGACAACCCCCGGCAGGACGTGCCGCTGATCGCGGTGCTCCGCTCGCCCATTTTCGGCTTTACGCCGGACCGGCTGGCGGTGATCCGCGGGGAGCATCCAACGGGGGACTTCTACGAGGCGGTGGCCGCCTGTGGGGAGAAGGACTGTGCGGATTTCCTCGCCTGGCTGGGGGAGCTGCGGCTGCGGGCCAAGGATATGAGCGTACACCGCCTTCTCTGGCATCTGTACAATGAGAAAAATGTGCTGGGCGTGTTTGGGGCCATGTCCGGCGGGGCGGCGCGCCGTGAAAACCTGATCGCCCTCTATGAGTACGCAAAAGCATTTGAATCCGCGGGGTACAGGGGGCTTTTTGCCTTTGTCAGCCATCTCCGCTTTTTGCTGGAGAACGGGGAGCAGCCCGCGGCGGCGGGAGGGAATGGGACAAGCGGCGTGCAGATCATGAGCATCCACAAATCCAAGGGCCTGGAGTTCCCCGTTGTGATCCTGGCAGATCTGAACAAGCCCTTCAACAAAATGGACCTTCAGACGCCGGTATTGGTCCACCCCAAGCTGGGCCTGGGGCCGATGTATATTGACCTGGACCGCCGCATCCGCTACCCCACCATCGCCCGGCAGGCCATTGCCGCCAAACTCAGCCGGGAGATGCGCGCAGAGGAGATGCGGGTGCTGTACGTGGGCATAACCCGGGCGAAGGAGAAGCTGATCCTGGCGGCCTCCATGCCCTCTCCCCAGAAGAAGCTGGCGGACCTCACCGCTCTGTCGGCGCTGCCTGTGCCGCCGGAGACGGTGGACGGCGCCAAATCCATGGCGGAGTGGGTCCTTCTGCCGCTGCTCCAGCGGCGTGAAGCCAGCGAGCTGCGGGCCATTGCGGGGATGGAGGAGGGAATCTATGCCCTCACAGACGACACGCCCTGGCTGGTCCGGTACCACGACGGGGAGGACTATGCCCAATTTGACTGCTGTGAGGAGGGAACGGCGGAGGCCGCTGCCCCGGCCAGGGAGCTGCCCTTTGACAGGCGGGCGCTGGACTATAGCTATCCCTATCAGACCGCCTGCACCAGCCCCACTAAGCTCACCGCTACACAGCTCAAGGGCCGGGAAAAGGATCAGGAGATCGTGGAGAACACAGTTCAGCCCTATGCCCGCCGGAGCTTTGAAGTGCCTCGGTTTTTGACCGGGGAGCGGCCGCTGACAGCGGACCAGCGGGGCACCGCCACCCATCTGGTGATGCAGTACCTGCCTCTGAATGGGGAGCCGGAGGAGACGCTGCACCGCCTTCTTGACCGCCGCCTGCTGACAGAGGAGCAGGCTGCGGCAGTGGATCTGGCCGAGATCCGCCGCTTTCTGGCCTCGCCTCTGGCTGAGGCGCTGCGGCGGGCGGACCGTGTGGAACGGGAGTACCGCTTCAGCCTCCTGGTGCCGGCGGAGGACTACTACGGCCGGGAGACTGCCGGGGAGAAGGTGCTGCTCCAGGGGGTGGTGGATCTCTTTGCCGAGACAGCGGAGGGGATTACGATAGTGGACTTCAAGACCGACTATGTGACGGCGGAGACGCTGGCGGAGAAGGTCAGCCGCTACCGCCCCCAGGTCGGGGCCTACAGCGCCGCCCTGGAGCGGATCCTGGGAAAGCCGGTGACGCGCCGCGTGCTGTATTTCTTCCGTACCGGCCAGGCGGTGGAGGTGTAGGGGGGG
>CABKMV010000045.1 GCA_902373635.1 uncultured Oscillospiraceae bacterium
CCGGCGGCGAAGATTCGCCGCCGGGGGATGCTTTTGTTCTGCGGGCAGTCATATCTCCAGGATATACCGCTCGCAGGCGTTGATGATGGTCGTCCCGTCCCGCTGGAGGACCCGTGGGCGGTTGGCGGCGTAGCTGGTGTGGACGTGGCCGTGGATCAGGTAGCTGGGCCTGTACCGGTCCAGCAGGGGCAGCAGGGCCTCAAACCCCCGGTGGGCGTAGTCCTCCCCGTCCCCATAGCCCCTGGCGGGGGCGTGGGTGAGGACGATGTCCACCCCGCCGGCGCGGCGGAGGGACCACCCCAGGCGGCGGATGCGGCGGGCCATCTGCCGCTCGGTGTACTGGTGGGGGCCGCCGCTGTAGAGGGGGCTGCCCCCCAGCCCCAGGATGCGCAGGCCGTTGACCGTCACCAGCTTGTCCTCGATGCAGTCGCAGCCCTCGGGGGGCTCGGTATCATAGGTGAGGTCGTGATTGCCGTGGACATACAGCAGAGGGGCCCGGCCCATCGTCACCAGGAAGGTGAGGTAGCTGGCCTTCAGGTCGCCGCAGGAGAGGATCAGGTCGACGCCGTCCAGGCGGCCCGGCTGGTAGTAGTCCCAGAGATAGGGGCTCTCCTTGTCGGAAATCAGCAGGAGTTTCACAGCAGCACGCCCTCCTTCTCTGGAGGGATCCGGTCCCTGTAGACCCCCTGGAGCCGCACGATGGGCTGGGAGGCGGGCAGGAGCTGGTCAAAATCCGGAATACCGCCGTCCACGCTGTCACACAGCCAATCCATGTGCAGGATCTCCTCCGGCGTGAACCACTGTCCCCCGTCGTTGCGGACCGTGCCGTCCTGGGAGCGGATCTGGCGGTGGAAGGGGGAGATGGAGCCGTCGATGATGCCCCTCTGGAGGATCTGCGCCAGGTTCCGCACCCCCTCCGGGAGCAGGGGGCTGAGCTGCAGGCCGATGACGCCGCTGGCCATGCCCCACCAGTAGTTGACGGCCTGCTCCCCATTCCTGCTGGAGTTGAGGGCGTCCCAGCCGCCGCTGAGGATGCTGTTGACCATGCGGACGTAGAACGCGCCCCAGTTCCAGTAGGGGGAGGCCAATAGGTGCAACGCCCCGTCGGGCTGGACCTGACAGGCGCCCCAGCGCCCCTGGAACTGGTCGGGGGTGGGGATATCCAGGGTGGAAATGAAATCGATGCCCTGCCGGGTGAGCTCCCACATGGGGTCGCCGGGCAGGCAGGACCACTCCAGCTTCACCCGCGCCCGGGGATTGGTCAGCTGGGCCCCCAGGGCGAAGGCGTTGATCCCGGCGGGGACGCCGAAAATGGGATAGCTGGCCACATAGCCCACGCGGCCGTTTTTTGACATGGCCCCGGCAATGGCGCCGGAGATGAACTTGCCCTCATAGATCCGGCTGTAGTAGGTCCGCACGCCGGTATAGGGCATGGAGATGGAGCAATTGAGTACCCGGACGTTGGGGTGGCGGGCGGCGATCTTCCGGCAGTCCCCGATGAGGGGGGCCGTGGTGGTGAAGAGGACCTGAGCCCCCTCCTCCACGGCCCGCTCCATGGCGGCCTCGGCGTCGGCGCCCGGATGGACGCCGTTATAGACCCGGACCGTCACCTGGTCCCCCAGGGTGTCCTCCAGGTGCTGCCGCCCCTGGTCGTGGGCGCGGACCCATGTGCTGGTGGAGGGGTCCCGCTCATTGATAAACGCTACGTTCAGGTGGCTGGGAAGCACCGCGGAAACCAGACGGCTCAGCAGCCCCTTTTCCGGCTCCTGGGGGGCGGTGCTCACCGCGATGGGGTCGGACTGCCCCAAAATCTTTACATCCGGCCAGACGGCGCCCAGACTCCGCACCAGCTCCGAGGAGGTGGCGGTGCGCAGCTCTGAGAAGGGGTACACGCCCAGCCACACCAGCAGGGCGTCCGCCGCCGTCACCGGCAGGCTGTCGCCCCCCAGTTTGCGGAAGGCGTCCAGAAAATAGGTGAAGCCGGAGAGGAAACACTTGCGCTCCTCCGGCGTCCAGACATGGTCCGGTTCAAAGCCAAGGGCGGCCTGCAGCTTGGGGAAGCTGCCCGGCTGGGTGAAGCTGACCCGGTACAGCCCGGTCTGCTGGTAGGACTGGAGGAACTCATAGTACCGCTGGATGGCGGGGTCCCGGGACCAGACGGGGACAAGGCGGGTCACATAGCCGGGGATGGTGGGCGCGTCGTAGCTTTTCAGTACGCTGACCCGCTTGTTGCCCTCCTGGACATAGAACCGCCCCAGGTATTCATAGCAGCGGATGGGGTCCCGGATGCCCTCGTCCCCCAGGTGGGCCTCGCACAGCCGCATCCATTTGGTGGCAAACTCGCTGTCCGGCGGGAGGAGGGGCATAAAGTTGGCGGCAAAAGCCATTTTCCGCCCCTCGGTCTTGGTGCCCACGATCTGGTCCATAGGGATCTCTATGACCCCCAGGTCCATCCTGCCGGCCACCATGGAGTCGTCCAGGATCTCGTCGAGGACCTGGGGATAGGGATAGCGCCCGCGGACGACACATTCCTTGTGGTTCTTCTCGCCCAGCTTCAGGGCCTTATGATATTGATCCAGCACTTCCTGCTTGCTCAAGAGGACGCCCTCCTTGCTCATTTTCCATAAAGCATTTTAAATCACGCACATTATAATCAAAAGTATGCCCCCATGCAAGCCTTATTTTCAGGCCGGGGGAAAGACTATCCCCCCGGACAGGAGCCCGGGGGGATAGCCTTTGGGAACGATTCAGGATTGGCTGTCAAATCGCAGGAGAAGCGATATGGCACAAAGGAATAGAGGAAAATTTTGTATGGATCCCAAGAAGCGACGCGTCACTTCTTGTCGGGATGACAGTAGGGGGCGTTGGCGCATCCGCTGCATCCGCAGCCACAGCCGCCGCCCTTGCCGGACTTCTTATTCCGGACCATGCGCACGATAATGGCGGCCACAATCAGAACCAGAACCAGCAGGACTACAACAGAACCGGGATTCATAAAGCGGACACTCCTTTCTTAGACGTGAGCCACGGAGCGGTCGCCGACCTTCAGATCGGTGCTCTCCTTGTAGGGACGGAAGAGCAGGTACAGCAGGCCGGCCAGCAGGACGATGGCAAGCACAGTCCACACGCTGAAGGCCGCCTCGCCGGTGATCAGGCCGCCGATCTGATAGACGATCATGGCGATCACATAGGCAAAACCGCACATATAGCCGATGGCGGCCCAGGTCCATTTGGCGCTGTTCATCTCCCGCTTGATGGCGCCCATAGCAGCGAAGCAGGGGGCGCACAGCAGGTTGAAGATCATGAAGCTGTAAGCGGTCAGGGCGGAGAAGTCCTGGGCCACCAGGGTCCACAGGGGACTGGAATCCTCCATCAGGTCGATCTCACCGGCGTAGTGGTAGAGCACACCGAAGGTGTTGACCACTTCCTCCTTGGCGATGAGGCCCGTAACCGTAGCTACCGTGGCCTTCCAGGCCCAGTCGCCGATCCAGCCCAGGGGATAGAAGATCCAGGCGATCGCATTGCCCACCACGGCCAGCAGGGAGTCGTTGTTGTCCTCCACGGCCTGGAACACACCATCCACAAAGCCATAGCCCTGGAGGAACCACAGCACGATGGAGGAGAGAAGGATCACAGTGCCGGCGCGCTTGATGAAGCTCCAGCCCCGCTCCCAGGTGCCCCGCAGCACGTTGCCGGGGTTGGGGACGTGGTAGGCGGGCAGCTCCATGACGAAGGGGGCGGGCTCGCCGGCAAAGGCCTTGAATTTCTTGAGCATGATGCCGGAGACGATCACCGCGGCCACGCCGATGAAGTAGGCGGAGGTGGCCACCCAGGCGGAGCTGCCGAACAGGGCGCCGGCAAAGAGGCCGATGATGGGCATCTTCGCGCCGCAGGGGATAAAGCCGGTGGTCATAATGGTCATCTTCCGGTCACGGTCCTGCTCGATGGTACGGGAGGCCATGATGCCGGGGACGCCGCAGCCGGTGGCCACCAGCATGGGGATGAAGCTCTTGCCGGAGAGGCCGAAGCGGCGGAAGATACGGTCCATGATGAAGGCGATACGGGCCATGTAGCCGATGTCCTCCAGGATGCACAGCAGGAAGAACAGGACCAGCATCTGGGGCACGAAGCCCAGCACGGCGCCCACGCCGGCCACGATACCGTCCTGGATCAGGCCGTAGAGCCAGGTCCCCTCGGCCACGCCCAGGGCGTCCAGAATGGTGTCGAAGAGGCCGGGGACCCACTCGCCGAAGAGCACGTCGTTGGCCCAGTCGGTGGCCATGGTGCCGATGGAGATGGACCAGCCGCCCATGGAAATGGCGTACACCAGGAACATGACGACCGCGAAGATGGGCAGGGCCAGGATCCGGTTGGTTACTATCTTATCAATTTTATCGGACACAGTCAACTGCCCCTGGTTCTTGCGCTTATAGCAGCTGCCGATAATGGAGCCGATCCAGTTGTAGCGCTCGGCGGTGATGATGCTCTCGGCGTCGTCGTCCAGCTCCTCCTCGCAGGACTTGATATCCTGCTCGATGTGGTCGACGATATCCTTGCTCAGGCTCAGCTGCTCGATCACCTTGCTGTCCCGCTCAAACAGCTTTACCGCGTACCAGCGCTGCTGCTCCTCGGGCAGATTATGTAAGGTCAGCTCCTCAATGTGGGCCAGGGCATGCTCCACACTGCCGGTAAAGCGGTGGGGCGGCGCCGCGGCGGCGCTGCCGGCGGCGGCAATGGCCTTCTCAGCGGCCTCCATGACGCCGGTGCCCTTCAGGGCGGAGATCTCCACCACCTCGCAGCCCAGCGCCTGGCTGAGCTTCTTGGTGTCCAGCTTGTCGCCGTTCTTCTTGATGACGTCCATCATGTTCACGGCGACCACCACGGGGATCCCCAGCTCCATCAGCTGGGTGGTCAGGTACAGGTTCCGCTCCAGGTTGGTGCCGTCGATGATGTTCAAAATGGCGTCGGGCCGCTCCTGGACCAGATAGTTCCGGGATACGACTTCCTCCAGGGTGTAGGGGGACAGGGAGTAGATACCGGGCAGGTCCATGATGGAGACGTCCTTGTGCCCCTTCAGGCCGCCCTCTTTCTTCTCCACCGTGACGCCGGGCCAGTTGCCCACGTACTGGTTGGTCCCCGTCAGAGCGTTGAACAGGGTCGTCTTACCGGTGTTCGGATTGCCGGCAAGAGCGATTTTGATACTCATACTATTCTTCCTTCCTAAAAGTTGTCTGCCCGAGGGTTAGAAAAAACTAACCCTCCGCGCAAAAACACGGGCAGTCCACAGGCCGCCCTCCAGGTCTGTTTTTACTCCACCTCGATCATCTCGGCGTCCGCCTTGCGCAGGCTCAGCTCATACCCGCGGACCGTGACCTCCACCGGATCGCCCAGAGGCGCCACCTTGCGGATATAGACCTCCACGCCCTTGGTGATGCCCATGTCCATGATCCGGCGCTTGACCGCGCCCTCTCCATGGAGCTTCACCACTTTGACAGTGGAGCCGATCTTTGCCGTTTTCAGCGTTTGCATGGTCTCCTTCTCCTTTCAACCAAAAATCACGCTGGAGCGCTCCCCGGGGGGAGTCCCCGGCGCTCACACCATGATCTTCGCGGCCATCTCGCTGTTGACCGCCACCCGGGCGCCCTTGACCTCCACGATGACGTTGCCGCCCACCTTGGAGATGACGGAAACCTGCCCGCCGACCACAAACCCCAAATTTTCCAAAAATTGCCGTGTTTCCGGCCGGCCGCCCACCTTTTTGATCAGGTTGTATTCACCGGGCTGCGCCATTGTCAGGGGCATCACAGGGTCTCCTCCTCGTATATGGTATCTGCCAACCTAAAAGTTAGCATGCTCTAACTTTTCGTTTCGTGAATAAGTTAGCACACACTAACCTGCTTGTCAAGTGGTCTGGAAGGAAAATTTTAAAAATTGGCAAAACCACAAAAAATGATTGCCTCGGTTGATTTTTTTGCGGCAATATGTTACTTTAATAAAAAATGATCCCCGGGGCGTCCCCGGGGGATGGGACGGCGGAAGGGAAAACAGACGAGGTGAAGGCATGATTCGGGAATCTACAGAGAACTATTTGGAGACGATCTATATCCTGTCCCAGCGGATCAAAGATGTCCGCTCCATCGACGTGTGCAACGAATTGGGTTACTCCAAGCCCACCATCAGCGTGGTGATGAAGCAGTTCCGGGAGAAGAAGTACATTGAGATGGACGGCAACGGGTATATCACCCTGACCCCCTCGGGGCTGGAGATCGCCCAGAAGACCTATGAGCGCCATGTGGTGCTCTCGGAGATGCTGATGATGCTGGGCGTGACGCGGGAAAACGCTGTGGCCGACGCCTGCAAGATCGAGCACGACATCAGCCAGGAGACGTTTGAGTGCATCAAGCGGCACATGGCCCAGCATAAGGCGCAGCCCGCCGGGGACGAAGCGGACCGGAAGGCGCCGGAGGACCGCTAGCCGGGACCCGGAGAGGGGGGGCCGGTTTTGTGAAAAGGGCGGCCTGTTTTGCCGCGGCGCTCCTGCTCTGTGCGGGCTGCGGCGCTGCGGGTGGAGTCGATCCCCCTGCCCTGACGGCCCCAAAAATTTTTCTTGACATTGGCACGCTCAAGTGCTATAGTATCCCCATCAAAACCGTTGAGAAAGTGTGAGTAGGCCGGGCAGGTACCTCTCAGAGAGCCGCGGGTGGTGGGATCGCGGCAGGAATGGCCAGGCTGAATGGGCTTTCGAGGGCGGACCGAACGCTGTTGGCAAGTAGGCGAGCCGGAGGGGACCTCCGTTATCAAAGCCGGCGCATGTCAGTGCGCGCTAAGTGGACGCTATGGGCGTCAAGCCGGGTGGCACCGCAGAAGTAAGTATCGCTTCTGTCCCAGCAAGTATGCTAGGGACAGAGGCGTTTTTCTTTTGTCCCGGAACTCAATTTTGAAAGGAGAAACCACCATGAGCGAGAACAAGATCCCTTACAAAATCTATCTGTCCGAGGACGAGATGCCCAGGGTATGGTACAATCTGCGCGCCGACATGAAGGTGAAGCCCGCCCCCCTGCTGAACCCCGGCACCGGGCAGCCCATGACCGCCCAGGAACTGGAGGGGGTGTTCTGCTCCGAGCTTGTCAAGCAGGAGCTGGACAACGACACCCACTACTTCGAGATCCCCCGGGAGATCCGGGACTTCTACAAGATGTACCGCCCCTCCCCCCTGGTCCGGGCCTACTGCCTGGAGGAGAAGCTGCAGACGCCCGCCAAGATCTACTATAAGTTTGAGGGCAACAACACCTCCGGTTCCCACAAGCTCAACTCCGCCATCGCCCAGGCTTACTACGCCAAGGAGCAGGGGCTGAAGGGCGTGACCACCGAGACCGGCGCCGGCCAGTGGGGCACCGCCCTGTCCATGGCCTGCGGCTATCTGGGCCTGGACTGCAAGGTGTTCATGGTCAAGTGCTCCTATGAGCAGAAGCCCTTCCGCCGTGAGGTCATGCGGACCTACGGCGCCAGCGTCACCCCCTCCCCCTCCATGACCACCGAGGTGGGCAAGCGGATCCTGGCCAAGGACCCCAACACCACCGGGAGCCTGGGCTGCGCCATTTCCGAGGCGGTGGAGGTGGCCGTGTCGAACCCCGGCTACCGCTATGTGTTGGGCAGCGTCCTCAACCAGGTGCTGCTCCACCAGTCGGTCATCGGCCTGGAGAGCAAGACCGCCCTGGATAAGTACGGCGTCAAGCCGGATATCATCATCGGCTGCGCCGGCGGCGGCAGCAACCTGGGCGGCCTCATCGCCCCCTTTATGGGCGAAAAGCTGCGGGGCGAGGCGGACTACCGCTTCATCGCCGTGGAGCCCGCCTCCTGCCCCAGCATGACCCGGGGCAAGTACGCCTACGACTTCTGCGACACCGGCATGGTCTGCCCCCTGGCCAAGATGTATACCCTGGGCAGCGGGTTCATCCCCTCCGCCAACCACGCCGGCGGCCTGCGCTACCACGGCATGAGCTCCATCCTCTCCCAGCTCTACCACGACGGCTACATGGAGGCCACCAGCGTGGAGCAGACCAAGGTCTTTGAGGCGGCGGAGTACTTTGCCAGGGTGGAGGGGATCCTTCCCGCCCCCGAGTCCAGCCACGCTATCCGCGTGGCCATCGACGAGGCTCTCAAGTGCAAGGAGACCGGCGAGGAGAAGACGATTCTCTTCGGCCTCACCGGCACCGGCTACTTCGACCTGGTGGCCTACCAGAAGTTCCACGACGGGGAGATGACCGACTATATCCCCTCGGATGCGGACATCGCCGCTTCCCTGGCCAATCTGCCCAAGGTGAACGGATAGCTGATCGAAAAGGAACACTGGAGGGGCAGAGCGGGGGTTCTCCGCTCTGCCCCTCAGTTTGCCGGAAATCGTGCAAGTTTTTATAGACGGCAGGATTTTCTTGTGGTATACTTATTTTGCATATCTTCAAATTTTGGACAAGGGGGCGCGCGCCCCCTTGTCCCGTGGAAATTTCCACGGGACAATCCCATATTGCATTAAGGAGGTTTTTATGCGGAAACGGATTGTCAGCTGGATAGCGGCCCTGGCCCTGTGCCTGAGCCTGCTGCCCACGGCGGCATGGGCAGTGGACTCCTTCAGCGTTACTGTCGGCGGTGCAGCAGTAACAGGAACGGCAAACAGCAAAGATTTTACGAGCGAGTATAAAATTACAGGGGATAACGCCGCCGTGTCTGTCTCGGGAAGCACGACAAACGGCAGGATTCTTGTAGAGGCGTCCAATGTAACGATTACGCTGGAGAGTGTCTCCATGGTGCTGAACAACTGCAACGGCAGCCCCATTGAGATCGCGGCGGGCAAAAGCGCCACACTGGTTTTGAAGGGGACGAACACCCTGACGGCCTATGCCGCCGGCCCCGGCATTCTGGTGAACCAGGGCGCCACCCTGACCATCCGGGCCGACGGTTCCGACGCTGACGCCAGCCTGACGGTGCACGGAGCCCAGATGGACCGATATACGGATTCCGGAGGCGGTATATCAGGCGGCATGATGAGCGGTTTTGCTGGGATCGGCGGACCCAACAGCAGCGGCTCTCTCACTTATACCGGCACCATCAACATTGAGAGCGGCACGATCAACGCTATCGGTTACGGCTATGGCGCGGGCATCGGCGGCGGCGATTACAGCTCCGGCGGGACCATTAGCATCTCCGGCGGCACCGTAATGGCGATCTGCGGCGGAACTGATCCGGATGGATGGGGCAGCTCTACACATAAACAGGGCTCCGGTATTGGCGCGTCCCAGGGACAGGCCAGCGGCACGATCACCATTTCCGGCGACGCGGTTGTCGCCGCTTATGGCGGCTATGCCTGCGCGGGCATCGGCGGCGGAACTGCGGATGTTACAATCAAAGATAACGCAAAGGTAACAGCCTATGGCGGAACCTATGCGGCAGGAATCGGCGGCTACAATCAGAACAAGGGAGCCAGCACGATCACGATTTCCGGCAGCGCAAACGTCACCGCTTACGGTGGAAAATCCGCCTCCGGCATTGGACAGGGAAGCGAGACCTCCTCAGTGACGCTGTCGCTTGCAAGCACCGCTTCCGTCATTGCGTATTCCGACGGCGCCAAGGCCGCCATTACGGGAACGCCGAGCAATGACTCTGCCAGCATAATCAACCTATACATGAAAAATGTGACGCTGTCCAATGTGGATATCCCGCTGACGCTTTCCAACGCCGGTCAGGCTGACAAAACGGTCACGCTGGCCGCCGGTTACAAGGCGGTGGGTACCACCTGTGAGGCCGGGGACTATGCGGTTTCCGCCAACCTTGGGCAAGGCGGAAGCTATCGGCTTATCCCGTCCGCGGGAACTTCGTTTGATGTAACAGCCGGGGCCGACAGCGCGGCGTACAGCGGCACACAGACGATGCTTCTGGGCATTGCCGATAATGGAGCGACCGTCCAGTTGAATCCCCCCTACGGCACGACCGTTTCCTCCGGCAGCGGCGACGCCCTGGAATTTGACAATGCCAACGGCACGATTATTGTCCCGAAGGGCGGCAGCGTGAATGGAACCACATGGCCCAACGGCGGAACGGTATCGAAGAGCGGAGTACTGTCTCCCAACCTTGATGAAACCTTTGCGTTTGAGAGGGATTTGAATGCCTCTGAAGAGGTGGTCCTCGGACAGAATTTGACTTTATCGGTGACTGTAGCCCCGCCTGAGGACGGCGGTACACTGACTTATCAGTGGTATAAGGATGGCGCCGCGATCCAGGGAGAGACGGGTGAAAGCCTCGCTCTGACTGACATTTCGGAGGGAGACCTGGGCACGTATCACGTCGTGGTCACGAAAACCCTGAACGGGAAAACAGCCACTTTGACCAGCCAGTCCTGCGCTGTCGGTACGATTCGGGTCACAGGTATCACGCTGGATCGCTCCAGTTTGACGCTTACTCCCCAGGAGAGGGCGACACTGAAGGCCTCTCTGCTCCCCGCTGACGCGGCGAATCAAAACATCATATGGGAATCCAGCGATGCAACGGTTGCTGCCGTTGACCAAAATGGCGTGGTGAGCGCCATTGCCGCTGGTACTGCCATGATTACTGTCACCACCGAAGACGGCGGATTTACCGCTCAATGTGAGATCACGGTGAAAGCCCCCACCATCCCGCCGGTCACGCCCAGCGTCCCCCCGGAGAAGGAGCCCGAGGTGCCGGAGGAGCCGGGCGAGACGGGATGGACAAACCCCTTCACCGATGTGGCGGAGGGCGCCTGGTACTATGACCCAGTGCGCTATAGCTGTGAGAACGGCCTGATGAGCGGGTATGGCGATGGCCGGTTCGGCCCCGATGACATCCTCTCCCGGGCGCAGCTGGCCCAGATCCTCTATGATCTGGATGGCCGGCCTGCCGTCACCTACACGAACAGCTTCACCGACGTGGCGGCAGACGCGTGGTACGCCGGCGCGGTGTCCTGGGCCAGCGCCAGCGGCATCGTGGGCGGGTACGGCGACGGCCGCTTCGGCCCCAACGACCCCGTCACCCGGGAGCAGCTGGCGGCGATGCTGTACCGCTACGCGGGCACGCCCGCGGTGGGCGTCTCCGAGCTGGCCCTGCTGGGCCGGTTCCCCGACGGCGAGGCAGTCGGCGGCTGGGCCCGGGAGGCCGTGGCCTGGGCCGTGGCCGGGGGACTGATCTCCGGCACGGACGGCGGCGCCCTGGCTCCCCGGGGCGGCGCTACCCGCGCCCAGGCGGCCGCCATCCTCATGCGCTTTGCGGAGAATTGGGACAAGTAAAAAGATATGGCGTGTCGGAAAGGCGGGGCCGGGAGTATTCCCAGCCCCGCTTTCCGTATATGAGTTTGGCGGGAAAAAAGCAAAAAAATTTTATTTCCGGGCTTACAACGGTGCTGTTCTATGGTATGATAGCTTCGTAACAGGAAATATTTCAGAGGCCGGTCTGGGCAAATGGGGGATTTTGGTATCTTTCCACAAAGGATCAAAAAATTTTTCGTAAAATATTCTCTGCCTATGCCTTGCAAACTTGGAAACTTTGCTGTATAGTGCACTTAGTTAAAATTATATCAATATAGTCTGGAGGAATCGATATGGGACATCTTGACAGCGGGCATACCCATGAGCACACCCATCCCCACGACCACACCCACGAGGAGCTGCACGCAGAAAACGGCGCTGTCAGCGAGCAGACGGTGGCGGTGCTGAAATATATGCTGGAGCACAACATCCACCACGCCGCTGAGCTCAGCGACCTGGCCCAGCAGCTGACAGGCGAGGCCCGCCACCAGATGGAGCATGCGGTGGAGGCATTCGATCAGGGCAACGGGTACCTCTCCGCCGCCCTGGAGCTGCTGAAATAATACAAAGCAAAGGAGCGATTTCCATGTGCCTTTCCACGGTTTATAAAAATGAGCAGAAGGACGACAATATCCTGTGCCGGTTCGTTCAGTCCATCCAGGTGGACGGCGATACGCTGACCTTTACCGACGTCATGGGCGCCGTCACCCAGATCACCGGCCGGCTGGTGTCCGCCAACCTGACGGCGGGGACTGTGATCGTCGCGGCGGAGTGAGGCAGTGATGAGGGAGTATGAGCTCTGCTGCGAAATTTTCAACCAGTGCAGCAACAACCAGATGCGGGACGTAACCTTTCAGGAGGTGTCTGTGGAGGACACGGACGCCTATGTCCGCCATATGGAGCCGAGAGCCGTCATCGAGCGGGAGGACCTGCCCAACGGCACGGTGATCTACCATACGGATACCGCCGGGCTGCGAAAGCGCTACAGCTTCACCCCCATCTGACGGATCGATCATATCAGGTTCCCGCGGCTGCCCGTTTCCGGCGGCAGCGGCGGGGCCTTATCAAAATAAGGGAGGATCCTTACTTATGAGCGTAGCGGACATTTTTGAAGAGAGAGCAGCTTTTTCCTTTGAAGTATTCCCGCCCAAGACGGATGTGGGCATGGAGAAGCTGTGCGGCGAGGGGGGCGTGCTGGATAAGCTGTATACCCTGCATCCCGACTATATCTCCTGCACCTACGGCGCGGGCGGCACCAACGTGGGCAAGAACCTGGAGGTCCTGGACAAGATCCAAAAGGACGGCAAGTGCACCCCTGTCACCCACTTCACCTGCGTGGGCAACACCCGCGAGGGCATCAGGGAGCAGCTGCAGACCTATCTGGACCACGGCATCAACCACATGCTGGCCCTGCGGGGCGATCTGCCCTTCGGCTGGACCGGCACCGGCGGCGACCTGCACTACGGCACAGAGCTGATCAAGTTCGTGCGCAAGGAATTTGGCGACAAGTTCACCATCGCGGCAGCCGCGACCCCCGAGGGCCACATCGCCTGCCGCAGCCTGGAGGCTGACATCGGCTTTCTCAAGCAGAAGCAGGACGAGGGCGCCGACTATATCATGACCCAGCTGTGCTGGGATATGGACCAGTTCAAGTACTGGCTGGAGGCCATCCGCAGGGCCGGTATCTGGATGCCTGTGGATGTGGGCATCATGCCGGTGCTGGATATGGCCGCCACCATCAACATGGCCCTCAGCCGCAACGGCTGCGTCATGGACCGGGAGCTGTGCCGCATCATTTCCAGGCACTGGATCTTCCCCAACCCCTTCGACAAGGAGCCCTTTGACGCCATGGCCGAGCAGAAGAAGAAGGACTTCAAGGAGGCCGGCATCGAGTATACCATCCGGCAGATCGACGAGTACCGCGCCTGCGGCATTGACGGCATCCACCTGTACGCCCTGAATAAGTACGACGACGTGGCCCGGATCGTCAAAGAATCCGGCATCGTCGACCTTTAATGGACCGGAAGCGGGGATGACGGGGCCTGCGGGCGCACTGGCGCGCGCAGGCGCTTCCCCCTGCCTGCAAACCTGATTGGCAAAGGAGAATCTCTATGGCACAAACCATTGCGCTGGCCGGCAAAGGCGGCGTGGGCAAGACCACGATCTGCGGGATGCTCATTGAGTATCTGTGCGAGAAGAAGAAGGGCCCTGTCCTGGCTGTGGACGCCGACGCCAATTCCAATTTGAACGAGGTGCTGGGCGTGGAGGTGGAGTCCACCCTGGGCGACATCCGGGAGGACATCGCCCAGGCGGAGCTGGCCGCCGTCAGCCCCATCCCTGCGGGCATGACCAAGGCGGACTACGCGGAGATGCGCTTCAGCGAGGCCCTCACCGAGGCCGACGACTACGACCTGCTGGTCATGGGCCGTACCCAGGGCAAGGGCTGCTACTGCTTTGTCAACGGCCTTCTGACCGCCCAGGTGGCCAAATACGCCAAGAACTACCGCTATATTGTGGTGGACAACGAGGCCGGGCTGGAGCACCTCAGCCGGGGCGTACTGCCCCAGGTGGATACCATTCTGCTGGTCAGCGACTGCTCCCGCCGGGGGATTCAGGCCGCGGGCCGCCTGGCTGAGATGATCGTGGATCTGAAGCTGGGGGCCAAGGAGGTGGGCCTGATCGTCAACCGCGCGCCGGGCGGAGAGCTCAATGAAGGCGTTCGGGAGGAGATCGGGAAGTACCGCCTGAAGCTGATGGGCGTGGTCCCTCACGACGAGACTGTCTATGAGTACGACGCCGAGGGCAGGCCCAGCGTGACAGTCCCCGCCGACAGCCCGGTGAAGCAGGCGGTCCGCCGCATCTTTGACCAGTTGAAGCTGTAAGCAAAATATTTTCATACAGAAAAATATTGAAGGGAGTATACCAGTATGCCGTTTGCAAAAAAGCCTCAGGTATTCAGCGCCAGGATCAATGAGCTGACGCTGGGTACCGGCGACAAGGCCGTCACCCTGGGCGGCCAGAACGTGTTCAACCTCTATTCCTTCGACGGGCCCATTGCCAATCCCCCCAAGATCGGCATGGATGTCTCCGACGACAGCGAGCAGCCCTGCGAGAGTCTGAAGGAGTTCTACGCCGGCTGCGAGACCCTGGCCGACCGGGCCAAGAGGGCCGCGGAGCTGGATCATGTGGACTTTGTCTGCATCCGCTTCGACCTGGCCGATCCCAACGGCGCCAACAAGTCCGTGGCCGACTGCGTGGCCGAGGCCAAGGCCGTGGCCGAGGCGGTCGACAAGCCGCTGGTCGTCGCCGGCTGCAAGAACGCCGAGAAGGACGCCGAGCTGTTCTCCAAGATCTCCGAGGCGCTCCAGGGCAGGAACATCCTGGTCCTCTCCGCCAAGGAGGAGAACTACAAGGGCATCGCCGCCGGCGCGGGCCTTGCCTATGGCCAGAAGGTGGGCGCCGAGTCCGCCGTGGACATCAACCTGGCCAAGCAGCTCAACGTCCTGATCACCCAGATGGGTGTGGACGGCCGCAACGTGGTGATGAACGTGGGCTCCGCCGCGGCGGGCTACGGCTTTGAGTACGTGGTCTCCACCCTGGAGCGCGTAAAGGCCGCCGCCCTCAGCCAGAATGACGCCACCCTCCAGATGCCCATCATCACCCCTGTGGGCGTGGAGACCTGGGGCGTGAAGGAGTCTACCGCCCCTGAGAGCGAGAACCCCGGTTGGGGCGACGCCGACGAGCGGGGGATCGACATGGAGGTGGAAACTGCCACCGCCTGCCTGGCCTACGGCAGCGACGCCGTTATCCTCAAGCACCCCGCATCTGTTCAGACCGTTTCGCAGCTGATCGCTGCTCTGATGTAAGGAGGGCCCAAGCAATGGCATTAAAAGGTCTTGATATTTTTAAGCTCACCCCGAAAACCAACTGCAAGGACTGCGGGAACCCCACCTGCATGGCCTTTGCCATGAAGGTCGCCTCCGGCGCGATCCCCATTGAGAAGTGCCCCCACATGTCCGCCGAGGCCCTCTCCACCCTGTCCGAGGCCACCGCGCCTCCCATGAAGTCCTACAAGATCGGCGATCTGAGCCTGGGCGGCGAGACGGTGCTCAGCCGCCACGAGAAGACCCTGGTCAGCAAGACTGTCTACGCGGTGAAGCTGTGCGACTGCATGGACGAGGCCGAGCAGGACCGGGTCATCGCCTCCATCCCCCAGGTGGATTACGAGCGCATCAGCGAGCGGATGTATGTGGAGATGGTCTCCGTCGGCCACGCCAAGGATAAGACCGCGGAGGACTATGTGGCCCTGGTGAACAAGGCCAAGGCCCTGGGCCGCCCCCTGATCCTCAGCTGCCAGGATGTGGAGGTGGCCAAGGCCGCCGTGGAGGCCCTGGCCGGCACCGAGTTCATCCTCAACGGCGCCAACCCTGACAACTATGCCGACATGAGCGCTGTTGCTGCCGGAGCCAAGGCCCTGCTGGGCGTTCGGGCGGACTCCCTGGAGGAGCTGCACACGGTCGTTGAGAAGCTGGAGGCCCTGGGCAACAAGAACCTGGTTCTGTATGTGGGCGACAAGTCCATCAAGGATGCCTATGCCAACGCCGTCCAGATCCGCCGGGCTGCCCTGAAGGACGGCGACCGCACCTTCGGCTATCCCTCCATCGTCAACGTGGCCAACCTGTCCCACGGCAACGCCCACCTGGAGGCCGCCCTGATGAGCCTCTTCACCTGCAAGTACGGCTCTATCGTGATCTGCTCCGAGATGACCTACGCCAAGGCCCTGCCCCTGTACGGCCTGCGCCAGAACATCTTTACCGATCCCCAGAAGCCCATGAAGGTGAACCCCGGCATCTACCCCATCAACGGCGCCGACGAGAACAGCCCCTGTGTGCTGACCGTGGACTTCGCTTTGACCTACTTCCTGGTCTCCGGCGAGCTGGAGCGCAGCAAGGTGCCCATCAATCTGCTGATCACCGACGCCTCCGGCATGTCCGTTCTGACCGCCTGGGCCGCCGGCAAGTTCTCCAGCTCCTCCATCAAGAAGTTTATGGATGAGTTCGACATTGCCAACAAGATCAAGAGCCGCGCCCTCATCATCCCCGGCAAGGTCGCCGTCATGAAGGGCGAGATCCAGGATAAACTGCCCGACTGGAGCGTCATCGTGGGCACCACCGAGGCTGTGCAGCTGGTGAAGTACCTGCGCGACGAGGAGTGGAAGAAGAGCTACGTGGACAAGAGCGCCGCTGCCGCCGCCCCTGCCGAGGGCCAGCCCGCCGCCGCGCCTGCCGAGGCCGCTCCCGCGCCCAAGAAGGTCATCCCCGCGCCCCCCATCGTGGTAACAGGCCCCTACATGATCGACGACAAGCCTGTCACCTACAAGGGCCACGACCCCGCCAGCCAGACCTTTGTCACCATCGGCGAGCGCATCCACTGCATCTCCCCCGCTATCCGCAAGGCCATGGACAGCTACGACGAGGGCCCCATCCTCAAGCGTGCCGCCGAGCAGATCGCCGCCGGCGCCACCTATCTGGACGTGAACATCGGGCCTGCCGAGTCCAACGGCCCCGAGCTGATGCAGTGGGCTGTCCAGCTGCTGCAGCAGAACTTCAACAACGTGCCGCTGGCGCTGGATACCGCCAACCAAAAGGCTATCGAGGCCGGCATCAAGGTCTATAACCGCACCAACGGCAAGCCCATCGTCAACTCCGCCGACGCCGGCAGCCGGATCGGCAATATCGATCTGGCCGCGGCCAACGACGCCATCGTCATCGCCCTGTGCTCCGCCGACGGCATTGCCAAGGACAACGAGGAGCGCATGATGCACTGCCACAACATGCTGGAGCGGGGCCTCAGCCACGGCATGGAGTCCGACGACCTGTGGTTTGACCCCCTGTTCCTGGTGGTCAAGGGCATGCAGGATAAGCAGATGGACGTGCTCAACGCCATCAGGGCCTTCTCCGACGAGGGGCTGAAGTCCACCGGCGGCCTGAGCAACAACTCCAACGGTATGCCCAAGCATATCCGTCCCATCATGGACTCCGCCATGGTGGCCATGGCCATGATGCAGGGCTTGACCTCCGCCATCGTCAACCCCTGCGACCTGCGCCTGATGGAGACGATCAAGAGCTGCGATATCATCAAAAACCACAACCTGTACGCCGACTCCTATCTGGAGATCTGATCCGGCAGGATACACACAGCAGGAGGGGAGGCCGCCCGCGGCCTCCCCTCCTGTTGACGAAAGCGGGAATTGGTGGCATAATGATGCGGTGTGGAATCAAGAGACAATGAGGTGCGGTATGGAGCCTATTTACGGGAAGAACAACAAGGAAGAGCTGCCGCTGGAGCACTATCTGCAAAAATTCCGGGCCGGGGACCCGGCGGAAATGGCGGCCCGGTGCGCCCTGCCCTATGACGCTGAGACAGGGACGATCCGTATGAATTTTCTGGGGGAGGAGCTCACCGTCTCCCATCCCGGTTTCACCATAACGGGGGCATCCCCCCTGACCAATCCTGAGCGCATCCTGCTTTTGCGCTATCTGCTGGATGGGCACTGCGCCCTGCCCGGGGGCCGGTATCTGACCTACCGGGAGTTCCCATGGGGGGAGGTATATCTCCAGCAATTCACCAACCGGTGTGTCAACCGCTTCGCCTTCTCCTACGGCGCCAGGCCGGAACTGCTGCGCAAAGTGATGGAGAGGCTGCCCGCCAAGCCGGTTTCCCGGGGCGACGTGGGGTATGAGGTGTCTTTGATGGAGGGCCTGACTATCCAGTTTTTGCTGTGGCTGGGGGACGATGAGTTCCCCCCCAGCGCTCAGATCCTGTTCTCCGATAATTTCCGCTGCGCCTTTACGGCGGAGGACATGGCGGTTATTGGGGATATTGTACTGAACCGCATGAAGAAGATCGGGGCGACACTGTAATTTTTGGAGAACTTTGTGAAAGATATTGCAATCTTTCGCCAAATAGTGTATGATGAATCCGCTATGAGGCGGCAACCTCAGGACAACTGAATTGGTAGAGTAAGCATTGCGCGTAAAGTGGCAAGCGGCTGGGAAGTTGCCCTTGCACGAAAGGCCCCCGTGAAATTGGGCCTACGATGTAATGCTGCATCCGCTACCGTGCACGTTCGGATGAAGGAGTACCAATTCAAGGCCGTATTTTGTTCTGCCTTGAATTGGTATTTTGTTTTTGAGAGGCGGGAACCTGACCGGATGAAAATGGGAGGGGGCTGCCCCGCAGCACAGGATTGTAGGATTGTACAAATAATTGTTAAAATTTTATCAAAATTGCTGATTGCTACTTGGCGATCAGTTTGTTATTATATTAACGAAAGATGGGGCTCAGACGGACCACCCATTTTTCTGCCGGGATGTTGTTAAAGTCGCGGCACATATATTTTTATTTTTGAAATGCCTGTTTTAGCCCGGGACCAGAGCGATCCGAAAAGGCGGGCAGGCGAAGAAAGGAAAAAGACTATGAGCACCTACAAATCTGACATCGAAATCGCCCAGGAGACCCCCATGCTCCACATTTCGGAGATCGCCAAGACCGCCGGAATTGATCCCAAGTATCTGGAGCAGTACGGCAACTACAAGGCCAAGGTAGACTACAACATCCTCAACGAGACAGAAAAACGCGAGGGCAAGCTGGTCCTGGTGACTGCCATCAACCCCACTCCTGCCGGCGAGGGCAAGACGACCACCACCGTGGGCCTGGCCGACGGTATGAAGAAACTGGGCAAGAACGTTTTGGTCGCTCTGCGCGAGCCCTCCCTGGGGCCTGTGTTCGGCGTCAAGGGCGGCGCGGCCGGCGGCGGTTATGCTCAGGTCGTTCCCATGGAGGACATCAACCTCCACTTTACCGGCGACTTCCACGCCATCGGCGCGGCCAACAACCTGCTGGCCGCCATGCTGGATAACCATATCTATCAGGGCAACAAGCTGAACATCGATCCCCGCAGGATCACCTGGAGACGCTGCGTCGACATGAACGACCGGCAGCTCCGCTTTGTGGTGGACGGCCTGGGCGGCCGGGTCAACGGCACACCCCGTGAGGACGGCTATGACATCACCGTGGCCAGCGAGATCATGGCCGTGCTGTGCCTTGCCAGCGATATCACCGATCTGAAGGCCCGGCTCAGCCGCCTGGTGGTGGGCTACACCTATGATGAGAAGCCCGTTACCGCCGGCGATCTGAACGCCGCCGGCGCTATGGCCGCCCTGCTGAAGGACGCTCTGAAGCCCAACCTGGTCCAGACCCTGGAGCACACCCCAGCCTTCGTCCACGGCGGACCCTTCGCCAACATTGCCCACGGCTGCAACAGCGTGACCGCCACCAAGATCGCCCTGCGCCTTTCCGACTACACCATCACCGAGGCCGGTTTCGGCGCTGACCTGGGCGCTGAGAAGTTCCTGGACATCAAGTGCCGCATGGCTGGATTGAAGCCCAGCGCCGTGGTCATCGTGGCCACCGTCCGCGCCCTGAAGTACAACGGCGGCGTGCCCAAGGCCGACCTGGGCCAGGAGAACCTGGAGGCCCTGGAGAAGGGCCTGCCCAACCTGCTCAAGCACGTGAGCAACATCACCAATGTCTACAAGCTGCCCTGCGTAGTGGCCATCAACCGCTTCCCCCTGGACACCGAGGCCGAGCTGAAGCTGGTGGAGGACAAGTGCAAGGAGCTGGGCGTCAACGTGGCCCTCAGCGAGGTGTGGGCCAAGGGCGGCGAGGGCGGCATCGCCCTGGCCGAGGAGGTCATCCGCCTGTGCGAGCAGCCCAACGACTTCACCTTCAGCTATGAGCTGGACGCCACCATCGAGGAAAAGATCACCGCCATTGTCCAGAAGATCTACGGCGGTAAGGATGTGGCGTTCACTTCCAACGCCCAGAAGCAGATCAAGCAGCTGACCGAGCTGGGCTACGATAAGATGCCCATCTGCATGGCCAAGACCCAGTACAGCCTCAGCGACGATCCCACCAAGCTGGGTGCGCCCACCGGCTTCACTGTCACTGTCCGCAACGTGAAGGTGTCCGCCGGCGCCGGCTTCCTGGTCGCGCTCACCGGCGACATCATGACCATGCCCGGCCTGCCCAAGGTGCCCGCCGCCGAGCGCATCGACGTGGACGCCACCGGCAAGATCAGCGGCCTGTTCTAAGGAAACTTTACCGGAAAATCCCGGCGGCGGATCCGCCGTCGGGATTTTCCTTTATTTCCCTTGCCCCTGCGGGACGGCTTTTGCGGGCCTGCCCGGCCTGCGCCGGTTTTGGGGCGGGGGCTCCGCCCCCGAACCCCGGGGTACTTTTCAATCGATTGAAAAGTACCCAAAAGATCGCCAGCCTGCGGCTGGAGCGCT
>CABKMV010000046.1 GCA_902373635.1 uncultured Oscillospiraceae bacterium
CTTTTCAATCGATTGAAAAGTACCCAAAAGATCGCCAGCCTGCGGCTGGAGCGCTCCATTTATGTTTTGTTTAGGGGCGCAACGGCAAGGACTGGTCTTGTCTACCGATAGTGCCAACTGCGGCGCCGCTGGTCAGAAGCGTCTACCCCTCCGCCGTGCCCTTTGGGCCTACCGCTCCTTGGGCCTTGGTGCGTTACGTTTGATCCATATGAAATGTGGTGCGATACCGATCTTGGTCCCTCTCTTCCACCGCAGTTCTTCCTATGGAAAAACAGATGGCTCTGCCCCATTAACAGGGCGACAGCCGAAGTCGGTTGAGCAACCCGGCTGAGATCAGATGCCCGTAGGATTTCTCATTCAGTGGCTGGATGCAAACAGGGCAACCCCCAGACCGATGAAACCGGGGGCCGGGGTGTCCCCGGCGGCGTTTTGGTTACTTTGCCGCCGAGGGCAAAGTAACCCGCGCCGGAGCGCGGAACATCCCGAAAAAGCTCTGATTCGGCGGCTGGATGCTTACAGGATACCACCCAGTCCGATCAGACAAAGGATTCCAAAACCATTGGTTTTGGCGCATTTCACCCGCCCGCAGGCGGGCGCTTACGAGGCCAACCGCCGCGCAGCGGCGGCTCTTGGGCCGAGTGTTGGGTACTTTTTGTGCGCACAAAAAGTACCCGCGGGTTCGGGGCGGGTAGCCCCACATGAAGGCCGGGTCCGGGCCGGCCAGGCCCGCAAAACCTCGGGGCGCGCAGCCCCGAAAAGCCCCTTGCGGCCAGAGACCGCAAAAAGCCGCCCTGCGGCGGCACATGGAAAAATAGGAATAAGGAGACTTTACATATGGATTTCGCACAAGCATCCTGCACGGAATTTGTGACCATACTGGCCTCCAACGCGCCTGTCCCCGGCGGCGGCGGAGCCGCGGCCCTGGTGGGCGCCATTGGCACGGCCCTGGGCAACATGGTGGGGTCCCTCACGGTGGGCAAGAAGAAGTACGCCGACGTGGAGGAGGAGATCATTGCCCTGAAGGCCAAGTGCGACGCCCTCCAGCAGGAGTTGCTGGATCAGATCGCCGCCGACGCCAAGGGGTTTGAGCCCCTGGCTAAAGCCTACGGCATCCCCAAGGACGACCCCAGCCGGGAGAAGGTGCTGGAGGAGGCTACCGTCGTGGCCTGCCAGGTGCCTGTCCGCATTATGGAGCTGTGCTGTGAGGCCCTGGACGCCATCGCCGTCTTTGCCGCCAAGGGCAGCCGCCTGGCCGTCTCTGACGCGGGCTGCGGCGCGGTGTGCGTCAAGGCCGCCCTCCAGGCCGCCAGCCTGAATGTGTTTATAAACACCAAATCCCTGAAAAACCGGGAGCTGGCGGAGGAGATGAACGCCAAGTGCCTGGGCATGCTGGATCGGTACTGCGCCCTGGCCGACGAGGTTTTCGAGACCGTCAAGGCTGGATTTTTTCAGTAAGGTCTGAACAAAAAAAGCCGGGTTCTGCCCGGACTTGCCGCCTCTTATAAAAGGCGGATGAAAACTTGATAGTAGGAGCGAGATAGATAAAATGGCTAAGCTGTTATTAGGCAAAGAGGTCAATGAGAAGCTCAACGCCCGCATCATCGCCCAGTGTGAGGAGCTGAAAGCCAGGGGCGTGGACCCGACCCTGGCCATTGTCCGTTGCGGCGAGCGGCCCGACGACCTCAGCTACGAAAGAGGCGCCGCTAAGCGGGCGGAGACCCTGGGTGTGGCCGTGGAGAAGTTCGTGCTGAGCGAGGACGTGACCAAGGAGGAGCTTCTCAAGGTCATCGACGAGATCAACGCCAATGACAAGATCCACGGCGTGCTCCTGTTCCGCCCCCTGCCCAAGCACCTGAAGGCGGATCAGGACGAGATCTGTAACCGCCTGGATCCCCGTAAGGACGTGGACGGCATGACCGACGGTTCCAACGCCGGTGTGTTCATGGGGAAAAAGCTGGGCTTTGCCCCCTGCACGCCCGCTGCCTGTATGGAGATCCTGGACCACTACGGCATCGACTGTACTGGGAAGAAGGCTGTGGTCATCGGCCGCAGCCTGGTGGTGGGCAAGCCCGCCGCCATGATGCTTCTGGGCAGGAACGCCACCGTTACCGTCTGCCACACCCGCACCAGGGATCTGCCCGCTGTGGCCCGTGAGGCGGACATCCTGGTCTCCGCCGCCGGCGTGCTGAGAAGTCTGACCAAGGAGTACGTCCGTCCCGGCCAGATCGTCATCGACGTTTCCATCAACTGGGACGAGGAGAAAGTCAACGCCAGGGGCGGCAAGGGCGCCATTGCGGGCGACGCGGCGTTTGAAGAGGTGGAGCCCATTGTAGAGGCGATCACCCCCGTCCCCGGCGGCGTGGGCGCTGTGACCACCTCCGTGCTGATCGGCCATGTGGTGGAGGCTGCCGGACGGACCCTGGCCTGCGGAAAGGAAGGCTGAAAAATGAATCTGTTTACCGCGGCGGAGACGACCGCCAATTATGCCAGCGCGGGCGCCGCCAAGACCAGGCTCCCCATCTCCAAGATGCTGCTGCTGGGCGTCCTGGCTGGTTTCCTCATCGGCTTCCCCTCCTGCGTGACCAACATGGCCACCTACGCCCTGGACAATAACTCCACCATCCGCATGGTTTCCGGTTTGCTGTTCGCCTTCGGATTGGGCATGGTGATCGTTACCGGGGCGGAGCTGTTCACCGGCAACACCCTCATCTCCATCAGCGTGCTGGATAAGAAGGCCACGGTGGCGGGGATGCTGCGCAACTGGTGCTTCGTGTACGTCGGCAACTTTGTGGGCAGCATGGCCCTCTCCTTCATCTGCGCCCGGTTCGGCTGGCTGGGCGCGGGGGCCAACGCCCTGGCCGCCTTCTCCATGAAGGTGGCGGTGGGCAAGATGACCATGCCGTTCCAGAACGCGTTCTTCATGGGACTTCTCTGCAACATCCTGGTGACGCTGGGCGTGCTCATGAGCCTGAGCGGCAAGGATGTGGCCAGCCGCTTTATCGCCGCCTGGGCGCCGGTGATGTTCTTTGTCACCTGCGGCTTCAACCACTCCATCGCGGATATGACCTACTGCATGCTGGGCCTGTTCGCCAAGGGCGTCCCGGCCTATGTGGAGGCCGCTCAGGCCGCCGGCGTGGCGGTGGAGGATCTGACCTGGGGCAACTACATTGTGGGCAACATGCTGCCTGTCACCCTGGGCAATATCCTCGGCGGCGTGCTGATCGGTTTTACCTTCTGGTACGCCCATCTGCGGGGAGCCAAAAATGAAAAGTAAGCTGCGCGCGGAGATCGCCGCCCAGGTGAAGAATCTGTCCCCGGTCTACTGCCGGGAGGCGGACGCGGCGATCTGCCGCTGGGTGCTCCACTCGGAGGCATACCGGCAGGCCCGCACCATTTTCTGCTATGTGGGCAGCGACCGGGAGATCGACACCGGCGCCTTGCTGAGAGGGGCCCTGGAGGACGGGAAGATCCTGGCGGTGCCCTTGTGCGTGGGACAGGGGGTCATGGAGGCCCGGCAGATCCAGGGGCTGGGCGATCTGGTCAGCGGCAGATACGGTATCCTGGCCCCCAGGCTGGACTGCCCGGTGGTGGAGCCGGCGGATCTGGACCTGGCGGTCGTCCCCTGCTGCACCGGCAACGCCAGGGGCCAGCGCCTGGGCTATGGCGGGGGGTATTATGACCGCTATCTTCCCCGGACCGACTGCCCCACGATGCTGCTCTGCCGCAGGCTGCTGGTCCGGGAGGAGATCCCGGTGGAGGACCACGATCTGACCATGGACTACCTGGTGACGGAGGACGGCGTCGTTCCCTGCCGCCCATAAAAAATAGGAGCGAGGGCCCCCGGCGCGCCGGGGGGCCCTGCTGCCGGGGCGGCCCGGCCAAAAGGGTTGACATGGAACAAAACCATCTGTATAATGACATTGTAAGCACTTAAAAGTGCTATTTTTAGGACTTTGCACTCGGGCTGCGGGGGCATCGTCCGGGAGAAACGATATGAACATCTATGACATTGCCAAGGAGGCAAACGTCTCCATTGCAACGGTTTCCCGCGTGATGAACAACAAGCAGAATATCAGCCCCAAGACCCGCCGGCGGGTGGAGGCGGTCTTGCAGAAATACAACTATACCCCCAGCAGCATTGCCAGGGGGCTGGCCTCCAGCTCTATGCGGATGGTGGGGATGGTGATGCAGGACATCCGCAACACCCACTACATCGACATGGCCTATGTCATTGAGCAGGAGCTGCGGAAGAAGGGGTTCTGCTGCCTGTTCTGCAACACGGACGACCCGGACCCCTCCAACGCCTTCCAAATGCTGAGGGACTTCCGGGTGGACGGCATCATTCTGATCGGTTCCGTTTTTATGAATGAGGCCACGGAGCGGGCAATCGACTGCTACCACCCTTCCACCAAGATCGTGTTTGTCAACGGCGTGCTGGAGCGGGAAAACGTCTGCTCCATCCAGTGCGACGACCGGTACGGCATAGAGATCACGGTGGAGCACCTGATCGGCCGGGGCCACTCGGGCATCCTGTATATCGACGATATGGACACGGACAGCGCCCGCAGGAAGCGGGAGGGGTACTGCACCGCCATGGGCCGTCATTTCCCCGGCTATGGGGAGGAGCATATGGTCCGGGCCCCGGTCATGGGGTTTGCGGGCGGCTATGAGGCCATGAAGGCGCTTTTGGAGCGTGAGGAGGCATTCACAGCCGTCGTCTGCTCGGAGGACGTGGTGGCTCTGGGGGCCATCCGCGCCCTGGAGGAGCGGGAGCTGCGCATCCCCCAGGATGTGGCGGTGGCGGGGTTCAACAACGCCTGGGTGGGCAAGCTGAGCCGCCACGAGCTGACCAGCGCCGACACGGGGCTGAGCCTGATGGGGGTGGAGGCCACCCGCGCCCTCTGCGACCGGCTGGAGGGGATCCAGCGGCCGGACCGCATCACCCTGACGCCGAAGCTGTTTGTGGGCAACACCACTTGAGCCTTTTCCCTAAAATCCCGATCCGGCGTTGTGTTTTCCGGAAGAGGACGGATAAACGCTGAAACTTTTTTGCGGGCAGGTATACATGGCAGGATGATGGATTTGACAAAACGGGGACTGAAAGGAATGTGACGATGAAGAAGTATGAATATAAGTTTGTCGAAATCAAAGTGCAGGCAGGGTTAAAAACGGAAGCAGGAGCTACATTCGAGGAGTGCAAAAAAGCAATCGTTTCAGAAGCGGAACAGGGGTGGCGATTAAAACAAGTTGTTGTACCGATCAACGAGAAATCGGGTGTTAACAGCCCATTATGCTACCAAATTATTTTTGAAAGAGAGATATAGGAATTTTGTGCTGGCCGGGAGGCTTGCAGGGGATCAAAGACCTGCGCCCGGTAATAAGAGAAGCCTTTTGCCAGAAAGTATAGAATGGTGAGGCCCCCAGAGCGCACAGCGCCCCGGGGGCCTCTCTCTTGATTTATCAGAAGCAGAACTTCTCCATCGCCTTGGCCACGCCGTCGTTGTCGTTGGTGTCGGTGATATAATCGGCGGCCGCCTTCAGCGCCTGGTCCGCGTTGGCCATGGCGACCCCCACGCCGGCGGCCTCGATCATACTCCGGTCGTTGCTGCCGTCGCCGAAGGCCATGGACTGGCTCACCTCCAGGCCCAGATAGCGGCACAGGAACTCCAGGGCCTCCCCCTTATTGGCGTGCCCGGCATTGATCTCCACATTGTTGGAGATGGAGCTGGTGACGGACATGTCGGGGAACTCCCGGATGAGCTGGGCCCACACCTGTTCCCGCAGGGCCATGTCCTGGAAGAACATCTGGATCTTCTGCACCGGCCTGTTCTGCTCCCGCATGAAAGCGCGGAAATTTTCCACGGGCTTGCGCAGATCCTTGACCATCCTGTTGACCCTGGGGTCGGAGATGAACTGGTCGATGCGCTGGTAATTGCGCCGGTCCATGTATCCCCAGCCGTCCAAAAAGCAGTCGTAGATCACCGGGAGGGCCTCCAGCCGGTCGTAGATCCGCTCCGCGTCCGCCGGCTGGATCTCGGCGCGGCGGAGGATTCTGTCCTCCGCCCGGTCGTAGATCTGGGCGCCGTTGACTGTAATGGCGTAGCGCACGAAGGGCAGGTCCCGCACCACCTGGGGGATCCCGTCAAAGAAGCGGCCGGTACTGGGGACGATATGGATCCCCCTGGCGCAGGCCCGCTCCAGGGCGGCGTAGTTCCCAGGGGAGATCCTCTTGTCGCTGGTGAGCAGCGTGCCGTCCAGATCCAGCAGGATGAGTTTGATTGCCATGATGGCCTCCTTGTCATGTCGGTCAATGGAGGAAGGCCGCCGGGGCGCGGAAAAACCGCGTCCCGGCGGAGGAGAAAGGAGAGAAACCGGCGTTACGCCTGGTAGGTGTTGGCAGTGGTATTGCCGCCGTGGCCGGTCCAGTTGGTGTGGAAAAACTGGCCCCTGGGGGCGTCTGTCCGCTCGTAGGTGTGGGCGCCGAAGTAGTCCCGCTGGGCCTGGAGCAGGTTGGCGGGCAGGCTCTCGGTGGTGTAGCCGTCAAAGTAGCTGAGAGCAGAGGAGAAGGCGGGCATGGGGATGCCGGCCTTTACGGCGTAGGCGACCACCTCCCGCCAGGCGGGCACCAGACCGCGGATCGTCTCGCCAAAATAGTCGTCCAGCAGCAGGTTCTCCAGGGCGGGGTTTTTGTCAAAGGCCTCCTTGATCTTGCCCAGGAACACGCTGCGGATGATGCAGCCGCCCCGCCACATGAGGGCGATGCCGCCGTAGTTCAGGTTCCAGCCGTAGGTTTTGGCTGCAGTGCGCATGAGGGTATACCCCTGGGCGTAGGAGATGATCTTGGAGGCGTACAGGGCCTTGCGGATGCACTCGATGAAGGCGGCCTTGTCGCCAGTGAAGGTGGGGACGGTTTTCGGGAACGCCTTGGCGGCGGCGACGCGCTCGCTCTTCATGGCGGACAGGCACCGGGCAAACACCGCCTCGCCGATGAGGGTCAGAGGCACGCCCTCGTCCAGGGCGGCGATGCCCGTCCACTTGCCGGTACCCTTCTGGCCGGCGGTGTCCAGGATGTGGTCCACGGTGGTCTCGCCCTTCTCATCCTGATAGCCCAGGATGTCCCGGGTGATCTCGATGAGGTAGCTGTCCAGCTCCGTCTCGTTCCAGGCGGCGAAGACCTGGTGCATCTCCTGGGCGCTCATACCCAAGCCGTCCCGCATGAGCTGGTAGGCCTCGCAGATGAGCTGCATGTCGCCGTACTCGATGCCGTTGTGGACCATCTTCACGAAGTGGCCCGCGCCGTTCTCCCCCACCCAGTCGCAGCAGGGGGAGCCGTCCTCCACCTTGGCGCAGATGGCCTGGAAGATGGGCTTTACATAGGGCCAGGCGGCGGGGGAGCCGCCGGGCATCAGGGAGGGGCCGTTGAGAGCGCCCTCCTCCCCGCCGGACACGCCGGTGCCCACGTACAAGAGGCCCTTGCTCTCCACATAGGCCGTGCGGCGGATGGTGTCGGGGAAATGGCTGTTGCCGCCGTCAATGAGGATGTCGCCCTCCTCCAGGTAGGGGATGACCTGCTCAATGAGGTCGTCCACGGCCTGGCCGGCCTTGACCATCATCATGATCTTCCGGGGCTTTTCCAGGCTGTCCGCCAGCTCCTGGAGGGAGTAGGTCCCCACAATGTTTTTCCCGGCGGCCCGGCCCTCCACAAATTTTTTGACTTTTTCGGTGGTGCGGTTGTAAACAGCCACGGTGAAGCCCTTGGACTCCATGTTCATCACCAGGTTCTCACCCATAACGGCAAGGCCGATCAGGCCGATATCTGCTTTTTTCATATTGTGTCGCTCCTTTTACATGATAAATGTTTCTCGGAGGGGCCCTCCAGCACGGCGTGAGCCGTGCGGCCATCGAGAACCAGAAAAGACGCCGGGCGAAACGCAGTTTCGCCATAAAAAGTTTTTCTTTTGATCCTTTTCTTTGCCCACAAAGAAAAGGATATATATCTTGTCTCTATCTCTGCACTCTCGCGTTGCCGGCATAGATATCCCAGACCTGCTTCTCGTCGGCGGGCTCGGCGTAGTCGTTGAGGCTGCTGGCGGCCAGCACACCGGTGGCCCAGCCGAACTGGGCCCACTTCTCGCTCTCCCAGCCCTTCAGGATGCCATAGAGCAGCCCGCCGGTAAAGCCGTCGCCGCCGCCGATGCGGTCCAGCACAGGGATGGGCCGGGGCTCCTCCACGTGCCATGTCCCATCCGCCAGCATCAGGCAGCCCCACAGGTGCTCGTTGGCGCTGAGGACCTGGCGCAGCGTGGTGGCGTAGACCTGGGCGTTGGGGTACTTTTCCCGCACCTCGCCGATCATGGTCTTGAAGCTGTCAATCTTGCCGGAGAGGTCCTTGCCGCCTGCCTCGGGCCCGGTAAAGCCCAGGCACAGCTGGAAGTCCTCCTCATTGCCCACCAGCACGTCGGCCACAGAGGCGATCTGGTGGAAGGCGTCGTGGAGCTCCGCCTCCCGGCCCTTCCAGAAGGTGGCCCGGTAGTTGAGATCGAAGCTGACCAGGGTGCCATACCGCTTGGCGGTCCTGGCGAGAGCCAGGCAGCAGGCGGTGGTCTCCTCGCTCATGGCGGCGATCAGGCCGGAGATGTGCAGGATGGCCACCCCCTCCCGGCCAAAGATGCGCTCCAGGTCGAAGTCATCGGCGGAGAGGGTCCGTCCCACCTCTCCGGCCCGGTCATTCCACACCCGGGGGGCCCGCAGGCCATAGCCGCTGTCGGCGATGTTGAACTGGTGGCGGTAGCCCCAGGGGCCGCCCTGGGGGACCTCGACGCCCTCATAGCGGATATTCCGGGCCCGCAGCTGGCTCTGGATGAACTGGGCAACGGGGCTGCCCTGGACAAATTTCGTCAGCGCCAGACATTCCATACCCAGGGAGGAGGCAACGTTCAGTACGTTGCTCTCGGCGCTGGTGGCCTGCATCAGGAAGTGGGTGCTGTTGTGGACGGCCATGCGGTCCTCCGGTGTGATGCGTACCCCCATACTGGTGGGGCAGGCGATGGCGTAGCGGTAGCTGTCGCGGATCTTCAGACTCATGGGAAAGCCTCCTCCATGGAATTTTTCGGGATTTTATGGTGAAAAGACAGTGGAACATGAAATTGTAAGCGGTTTCATATCGTGAGCACATTATATCTGCTTTTTTTCTTTCCGTCAATAGGAAAATCAAAATTTTGTGATAATTATTTGAAATGATGTGCTTTTGCTGAAAGAGATGCAGCAAAATCCCCGCGGAAATAAAACAAAGACAGAGGTGGAGAGAATGGTAAGCGCTTTCTTAAATGAGACGAACAGAGGGCGGAGCAGCCGCTCCGCCCTCCCGCTGTATAGCGCGGCGCCCAAAGGGGCGGCCGCGGGCCTATTCCTCGATGCCGTCGGTCTCCAGCAGGCCGTAGCCGCCGTTCTTCCGGCGATAGACAATGCTCACCACGTTGTCCGTGTTGCGATAGACGAAGAAGTCGTGTCCCAGCAGATTCATCTGCAGGATCGCTTCCTCTGCACTCATGGGCTTCACGGCGATGTGCTTGGTGCGGACCACCTGGAAGTCTGTCTCCTCGTTGACGTCGAACTCGGCAGGAATATTGGAAACCAGCGCGTCCTGGCGCAGACGCTTGCTCAGGCGGGTCTTGTTTTTGCGGATCTGGCGGTCAATCGTGGCGCAGGCCGCGTCGATCGCGCCGCGCATGTCGCCGTCGCGGGACTCCTCCTGCGCACGGAACAGGGTGCCGCCGCTGACCAGGGTGATCTCCACCACGCAGCGGTGATCCTTTTCCACAGAGAAGGTCACAAGTGCATCGGCGTCCTCCCTGAAGTAACGATCCAGCTTGGAGATCTTCTTCTCGGCGTACTCCTTGATGGAGTCGTTGAGGGACACCTTTTTGCAGGTAAATGTGAACTTCATAAAATCGCTCCTTTCTTGCTTCCCCTACCGGGGTACCACTATTATAGCATCTTTTGGAAAGCTTGTACAGGAATATTTTGGGAGAGACAGAGAATAGCGGACAGTTTGTCCAGGTGGGCCTGTCCCTGTGCCTGCCGGGGACAGCCTTCGACAAAAGGACTGAAACGTTCTCAAAAAGCGGCAAAAGCTCCTATTTACAAAGGTGGACAACCGTTGTACAATGCTTGATGGAAGCTTTCCAATATCCCACCCGTTTGGGCCGCTGTCTCAGGCAGCGGCTCCTTTTTATTCGAAAAGGAAGGGCGGGGCCTCTGCCCCCCCCTTCCCTATATGTCCCTGCCTACAGCAGGGAGGTTTTTCATAGATTAGGAACATCGGATATTTTATGGAATTGATACTGGTTCACGCCGGAATATTCGCTCCATACTGCATCTGTAAAGGTCACTGTAGCGGTCCCATCTGAGATGGCGATCCGCCCATAAAGCGTCTCCCCGTTGGGGGCGGTGGCCGAAAATTCGATCCCGCCGTCCACAGCGGTCCCCACGCCGTCGTCCAGACAGGCCAAACGAAAGATGTTGATGGCGATCTGATACGTGCCGTCAGCATTTTCCTGGATCGCCAGCCCCGGCTCGCCTGTATCGGGGTCGCTGTACTCGCCTGCCCAGGCGTCAGCCTCAGATGTCACACCGGCGTCGGCAGAGCGGATGCTCCAACACTCCCCGTTCTGCACGGTCAATACGGCGATCCGCCCATCCTCCACCAGGGCAAACCAGATTGCGCCGCCCGCGGCGCCTACCATGCCGTTGTGGACGAAGAGGTCGGCCCAGCCCTCGTCATACTGATTGGTGTCGACGCTTTCCAGCAGAGAGGCCGTAAAGATGTCGTCGTAGTAGGGCAGGAAGTCCTCCGCCGTCTCAATGGTATAGTTCCCCTCCGGGGTCGTCACAGTCCTGGGCCAATCGATCATCTCCGCCGCGCCCAGGCGGCGGTCCTCTTTGATGGCCCGGATAAACTCACAGTAGAAGTCCTGGGCCACAGATTCCTGGATAGAGGCGCCCTGATAGATCGCGTCCTCCTCCGGGGAGGGGGAGCTGTCCCCAAAGGGGTGCTCCTCGACCCGGGGCGGCGCCGCCGGGGTCAGGACTGTGAAATCGAAGCTGTCCGCCAGTTCCTCCAGATTTGCCGCCGTCAAACCGCCGCTGCTGCCCAGAAGCACGTTGACTGTGACAAAGGAGTCCTCCAGGTCCGCGATGAGCAGGCCCTTGTCGGGCCCCAGGGCCAGCCGCACCGCCGTGCCGCACGGGGTGGCGTAGCCCCACTGCTGGTACTGGGCCACGTCGCCGATATTCAATATCACCTCGTCAAAGCTGCCCCGCACCGCCCGGCGGAACTGATATTCGACCATCCCGCCGCCGGACAGGTCGTACTCCCCGTCGAACTGGAGGGTGCCGTCCTCATAGAGGTAGGCGCTGTAGGCCCGGTTCTCCCCAAGGGCCTCCCAGATTCCCTCCATGGCCTCCGGGTGCTGGTAGACGTCAATGAGCTGTGCGTGGAGCTTCAGGCCGTACTTGGTGATGATCTCCTCCAGCTTGTCCGCCATCTCCTGGTTGTAGACCTGGTAGAGGCTGTAGCGAGCATCCACCTGCCCCGGGGCCTGGTCGGCGGCGTGGGCCGCGGCGGCGACATCGTAACCGGACAGGAAGTCCTGCCACTCCGCCAGGGCCAGGCTCTCCGGGGCATCCAGATAGCCGGAGAGGCTTATAACGTCCACAGTCTGTACCGGCTGGGCCCCGGTATCCGGATCGGCCGGCAGCCGGACCTCCTGCCGCTGGGGCAGGAGCAGATCCCACAGATGGAAAAAGTCTGTGGCGACCGCCACAGTGGTCAGCGCCGCCAGCAGGACCACCACCGCGGTCAAAAGGAGCAGCCCTTTGGCGGGCCGCCGCTTGTATGCGTGATTCATCGTCTCATATGCCTCCCAATGGATTTCCGTGGAGGAATGGAGCTGGGAAAAGGTAGCTTGGTATAGATCCTTATTCTTCATCTTGCCACACCCCCGTCAATGTTTTTTTCAGCTTCCCCCTGGCACGGGCCAGCCGGGTGGTCACGGCGGACTGCCGGATACCCAGCAGCTGGGCGATCTCCAGGGTGGAGAGCTCCTCGTAGTAGAACAGATCCAGAACGGTCCGGTACTTCTCCGGCAGGGACATGACCGCCTGGTACAGCTCTGCCTGCTCCGGCTCCTGGAATGCCGGCTGTTCCGGCAGGGTATCCAGGGAGACCCTGCGGCGCCTCCAGGGGCTTTTCAGTACGTCCCGGCAGTAGTTCACCGTCACCCGGATCAGCCAGCGGCGCAGGTGCTCGGGGCTGTCAAAGGGTTTTTCCCAGGTGTACAGCCGCAAAAACACCTCCTGCACCGCGTCTTCCGCATCAGGGGCGCTGGCAAAATAGTGCAGGGCAAGCCGGTAGACCATGTCCTGGTGCTGCCGGACGGCATCCATAAACGCTGTTCGTTCCATTCTCATCCTCGGTTCTTTCTTGGAGTGCACTCGCATACAAAACGATCCGGTGGAGGGATTTGTCACAAAAACAGAAAAAATTCCGGGACAGGGCGCAAAAACGGCCCCGGCTACCGTTTTACAGTATCCGGGGCCGCTGCCGTCGGCTGATATTCATCTGATCGATCAATCAAAGTAGAGGATCTTCTCTCCGGGGCTTACCATGCCCAGCTCCTCCCGCGCCTTGTCCTCCATCAGCTGGGGGTCATCGCTGTTTTCCACAGCATCCTCCAGCCGCCGGTTAGCCTCCTGCAGCTCCTCCAGCCGCTGGGCATAGACAGCCTCCTCCGCCTGGGCCTCCTGCAGCTGGCCGTACATATGGTAGAGCTGGACGCCGATGCCGAAGAGGAGGGCGATCAAAATCAGGCCCGTCAGCTTGCTGCTGGGCCGCTTCTTTTTGGGCTTGTTTGTCTGGGCCATGTCCTGCTCTCCCCTCCCGGCATGCAGCCGCTTCCTGCATAGTTGTGTAATAGTTATTGTAAACCAGTTTTGCAAAAAAGAAAAGACTTTTTTGCAAAGTTGATACAATTTTTCCAAAAATTTTTTACACAGGCCAATGGGAGCAAAAAAGATCTGGAACCAGAAGTCCCACAGGGGACGCAGAGGCTGGCTGAGCAGGCAGAAAAACAGCACCACGCCCCCCAGCGCGCCCAAAAGGATGAACAGCCGCAGTTCGCCGTCCCCGGCCATGAAAAAGAAAAACAGGGATGCGGCGGAGATAAGGCTCACCAGGGCGTCCAGCAGGCCGCTCCATTCCCTTCCGCCCAGCCGCCGCAGGGGGCGGACCAGGTCGTACAGCAGGGCCAGCGTGCCGCCCAGCAGGATGGAGCGCAGGAACATGGCCAGCTGCTCCGGTATGTAATTTCCCATGGGCCTTACCCAAACAGCCGCCGCAAAAAGCCGCCCTGGCCGCCGCCGGGGCTGACGTCCTCATAGAGCAGCGTATGGATGGAGCCGTCCACATGGAGCTCCCCGCCGTCCAGGTTCAGCTTGCCAATGTGCAGATTTGTGCCGCCCACCACTAGGGTGCCGGCGGTGGTGTTCATGACGATCTCCTCCTCGTCGAACCGCTCCACCTCCTCCACGCCGGATACCACCAGCCGCTCCCGGCCGTCCAGCTCCAGCCTGTGCTGCATCCCGCTCATATCTTCATAGGGCATAGACAGACCTCCCATATCCATCGTTTCCTTAGATGTATATGGGAGGTCTGTCCGATTTATGACTGCTCCATGCGGCCCTCCCAGAGGAGGGGGTCCCGGCGGGGGCTATACCTCCCGGTAGAGGGCGGCGGCGTCCGCCTTGCCGACGCTCTCCTGGACGGCCAGCACCTCCACGGTCAGTGTCCGCTCGCCGAAGCGGATCGCGATCACGTCCCCCGCTTTCACCTCGTAGGAGGCCCGTGCCGGGCGGCCGTTGACGGTGACGCGGTCGTTGTCGCAGGCCTCGTTGGCCACCGTACGCCGCTTGATGAGCCGGGAAACCTTCAAATATTTGTCCAGACGCATGAAAAACGCCCCTTTCTCAAAAACAAGGGGTGCGGCGGCTGGCCGCACCCCTGCTGCTGGGGATCCTGTTTTACTTGGCGACGCTGTCCTTCAGGGCCTTGCCCGCCTTGAAGGAGGGGATCTTGGAGGCGGGAATGGGAATAGGCTCCTTGGTCTTGGGGTTGCGGCCCATGCGGGCCTCCCGCTTCTTTACCTCAAAGGTGCCGAAGCCCACCAGACGGACCTCCTCGCCCTCGCTCAGAGCGGCGGAAATAGCCTCCAGGGTGGCGTTGACGGCAGCCTCGGAATCCTTCTTGGACAGAGCGGCCTTCTCGGCTACGGCATGGATCAGTTCAGCCTTATTCATGAGACAGTCTCCTTTTATTTTCTTTTCTTTTGTTTCCGGGGATCTTCCCCCTTGCTGCTACACTTCTCTTAATCTAACATACTTTTGCCTCGGTTGCAAGGATTTTATCCCTTAAATTCCCCGGTTTGGGAAAAATCTTGACCACAAATGCAAAATCAGCGGATGTGCAGCAGCTTTGCCAGCTTTTCGCCCTTGGGGACCATCTTCAGATCCTCCCGGGTGATCATCCGCAGGGCCACCACCAGGACCAAATAGACCGCCACGGCGACGCAGATCGCCAGGAGCGTAGCCAGGCTCTCCTTGGCATAGCCTCCGTTGAGGAAGCGGCTGAGCAGGCCGTGGCCTGCCCAGGCGGCGGCGCCCATGACAGCGGAGGCCAGGACCGGTTTTAAGAAAATGGCGAGATAATTGGGCTTCTGCTCCAGCAGGCGGGAGACGATGAAAAGGTTGATGAGAGCGATGAGGGCGTAGCACACCAGGGTGCCGATGGGGGCGCCCTTGATGTTGATATCCGGATTGCCCACCAGGACATAGTTGATACCCACCTTCACCACGCCGCCGATCAGCATGGTGTAGATGGGAAGCTGCACCTTGCCGTGGGCCTGCATGATGGAGTTGGTCAGGAGCATGATGCACACGAAGATGGAGGCGATGCCCAGCAGCTGCAGGTGGTAGGTGGCGGCCGCGGCGGCCTCCCGCTGGGCGGGATACAGCAGCATCAGAATAGGGCCGGCCAGCACGGAGAGGCCCACGCCCGCGGGAATGGCCAGCATGGCGATCAGCCGGAAGCTGGTGGTGACGACCCGGTTGACCTCCCTGTGATCCTTCCTCGTCACTGCCACGGAGACCGCGGGGATCAGGCTGATGGCCACAGCGGGCAGGAAGGAGGCGGGCAGGTTGAAGAGGGTGCTGCTGAAGGTGTACTGGCCGTAGAGGGCGGCGGCGGATTTCTCCGCCAGGCCCAGAACATTCTGGAGCTGCCCCAGGATGATCTTTTGGTCGACCAGGTTGAGAAGGCTCATCCCCGCCTGGCCGATGGTAATGGGGATGCCCAGGGCCAGCAGGCGCCTGAGGATCGTGGCGTGGCTCTGGGCCTTGTCGGTGCCCCAGAGGATGGGGCCCCGGTGCCGCTTGTAGTTGACGATCATATAGATCATGGCCAGCACAGTGCCGGCGCTGACGCCGACGATAGCCCCCGCCGCGCCGATCTCCAGGCTCTTGCCCGCATGGATCAGATACCACGCCAGCGGAAGGCCGATGACCAGCTTGAAAAAGGCCTCGATAAACTGGCTGACCGCCGTGGGCACCATGTTCTGCTGCCCCTGGGCAAAGCCCCGATAGGCGCACATGATGGACACGCAGACCACCGACACGCCCAGGGCCTTGATGGGCCAGTAGGCCATGGAGTTGTTCATCCAGGCGGCCAGCTGCTCGGTAAAGACCAGCATGGCCACGGTACCCACCACGCCCACGGCCAGGAACAGGGCCATAGCCGTGTTGAAGCAGCGGCGCATCTGGTTGCGCCGGCCCGTGGCGTTGGCCTCGCTGATGAGCTTGGAGAGGGCCAGGGGCAGCCCGGCGGTGGACAGCGTCAGCAGGAAGGCATAGATATTGTAGGCGCTCATGAAATGGGTGATGCCCTCGTCCCCCAGGATATTGTTCAGGGGGATCTTGTACAGCGCGCCGCAGAGCTTGACGAACACGGTGGAGATAGCCAGCACCGTCACGCCGCCCATAAAGGTCTGTTTGCGTTCTTTGGACATGGAAAACCCTCTTTTAGTGGCTCAGAATGGAGAGGGCACGGCTCGCCCTCCAAGGGAAGTATACGGGGGAAGGGGCCGGCCCATGACAACAGCCAGCCCCGCGCCGCGTCAGCTGCGGGAGAGGGGCTGGCCGCACTCCTGGCAGTAGACGTTGGTAGCGGCGTTCTCCGCGCCGCAGGCCCCGCAGAACAGGACCCCCTGCATGATCTTCATCTGGCGCTGGTGGCCCTCGATCTGCTCATACAGGCTGTCCACGTATTCCAGGATCTCCTGGAGCTCCTCGCTGTCGGAGGGATTGCCTTTGTGGGTGGCGTAGACCATCTCGCCCATAGCCTGCATCTGCAGCGCGATCTCCTCCTCCAGGTCCCTGACGGCCCGGCGCAGCTTGGCGTAAACCAGCGCGTCCTCCGCCTTCTGCCCCACCGCGGCTGCGCCGGAGCGGGCGGTCTCCGCCACGTCGGAGGCGGTGGACTTTGTGCGGCGGAGCAGCTTCTTCCATGCTCCTGTGTTCCAGATAATACGGATTCCCATGGCAATTCTCCTCTCAGTCGTCATAAATGCCGCCGCCGATAAACTCCCGGATCAGGGAGTCGGCCGCGATATATTTCTCATCCAGGGTCTCAAATTTGGGGTAGGCCTCCACCAGGTGGCCGATCTCCTCATACCGCTCCATGTCCTCCGACAGGTGCAGGCGCTCAAACAGAGGCTGGGCAAAGGCTTTTACCACGCTGACCTCGTAGGGCAGGGAGCTGTCAAACTGAATGTTGGCGTTATCCTTGAAGGGGGAGATATACAGCTTCTCACCCCGGCGGACATTGGCCCACATCCTGATGGTGACGTCCGGTTCCCAGGAGCGGAACTTGGCGTCCCGGACGGTGCGGCGGGCCAGGCGCATCCAGGTACCCTTGAAGGCGACCTTGCCCTCCTCGTCCAGCACGTTGGAGCGGGCGGAGATATACACCTTCATCGCGTCGGGGTTTTTGCCGGTGATGATGTCGTTGAGGGCGTGGATGCCCTCGAAGATAGCGATCTCATCCTTTCCCAGCTGCAGGGGGTGGCTTTTGATAGCGGAGCGCATCTGCCGGGCAAACTCAAATTTGGGGATGTGGATCTTCTCCCCCCGGTCCAGCATTTTGAAGTGCCGGTTGAGCAGGTCCATATCCAGGCAGAAGGGGGATTCATAGTCGATCTGCCCCTCCCGGTTCCGGGGGGCGGTCTCCGGGTCCACAGTCTGGAAGTAGTTGTCCATGGCAATGGCGTGGGACTGGATACCCATCTCCTCCAGCTTGGCCTCGATCTTTTTGGCTGTGGTGGTCTTGCCGCTGCCGGAGGGGCCGGAGAGCAGAACGATCCTGGATTTGGACCGGTTTTCCGCGATCTGGCAGGCCGCCTTTTCGATTTTTTTGTTGTAGGCGTCGTCACATTCCTCCGCAAACCCTTTTGGGTCTGAACGGACGGCGTCGTTGATCTCTCTCAGGGAATATGCCATCGACTTTCCTCCTTGCTATTTGCTCTCATAGAATGCGCGAAACGCGGCCTGGTTTTCCGCCGCCTTTTCCGGACGCTGGATATACTCAGTTGGAAATTTCAGATTAAAGGCCCGCTCGATCCGGTTACGGGCAGGATCCACCATCTTGGTGGAGCCGCCGCAGCCCAGGCTGAGGATGCTGTGGAGCTCCTCCATGATATAGATGTTGTACCACCCGGTGCCGCCCGGCCTGCACCAGCCCACATTCTCAAAGCTGCCGGACATGTACTTCTGCCGGTAGAGGTAATAAGGGGCGAAGCCGGCCTGCCGCAGGGCGGGGTTGGCGTAATCCAGCATCTCTCCCACCTCCTCCACTGTGGGGATACGGGTGCCCTCCAGGGTGATGCGGCTGCCCTTTTTCAGGCTCAGGGTGTGGATGGTGATGTCGTCGGCGCCCAGGCGTATCACCTCGTCCAGGCTCCTGCGAAAGCCCGCGGGGGTATCCTCCGGCAGCCCGGCGATCAGATCCATATTGACATGGGGAAAGCCCACTGCGTCCACCATGGCCATAGCCCGGCGGATGTCGTCGGCACTGTGGCGGCGTCCAATGGCGGCGAGAACATGGTCCTCCATGGTCTGGGGATTGATGCTGATGCGGGTGACGCCGCGGCGCTTGAGCACCCGCAGCTTCTCCGGCGTGATGGTGTCGGGGCGGCCCGCCTCCACGGTATATTCTACGACAGAGCCCAGGTCGAAACTGGCATTAAGGTGTCCCAGCAGCCGGTCCATCTGTTCCGCCGTCAGCGTGGTGGGGGTGCCGCCGCCCATGTAAAAGGATTTGATGTGCAGCCCCAGATCCCGCACCAGCCTGGACGCGCTGTCGATCTCCCGCAGCAGGGCCTCCAGGTAGGGCTCCACCAGATGAAAGCTCTTCTTCACGCTGTTGCTGACAAAGCTGCAGTAGGCGCAGCGGGTGGGGCAGAAGGGGATGCCCACGTACAGGGAGATGTCGTTGTCAGCCAGGCACCCCTTGGCTTCCAGTCCCGCCTGGGCGCATTGGATCGCCAGCTCCCGGCGCTGGGGAGAGACGAAGTAGGTGTCCCGCAGGATGCGGTCCGCCTGCCGGGGACTGCACCCCTCTTCCAGAAGCCCGGCGGCCAGCTTGGCCGGACGGATGCCCGTGAGGGCGCCCCAGGCGGGGGTGACGCCGGTGAGGGCCCGGGCGGCCTTGAAAAAGCTCAGCTTCACGATCCGCTGTAAAAACCGCTCCCGCTCATAGTCGTCCTTCGCCCCGGACACGTCCATCCGGGCCAGCCCCCGGGCGGTATGGCCGTCCACGTCCAGCACCGTCACAGCGGTATGGTATGTCCGGCCGGCAGACAGGGAGACGCGGGCGGTATTAGGGTCGTCGCCGTCATAGACCGGGCGCTCGGCGGGGAAAAAGGCCAGCAGGCTCTGCTCCACGGCGTAGCGATAGTCGTGCCCCTTGAAGATCAGCTTCATCTCGCCAGCGCCTGCCTCAGGTAGCCGTTATCCTGCCGCTCCCGCTCCAGGGTGGAGCAGGCGCCGTGGCCGGGACAGACCTTGTAGTCCCCCTCCAGCCGGCCCAGCCGGGCCAGGGAGGCCATGATGTCCGCCTCGCTGCCGCCGGGCAGGTCCCACCGCCCGCAGGATCCAGCAAAGAGGGTGTCCCCCGAGAGCATCACGTCCTCTACCAGCAGCACTACGCTCCCCGCGGAGTGGCCGGGGGTGTGGAGCACCTGGAAGGTGAGGCCGCCCAGGGTGACGGTATCCCCCTCGCCATAGGTCCGCTGGTTTTTGCCCTGGTTGGGCAGCCAGTACCGCCTGGCCCAGTTGTCCGGCTCGCACAGCTCTCTCTCATGGCAGTAGATGGGCAGGGCGGGATACTGGGCCAGCACGCCGGGGATGCCCCTGACATGGTCATAGTGGCCGTGGGTCAACAGGATCATTTTGGGCTCCAGGCCGCTGTTTTGGATCATGCGCAGCACTTTGTCGGGCGACCCGCCGGGATCAATCACAGCGCAGACGCCTGCTTTCTCGTCGCCGATGAGGTAGCAGTTGGTCATTAGTGGGGCTACTTCGATGGTGTCGAAAATCATAGGGGGCTCCTTTCTTCTTCCGCCCACCGGGCGGAGGGGAGTTTTTCTTTTCGATTCTTTTGTGGGTTCCCGCACCCACGGGCGGGGTACTTTTTGTGCGAGCAAAAAGTACCCAAAAACTCGCTTAAACCTACGGTTTAAGAATCCCTTGTCTCATCGGACTGGGCGGTATCCTGTTTGCATCCAGCCGCTGAATTTCAACCCCTTCGGGCATCTGATCTCCGCCGGGTTTCTACTCCGACTTCGGCCGTTGGCCCTGTTAAAGGGAAAGTGTCTGCTATTTTTCCTCTGTGCGGCCCAGGAGGTAGTCTGCGGAGACTTCGTAGAGATCGGCTAAGGCCGCCAGCACGGAAGCGCTGGGTTCCCTCTCGCCAGTCTCATATCTCTGATAGGACTTCAGAGATATTCCGATTGCATCGGCCGCTTCCGGGCGGGTCAGTTTTCGGGCTTTTCGTAATTCCAGCAGACGAGACGATAAAATTTCCATATTTGCTCCTTGACAGGTCCGTTTGGACCTGCTACAATAAAGGTATAAAGAAGCCCAAACGGACTTGTTAGGAAGGCAATAAAGATGACCGAATACGAAGAGTGTCTCTATCAGTATATCATGGACAACAAATTTCGGGCGCTATATGATGACCGGGAATATATCACGCTCAGTAGGATCAGGAGGGATGCTGAGCGGGCGCTGGTGGCGACCCTAACACCCGAACAAAAGCGGCTGTTTGATGCCTATATGGAGGAAGAAACCTCCGTCAGCGGAACGGAACTGCGCCATATCTTCCGGGAGGCCCTGGTGTTGGGCCTCCGTCTGGCCTGCAGCTAACGCCTACGGCAGTTCCCAGAAAAAAGCGGGATGTCCCCAGGGTCTGCGGGAGATTCCACAAGAGGGGCGGCGCCCCTCTTTGGT
>CABKMV010000047.1 GCA_902373635.1 uncultured Oscillospiraceae bacterium
GGGCCGGGAGGAGGCCCTGGAGCTGATCGGGCGGCTCTGGGACGAGGAAGGAGGAGCACTGTGAGGAAGCATCTCTCTGTTCTGGCCCTGTGGGCCAGGGGCACCCTGGGCTGGGTGCTGGCGGTCCTGGCGGCGGCAGCGGCGGCGGAGGCCGCTCTGTTCGGGCGCGTGCTGATGGGGATGGAGGAGCCGGGCAGCATCGACGATCTGCTGGCGGCCTCCGGGGTCTACTGGGTCTGCGCCATCGCATTCCTGCTGGTCATGGCCCTGCTGATCTGCGGCGGGTGCGAAATTCAGGGCAGCAGGCTGTGCTACACCCTGCGCCGCCTCTCCATCCGGGAGGAGGCAACGGTGCTGTGGCAGGCGGGGTACAACGTGGTCTGCCTGCTGCTGTTCTGGGCGGTGCAGGCGGCGGTGATGCTGGGGCTATGCCTGTGGTATGCCGGGACGGTGGATCCCGCCTGTGTCAGCGGGCAGACCGTGTTCCTGGCCTTCTACCGGATCGGCCTGCTCCACGGCCTGCTGCCCCTGGAGGATACGTTCCTGTATATCCGGAACATCGTCTTCCTGGCGGCCCTTGGCCTGGGCGCCGCCAGCTTCCCCTATTTCCGGCGGCGGGGGAGCAGGGGCGGCGTTGTGTTCCCCGTGACGGCCTGGGTGATATCCACGTTTGCCGAGACGTCCATCAGTCTCTCCGGATATCTGGTTATTTCGGTAGTGGCGATACTGGGGCCTGTGCTGGACGGCTTCCGGCTGGCGCAGAACTGGGAAGGAGGTGTTCCGGATGAGAAAGAACCGGACGCGGAGCAGGCGGATTGACTGGGACCGCCATGTCCCCGTGGGGCTGGACGGGAGGCGGGAGCGCAACTGGGGGCTGCTGGGCCTGTTTTTCAGCCTGTTTTGGAGCGTTCTCCACTTTTTGGCATACTACTCCCTCTTCCTCAACGGCCTGCTGGACCGGGAGGAGCAGATGCTGCAGGCGGGGGCTGCGGAGCGCTATATGCCGGATTTTGACGAGCTGCTGGTCGGCAACTTTGGCGGCTTCACCACGATGGCCCTGTGTATGCTGCCCCTGGCCCTTTACCACTACCTCTGCCACTACCGGGGGAGCAGGAGCATCTACCTCATGCGCCGCCTGCCGGACAGATGGGAGCTGCACTGCCGGTGCCTGGCCCTGCCGGCGCTGGGGCTTGCGCTGTCTGTGCTGATCCCGGCAGTGCTGGTGGTGATCTATTTCTGTATCTATCAGTTCGGCACCCCCCGCCGTTTTCTGGGGACCAGCGCGGGGGACGCTTATTTCATACAGGGGCCGCTGCACCGCCTGCTGTATGGACTGTTTTGTGCGTAAGGGAGGAGATCGAGATGCTGGAAATCAGAGATCTGGAAAAGAAATACGGCGCCAAGACCGCCCTGGAGGGGGTCAGCCTGGAGCTGCCCCGTGGGGAGATCGTGGGCCTCTTCGGGGAAAACGGCGCGGGCAAGACCACGCTGATGAAGTGCGTGCTGGGCTTTCTCCGGTACAGCGGGGAGATCACCCTGGACGGCGCTCCCATCACCAGAAGGAACATCGCCCGTCTCTCCTTCGCTACCTGTGAGCACTCCTTTTTCCCAAACCTCTCCCCGCTGGGCCACCGGGACTTCTATCAGGCCCACTTCCCCACCTGGCGGGAGAAGCGGTTCCAGGCGCTGATGGAGTTCTTTGAGCTGCCCATGAAAAAGCCCCTCAGGAGCTTCTCCACCGGGCAGAAGAACCAGTTCGAGGTGATCCTGGCCCTCAGCCAGGGGGCGGACTACATCCTCATGGACGAGCCCTTCTCGGGCAGCGACGTGTTCAACCGGGAGGACTTCTACAAGGTGTTGCTGGGCATCCTGGAGCCCACGGAGACGGTCCTGCTCTCCACCCATCTGCTGGAGGAGGTGGAGCACTTCATCGGCCGGGCCCTCCTGCTGCGGCAGGGGAGGATCGTGGGCGACGTGTCCACCCTGGAGCTGGAGGAGCAGGGCCGGGACCTGATGGGCTATGTCAAGGAGACGTACCGCTACCAGCCGGACCGGGTCAGCCGGGCCCTGGAGCGCCTGGCGGAGGACGGGGAGGAGGGAGCGCGGTGAGAAGAAGGCATTACGCCCTGCCCCTGTTGTTGGCGCTGCTGCTGGCGCTGTCCCTGGCGGTGCTGGCGGAGGCCGGCCGCTGGGTGAACAGCGCCAGGGAGCAGGTGGAGCTGCGGCAGACCGTGCTCTTCGGGGACGCCGCCGCGGCGGAGGGACTGACGGCCTCCTGGCGCGTCCAGAGCCAGCACCGCCTCTTCTGGGCGCTGGAGGCCGACTTGGGCGGTCCGGAACCGGAGGCGGAGGTATCCTTCCGCCTGGCCCCTGGGATGGAGTTCAGCCAGGCGGCGTGGACTTCGATGTATCTCCACTATGCCGGGTATGCCTACTCGATCAGCAATAATACAGAGGCCCTGTCCGATCTGGAGACGGCATACGGCGACCTGCTTCTGCGGCCGGCTTTGGACGTGGCGGGCCGCACCGGCAGGGGGGAGAAGCGCACGGAGCGGGTGGCCCTGGGGGACTACTACGAGACCATGCCGCTCCAGCTCTCCCTGCAGACAGAGACGGGCTACTATAGTTCCGGAGGGGCCGGAGACGACAAGGAATTTTTGGCCGACCTCTTCCGCGCCCCTGTGCCGGAGGGCGCGGAACTGGAGATCACGGTCCAAAAGTCCGGCGACCTGGTTAAACGCGTGGAATCCACGGTGGTGGAGCAGATGGAGGTCACAGACAGCGGGACCACCATCCGCTATGATCTGGAGGCGCCCTATCTGGGTGCTTTCTCCGACCGGCGGGTGTACCTGCTGCTGCTGGAGGAAGCGGGCGGGGAGGTCCGCCCCCACAGGGGCAGGGACGGCGCCGGGATCTATGTCCTTCCTTTCGACGAGGGGGAGGAGGTGCCTATGAGCAATCGCTCCTACTGGGAGCTGGACCGGTCGGGGGCGGGGTTGCTGTGCCCGGCGGAGGACTGGGGGGAACCCCTGGCCCTGACCCTCAGCGCCGACCAGGAAAAGCTGCTGCTATTGACCTGGGCGGAGGGGGAGCTGACCCTCCATGTCTACGACGCCGCCGGGGGGCGGCTGCTCCAGCGGCTGGCGCTGCCCGGGACAGAGGCCGGGGCGGCGTCCTGGGAGAGGGGCCTGCCCTTGGTCTATCCGTCGGAGGGATTCCTGCTGGTGGGCGCGTTCAACGGGGACTTCTGCCTGCTGGAGGAGAGTGACGCGGGCTATGTCCCTGCTGTCTCCGGCTGCCTGGCGGTACAGGTGGAGCAGGACGGCGCGGTCTATCGTACGGAAGGCAGCTGCCTGCTGGAGGACGGCATGTCGGCGGTTTGGGACGGGGAGCGGTTGGCCTGGACCGCCCCGGGCTGGGGCAGCGGCTTCTATCTGGCGGTGGCGGACCGGGAGGGCCTGGCCTACCTGGGCCGGTACACCACCTCCATGGACCGGGAGCTGGGCGACGGAAATTACCGGACAGAGGCGGAAACCCTGACAGTAGGGCCGCCGGAGAGAGCTTCATAAATGCCAAACAGCGGAGGGCCGGCGGGATTCCCGCCGGCCCTCCGCTGTTTGGTGAGGCCGCTTTGCCCTTTTTACTCCTTAACCGTCCCGTCGGCGTTGAACACCGGCAGGGGAGCCAGGTAGGTGATGTCGCTGCGCTTGAGGGCCTCGCCCTCAGCCAGGATGGCAGCCCGGCCGGTGACGGTGCCGCCGGCGGTTTTGACCAGCTCCTCCAGGGCGTGGAGGCTCTCGCCGGTGGAGATCACATCGTCCACAATGAGGATGCGCTTGCCCTTGATGAGGGCGCAGTCGTCGCTGCCCAGAAACAGGTCCTGGGTGCGCAGCGTGGTGATGGAGCGCACGGAGACATGGATGGGATCGGGCATGTAGACCTTGGAGCCCTTCCGGGCGATGAAGTACTTCCTGGCCCCGGACTGGCGGGCCATCTCGTGGATCAGCGGGATGCTCTTGGCCTCGGCGGTGAGCATGTAGTCGTAGCTGTCCGCGGGAATCCTCTTCAGCAGCTCGCCTGCGCAGGCCACGGTCAGCTCCGCGTCGCCGAAGATGATGAACGCGCCGATGTACAGCTCGTCTGAAACCTTGCACAGGGGCAGGTCGCGCTCCAGGCCGGCAACCTTCATGGTGTAAGTCATGAGAGAATCCTCCTCGAAATTTGATGCCGCCGGGGCAGTCCCCGCCGGACAGAGGTGACAAAATATTCCGCAAATCATTATACCGTTTGTAGGGAAAAAGTCAAGGGAAAAGCCGGATATCGGCCCAAAAACCGGACGGAACAGAGGGAATATTCCCCAGAGGGCGGGCGCCTGATCCGGTGCTGCCACACAGAGGGATCATGCACATATTGCACAAAAAACGGGAGGAAAGTTCCACGATTTGCGCAGGGGTATTCACAAAAAATAGGATTGAGTTTTGCAAAAAATAGTGTTAGTATGGAAACGATGGAGTATGGGTGGGGCGTTATCTCGCCCGCTCTGCAAGGAAAATTTGAGGAGGATGAGTCCAATGAATGCGTATGTCGCAAGCGTAATCGAGAATGTGAAGAAGAAACATGGCAACGAGCCTGAGTTTGTCCAGACCGTGGAAGAGGTGCTGACCTCTATCGCCCCCATGGTGGATAAGCACCCCGAGTATGAGAAGGCCGATCTGCTCAACCGCATCGTGGAGCCTGAGCGCATGTTTACGTTCCGCGTGGTGTGGATGGACGACAACGGCAACTATCACACCAACATCGGCTACCGCTGCCAGTTTAACGGCGCCATCGGCCCCTACAAGGGCGGCCTGCGCTTCCAGCCCAACGTCTATCCCGGCATCATCAAGTTCCTGGGCTTTGAGCAGATCTTCAAGAACAGCCTGACCGGCCTGCCCATCGGCGGCGGCAAGGGCGGCTCCGACTTCGACCCCGCCGGCAAGTCCGACGCGGAGATCATGCGCTTCTGCCAGAGCTTCATGACGGCTCTGTACCGCTACATCGGGCCCGACATCGACGTTCCCGCCGGCGACATGGGCGTGGGCGGCCGTGAGATCGGCTACCTGTACGGCCAGTACCGCCGCCTGAAGGGCGTGTGGGAGAACGGCGTGCTCACCGGCAAGGGCTTCAGCTACGGCGGCAGCCTGACCCGCCCCGAGGCCACCGGCTACGGCGCCATGTACTATCTCCAGGAGGTCCTCAAGCACGAGGGCGAGGATATCAAGGGCAAGACCATCGCCTGCGCCGGTTTCGGCAACGTGACCTGGGGCATCTGCAAGAAGGCCATGCACCTGGGCGCCAAGGTCGTCACCCTGTCCGGCCCCGACGGCTACATCTACGATCCCGAGGGCGTCTCCTCCAGCGAGGAGAAGGTCAACTACCTGCTGGAGATGCGCGCCTCCGGCCGCAACCGCGTCCAGGATTACGCCGACAAGTTCGGCGTTGAGTTCCACCCCGGCGAGAAGCCCTGGGGCGTCAAGGTGGATGTGGTCATGCCCTCTGCCATGCAGAACGACGTGCACATGGAGCACGCCAAACAGATCGTGGCCAACGGCGTGAAGTACTACATCGAGGTGGCCAATATGCCCACCACTAACGACGCTCTGTTCTACATGATGGAGCAGCCCGGCATGATCGTGGCTCCCTCCAAGGCCGTCAACGCCGGCGGCGTGGGCGTCTCCGCCCTGGAGATGGCCCAGAACTCCGAGCGCTTGGTCTGGACCGCCGAGGAGGTGGACGCCCAGCTCCACAAGATGATGGAGAACATCCATCGGGTGTCCATGGAGGCCGCCGAGGAGTACGGCCTGGGCTACAACCTGGTGGCCGGCGCCAACCTGGCCGGCTTTAAGAAGGTCGCCGAGGCCATGATGGAGCAGGGTATCTTCTAAGCCACTCATTTCGCTTGCTTTTTCGCCCCGCGGCATTTGCCGCGGGGCCATAAGAAAGTGTAATATGTGATTTTGGGGACGGCATGGCCTTTCGGGGTCATGCCGTTTCCTCTTTTTCCAGCTCAGACAGCGGGATAAAGCCAATGAGGTCATAAGCAATACGGATGCCCTGCCGCCGTTTCCCGCTGGACTTGTCCGGGGCTCTGGCTTTTTTTGACAGGTCAGAGGGGCGGACAATATAGAAAGACACGGCTTAACCTCCTTTTGCCGCCGCGTCAATAAAAACCGGCGGTCTTGAAATCCGTTGTTTCAAAACCGCCGGTTGGTGTTCGTTTTAGTTTGGAGCGCGTCAATAGCCAGCCGCCATCCAACGGTTTTTTTATATGCCGTTGGCGGCTGGAAATGAATGAAATTTGTATTCCATAAAAGTTAGCTACAAAATGGTTTCGTCCGTAATTTGCGGTAAGCTGCTGCGCGTTGAAATATAACCTCTTTGTTTGATGGATAGTCACGAGCAAGTAGCAAATCAGAGTGTATCCTATCTACTTCTTCTTTCCATAAAGGGTCGTCTGCAACCATTGTGTCGATACTTGGGCTAATACCACGTTCAGCTTTTGGTGCTTTTTCAGCATATGAATCGTATAGAAAATTGTATAGAGTTGACGCATATACCGTAGCAAGCGAGGCAACCTGTTTTTCGTAATAGTCCGGGCTATTCCAAGGGAACTTATTTTGTCTTTCGGGCTTGATTGGGAAAAATGCACCAATTCCCGAACTAATTAGTGCGTCAATAAACTGCCTTGCATTTCCGTAATCTACATTAAGAGCATCTTCTTCGTCAAAAGATGATTGCTCAAAGTGATATAGATTATCAAAGAAATCTCTGTGTTCATTATAAATCTGTTCATTTTTCACTTGTTCCCACAGCAAATCTATTGCATGGCGAAACGGTTCCCGATATTGTTTTGGCGAACGCAACAAATAAGGAATACTCTCGATTTTAGTCCAATCTAGAAATATTTGCCACATTCGTTCAAGGCCCAATATTCCAACGCAAAGAGACTGTAAACGAGTATATGTACCCAAAGTTTTTGCAACAAAGCATAACAATTCAACTTCTTCGTCCATTTTATCCTCCCATATTTTTCTTCCACCTCGGGACATTTTGTCCCAAAGCATCCCCGCCTCGTCTGCGCTTTTGGCTCACTCATCCCGGGTGGGGAGCCTGCATTTTGAAACAGCCTTTTTGATGCCCCACACAATCACAGCGGCTGCCACACACACGGCAAGCCGGAGCAGGATATCCAGCATCCAGTTTACTTTCTCATGATGGTACATATCCAGCACATAGGCGGGATTAACGTCATAGTCCTCCGCCATCCGGTTCAGCATCTGGCGCTCCTCGGTGGTGGTATAGCGGACATAGCCAGTCGGTAGGTGCGGCCAACAGCACCAGGAGGACAAGGGCGGCGCATATTATATTCCGCAGGACGGCGGGTAAAGAAGATGTTTTTTCATATGTACACCGCTTTAGTAATTCTGTAAACTGGAAGTTAATTATTTTCCTTTTCGGAAACTTCCGCTTCCCCGGTATGTGACAACACCACACGAAAAACACTGACCACATTTTTTGCATTTAATCACATGGCATATGACATCATCTACCCAACATCCATTTTCATCTTTTACTTTATCTGTGTCATAATCCTTCGATTCAAATTGAAAACTCCCACTATCCACCAGAGATTGTATGTATTTTAGACAGTCAAGATATGCTTGGGGCGCAGGAAAAAAATCAACTGTTTTTACTTTTTCACATATTTCGCACATAAGTTCCTCCAGCTCGGTCAATTCGGATTTTGTTTTACAATTTCTGAATACCCAACTGCGCCAGCCAGCCTTGCAACTTCTTTGCCGGAAAGCCCGTAAAGGAATAGGTTTCTCCCGTCCGGCTGTGGATTGATACCTGGGTGAATATCGCCGCGCCGCTCACCGAAAAGCCCTTGATGTTTTCCAGTGGTAAATCCATATCCAACCCGCCTGGCGTCATGCTGATCTTGAAACACGCCCGCTGGTCGGTGATGTAGATGTTGCCCTGGAACGGCTTTTTCGTCAAGCCCTGTTTGAGGTAGAGGGACATCATCCCACTGCCGATCAGTGTCTCGCCGGGGTTCAGTTGAAATTTTGCCATGGTTTCATTCTCCTTATTGTAATTATTTTGAACCGTCCACCTCGGGACATTTTGTCCCAAAGGGCGGGCTATTCCTTTGTAAAACCGTAATAGGTTCCAGTCGTCATATTTACAATATCGAGGTATGTACCATCCCGCAAAAGGAAACCGAGGTAGGACGAAAGCGTATCCTCGGAAAGCTGTTCCTTGCCACGCAACATAAAGGATTGATTGACGCAGGAAAAGCAAACAAAGTTATCCAGTGTGTATTCTGAATTGCTGGAAATCACGCGCTTAATTGTCCTTTCCGTTATACCGTAATCAGAAAGCTCCGTTGTCAAATAGTTGATTGCATCCTGCCCTACATGAAATTCATAAGTACCCGCAAAGTAATTGTCGTCTGTTTCTCCCTCCATCTGATACCAATGGAATGTCTTGTCCGTACCGAATACCCATTGTGAGTTATCGTCTCCAGAAAGCCAAGAAGTACCCGCCAGCAAATCCGGGGACGGTGATGCTGTGCGAGGGACGAGCATGATTGCGGCCACTGCCACAACGCATATAACGCCAATCAGTCCAGCCAAAACGAGGGGGAGTTTTGACTTTTTAGCGGGTTGCATTTCTGCCGCTGGCATTTCCGGCTCCAGCTCCAACGGCTTGCCCTCTAATTTGTCTACCACCATTTTATCAAAACGCTCTACATTTTCCATGTTGCGCTTTGTGGAAATCGTAATCAGTTTTTTGTTGCCGCTGTAATAGGTATATGTCATTCCCTTTGGAGCTTGCTGGGCATCTTCACAGCTCTGCTGTACGGCATGGGCAAGCATGGGACTCAATAACGCACCGGCAACCGCCGCGTCTATTTTCTCCGCAGTAGTATCACCTTTCACATTTCTGGAGGTAATCTCCGACAACGTAACTTTTTTTGCTGGCCGCCACAACGGATAAAACGTGATGTTTTGGCCATCCACTTTGATGCGCGGGCGTTTTTGTGCATAGAAAGAGAAAGCAAAGAACAAGAGGAAAATCCCTATAAAACCTATAAAGAGCAGATAGGCGCCATCCTGCATAAGAGCTGGCTGTATAAAATCCAAATTGATAAACCATACTATCGCCGCAATCATAAGGGCGCTAAAGATACGCAGGACAATCATTTTCTTTCTTTTTTTCATCCGCACTTCAAAAGACATTTCTGCTACCTCCGCCGATTGTATTTGTAGTATTTACTTCGGGACATTTTCATAAAAATTCAAAAAAACGAGCTGCTAAAACAACTGGACTTACGCTGTTTTAGCAACTCGTTGTATTTCTTATTCTTTTAAATTCTAACAAAGAATTTCTTCTCTGTCAAAGGGGTTTTTCATAGGAGACTTTGGAGAGAGGTAGAAATTTGTAAAGATGCACGTTTTGACAAGCCGGGCAAGTGTGGGCACACTTGCGTTTTTTGCCGAGGGACCTCTGCCGCCGGGAATTTTTTAAAAACCGGATGACTTGCGCTGGGCCTTCGTGTATAATATAGGGCAAAAGAAATCCCCGCTGGGGAAAAAGGAGAGACTGCTATGACAATCCCGCTGCTTACGGAGGCGCAGGCGCTGGCGCCAGCCTTGCAGGAACTGTTCACCACCATCCACCGCTGTCCGGAGCTGGGCAACAGGGAGCACGCCACCGCCGGGCTGATCCGCCGCCGCCTGGCGGAGCTGGGCGTCGAGTGGAGCCCCTTGGCCGGGACCGGGACCGTGGGGCTGATCCGGGGCGGCAGGAGGGGCCCCACCGTGGGCTTCCGGGCGGATATCGACGCCCTGCCCATCCAGGAGGAGACGGGGCTTCCCTACGCCTCCCAGATCCCCGGTGTAATGCACGCCTGCGGCCACGATTTCCACACGGCGGCCCTGCTGGGGGCGGCTGAGCTGCTCACCCGGCGGCGGCCGGAGCTGGCGGGGAATGTGAAGCTCTTTTTCCAGCCAGACGAGGAGGGGGACGGCGGCGCGGCGCGGATGATCCAGGCGGGCTGCATGGAGGATCCCCACGTGGACGCCATGTTCTGCTGCCATGTGGAGAGCGGCATCCCCACGGGGACGGTGTCTGTGCGATCCGGCCCCATCTGCGCCGCGTCCAACCCCTTCTCCGTCACCCTGCGGGGCCGGGGGTCCCACGGGGCCAAGCCCCACCTGGGGACAGACGTGGTCGTGGCGGGGGCCCAGATCGTCACCGCCCTTCAGACCATCGCCAGCCGCCGCACCTCCCCCACGGAGCCGGTGGTGGTGACGGTGGGCTCCTTCCACGCGGGAAAGGCCGGGAACGTACTGCCCGAGGAGGCGGTGCTGACGGGCATCCTGCGCACTATGGGCGGCGAGGCCCGGGAGAGGGTGAAAGAGGACTTCCGCTCCATCGTCTCAGGTATTGCGGCCGGTATGGGGGTGGAGGCTGTGATCCGGATTTTTGAGAGCTACCCCGGCTGCCGCAACGACAGGGCGATGACGGACCTCATCCGCCAGGCGGCGGGGAAGGTGCTTGGCCAGGAGAACGTCCTGGAGCTGCCGGAACCCTCCCTGGGTACTGACGATTTCGGCTATTTCAGCGATGCGGTCCCCGGCTGCTACTACTATGTGGGCGTGGGCAGCGAGGCGAAGAGATTCACCTACCCCAACCACAACCCCCACTTCGCCGTGGATCCGGAGGCCCTGCCTCTGGCTGCGGCGATCCACGTCCAGACGGTGCTGGACTACTTGGAAAGGAGCGGGCTATGATCTTTCCGCCGAAGCTGGAGAAGGGCGATCTGGTAGCGCTGGTTTCCCCGTCGTCGCCGCTGACGGCGGATCAGCCCATAGAAACCATCGCCTCGGCGGTGGAGAGCCTGGGGTTCCGGGTGTGGATCGGGGACTCCTGCCACTGCGCTGATCCCAGCGGCTATGCCGCCGCCCCGGCGGCTGTCCGGGCGTGGGATATCAACGCCGCCTTCGGGGACCCCGGGATCAAGGCGATCTGGTGTACCCGGGGCGGCAGTACCGCCTGGCGGCTGCTGCCCCTCCTGGACTACGGGCGGATCGCGGCAAACCCCAAGCCCTTCATTGGCTTCAGCGATGTAACGACCCTCCACATGGCTCTTCAGCAGCGCTGCGGCCTAGTCACCTTCCACGGCCCCACGGCCAACCGCACGCTGGGCTGGGAGAGGGACTGTTTCTCCTGGCCGCATCTGCTGGAGGTGGTGAACATGGAGGGGGATCTGGTCATTGAAAATCCGCCGGAGGAGCCGATCCTGGCCCTCCGCCCCGGACAGGCGGCGGGGGAGCTGACCGGCGGGAACCTGTCCCTTGTGGCGGCCTCCCTGGGCACGCCTTGGCAAGTGGACGCCCGGGACCGCATCCTCTACCTGGAGGACGTGGGGGAGGCGGTCTATGCCCTGGAGCGGATGCTGGATCAGCTTCGCCGGGCCGGGGTGCTGGACGCCGCGGCGGGGGTGGTATTGGGGGCGTTTACCAGCTGCCGCAACGCCTACCGGGAGGACTACGGCCCCCTGGAGCTGCTGCGGGACTTCTTTTCCGGTTTCCCCAAGCCGGTGCTGTGCAACGTCCGCTCCGCCCACTGTTCCCCTATGGTGACGCTGCCTATGGGGGCCATGTGCCGCGTGGACGGGGAGCGGGGGACCATGGCCGTTTCCCGGACAGGAAAGCGGGAACAAGGAAAACGCTGTTGAGGTGGAATGACGATGGAATACGAAGGACAGATTTGCCGCGCGCCCATGGAGCGGGCCTCCTATATGCTGCCGGTGGCGGTGGGGTGCTCCTACAACGCCTGCCGGTTCTGCACGCTCTTTAAGCATCTGGCCTACCGGGAACTGCCTATGGAGCAGGTGGAGGCGGAGCTTCGGCGGGTCAAAGAGGCGGGAGGCGCCCCGAAACGGGTGTTTCTCGGCGATGGGAACGCCTTTGGGCTGCCCGCCGACAGGCTGCTGGAGATACTGAACCTTCTGCGCCGGTATTTCCCCGGCTGCGGCGCCGTCAATATGGACGCCACTGTCACCAACATTGCTGAAAAGAGCGACGAAGAGCTGGCGGCCCTCCGCCGGGCGGGGGTCAGCTGCCTCTACCTGGGGATCGAGAGTGGCCTGGCGGACGTGCTGCGCTTTATGGAGAAGGATCACACGCTGGAACAGGCCTATGAGCAGATCGGGCGCATCCAGGATCTGGGGTATCAGTATGCCGCCCATATGATGACGGGGATCGCTGGCCGGGGCCGGGGCCTGGAGAACGCGGAGCAGACGGCGGCGTTTCTCAACAGGACAAAACCCTGCGCCGTGGTCAACTTCTCCCTCTTCCTGCACAAGCGGGCCCCGCTTTACCGGGACATGGAGGCGGGACGGTTTGCCGCGGCAGATGAACTGGAGAATCTGGTGGAGGAGCGCCGGCTGCTGGAGCTGCTGGAGACAGACGGCCTCGCCTATGACGGGTTCCATGACAGGATCGCCTTCCGGGTGCGGGGAAAGCTGCCCAAGGACCGGGAGAAGCTCCTTGCCGGCCTGGATGCCGCTATTGAGAGGCAGCGGGGGAAGCCACCCGTCTTTGCCTTCGTGGATTAGGGATGGTGGAACAAGGTCAGAAAAAAGAGGGACGGCAGACTTGCCGTCCCTCTTTTCCAGTTTTGTCCAGGCCCTTCCAAAGGGATGCGGGGGTGCTGTGACAGTGCCGCCGCCGCTTTATTTGCCGAAGCTCTCGATGATGTCCACGATTTCCGCGCCGATGCGCTTCTGGGCCTCCTTGGTGGCGGCGCCGATGTGGGGGGTGCAGGAGACATTGGGATGGTTGTACAGGGCCTTGTTGGTAGCCGGCTCGTCGGCGTACACGTCCAGGCCGGCGGCGCGGATCTTGCCGGAGTTCAGGGCCTCCAGCAGATCGTCCTCATTGACGTTGTCGCCGCGGCTGGTGTTGATAAACACCACGCCGTCCTTCATCTTGTCGATGTTCTCCTTGCAAATCAGCTTCACGCCGTTGAGGGAGGGGGTGTGCAGGGAGATGAAGTCGGACTTGGCCAGCAGTTCGTCCAGCTCCACGTACTTCATGCCCATCTGCTCCTCAATGCCGGGCACATGGTAGATATCCTGGGCGATGACCTCCATGCCGATGCCCTTGGCCATGCGGCCCAGGGCCTGGCCGATGCGGCCGAAGCCGATGATGCCCAGGGTCTTGCCGCCCAGCTCGATGCCCTTGCCGTAGGCCTTCTTCTCCCACTTGTCCTCGCGCATGGTGTGGCCGGCGATGGAGAGGTACCGGGCGCAGGAGAACATGTGGCCCATGGCCAGCTCGGCCACGGAGTTGGAGGAGGCCCGGGGGGTGTTCTTCACGGTGATGCCGTTTTCCTCGGCGTACTTCACGTCGATGTTGTCCACGCCCACGCCGCCGCGGATGATCAGCTTCAGCTTGCCGCCCTTGGCCTCGTCGATGTGGTTGGCCCGGACCTTGGTGGCAGAGCGGACCACAACGGCGTCAAACTCACGCAGGGCCGCGCCTAGCTCCTCGGGGGCGTAGAACTGCTCCACCACCTCGTGGCCGTTGGCCTTCAGCTGCTCCAGGGCGGACTTATCCATTCCATCGGTAACAAGAATTTTCATGTTGTATCGTCTCCTCATTTTTCGGTAGTCATCCTTTTTCTTGAAAGAAAAAGGATCAAAAAGAACGTTTACCGCGAAACTGCGTTTCGCTCAAAATTTTTGTAAGTATGCGGCGCCTGATCAGGCGTTCTCGGCCTCGAACTTCTTCAGGAACTCCACCAGGGCCTCCACACCCTCCTTGGGCATGGCGTTGTAGATGGAGGCGCGCAGGCCGCCCACGCTCTTGTGGCCCTTCAGGTTGTCGTAGCCTGCGGCCTTGGTGGCGGCGACCACCTTGGCGTCCAGCTCGGCGCTCTCAGTGACGAAGGGGATGTTCATCAGGGAGCGGAACTCCTTGTCCACAGTGCCCTTGAACATCTTGGAGGAGTCCAGGAAGTCGTACATGACCTTGGCCTTCTCGATATTCAGCTTCTCCATCGCCTCCAGGCCGCCGATGCTCTTGAGGTACTTGAACACCTTGCCGCAGCAGTAGATGGCCCAGCAGTTGGGGGTGTTGTACATGGAGCCGTTGTCGGCGTGGGTCTTGTAGCTCATGTAGATGGGGACATGGGGATCCAGGTCGTCGCGGATCAGGTCCTCCCGGATGATGACCACCACCATGCCGGCGGGGCCCACGTTCTTCTGGACGCCGGCGTAGATCATGCCGTAGTCGGAGACATTGCAGGGGCGGGAGAGGAACATGGAGCTCTGGTCGCTGACCAGGATGTGGCCCTTGGTGTTGGGCAGCTTGGGCCAAGTGACGCCGTGGATGGTCTCGTTCTCGCAGATGTACACGTAGTCGGTGTTCTCAGGGATGTCCAGATCGCTGCAGTCAGGGATGTAGCTGAAATTGCGGTCCTTGCTGGAGGCCACCACATGCACGTCGCCGTACTTCTTGGCCTCGGCAATGGCCTTCTTGGACCAGGCGCCGGTCTCCACATAGCAGGCGACGCCGTTCTTCATCAGGTTCATGGGGATCATGGCAAACTGCAGCGTGGCGCCGCCCTGGATGAACAGGACCTTGTAGTTGTCAGGGATGTTCATCAGGTCGCGGAGATCCTGCTCCGCCTCGTCGATGATCTGCTGGTAGACCTTGGAGCGGTGGCTCATCTCCATCACGCACATTCCGGAGCCCCTGTAGTTCATCATCTCATCCCGGATCTCCTCCAGGACGGGCTCCGGCATGGTGGCGGGGCCGGCAGAAAAATTATACACGCGATCGTACTTCATGGTTTGTTTTTCCTCCTCACATCATTGCAATTGGGCGATGCCCAGTTAGTTTCAGTATAGTACATTCTTCAAAAATAATCAACAGGCAAAAGAAAAATAATCTGATAACCAAATAAACTTTCAGGCGACAACAAAAATAGTTGAAAAAAGGGGGACGGTATGGAAACCGTCCCCCTTATATTTAATTTGTAACTTGCGCAGGACAAATCGGTTGCGCCTGCGCCCTATTTTGATTTTGGCACAGCGGCTGGTCGGATGGAATACCGCGGCAGCTTTCGTCAGTTCAAAAAGTCCTTCAGCTTCTTGCTCCGGCTGGGGTGGCGCAGTTTTCTCAGGGCCTTGGCCTCGATCTGGCGGATACGCTCCCGGGTGACGTTGAACTCCTTGCCCACCTCCTCCAGGGTGCGGGTACGGCCGTCCTCAATGCCGAAGCGGAGCTTGAGCACCTTTTCCTCCCGGGGGGTCAGGGTGCTGAGCACATCCACCAGCTGCTCCTTGAGCAGGGTGAAGCTGGCGGCCTCGCTGGGCTCGCTGGCGCCCTCGTCGGGGATGAAGTCGCCCAGATGGCTGTCCTCCTCCTCGCCGATGGGCGTTTCCAGGCTGACGGGCTCCTGGGCGATCTTCAGGATCTCCCGGACCTTGTCCACGGGCATGTTCATCTCGGCGGAGATCTCTTCGGGGGAGGGGTCGTGGCCCAGCTCCTGCAGCAGCTGGCGGGAGACGCGGATGACCTTGTTGATGGTCTCGACCATGTGGACCGGGATACGGATGGTGCGGGCCTGGTCGGCGATGGCACGGGTGATAGCCTGGCGGATCCACCAGGTGGCGTAGGTGGAGAACTTGTAGCCCTTGGTGTAGTCAAACTTCTCCACGGCCTTGATGAGCCCTAAGTTGCCCTCCTGGATCAGGTCCAGGAACAGCATCCCCCGGCCCACATAGCGCTTGGCGATGGAGACCACCAGGCGGAGGTTTGCCTCGGCCAGCTTCTGCTTGGCCGCTTCGCCCTCCTTGACCAGGGCTTTCAGCTGGGCCAGCTCCTCGGGGGGAAGCTCGCCCTCCTCCGTGTCCTCCAGCTGCTCCCTGGCGAGGTTCCCTGCGCTCATCTTCTTGGCCAGGTCGATCTCCTCGTCGGGAGAGAGGAGGGGGACTTTGCCGATCTCCTTCAGGTACATGCGGACCGGGTCGTCGATGGAGAAGCTGTCCACCAGGGAGTTGGGGTCTACCAGCTCCTCCTCCTCGATCTCCGCGATCTCATCCATGGGGGGCTCCACGTCGTCGGGCAGCTCGGGAAGGATGTCCTCCTCGCTGCCGATCTCAATAGACAGGGCCTCCAGGGAGTCGTAGATCTTCTCCATCTGGTCGCTGTCCAGGTCTATCTCATCCAGAACCTCCACCATTTCGGCGGAGTCCAGCTTCCCCCGCTTCTTGCCCCGGGCAAACAGGTCCATGATCTTCTCGTTTGCCTGCAGGATGGCGGCGGCGGGCAGGCCGGCCACCACCTTGTCCGGCAGCCTGGCGTATTTCTTCTCGCCCTCGGCCTTCTTGGCTTCGGGCGCGTTGCCTGCGGTCATCGTTACCTCATCCTTTTTCTTAGTCATGTTGCTTTCCTCCGTAACCCTTTTTCTCTTTAAATTTATCCTTAGCTGCCAGCAGGGGGTCGATCTGCGCGTCGCCTCTGCGCTTGCCTGCGGCATCCTGAATAATCCCTATGTAGTCCGGCAGGGAGCGGTCCGCCCCCGCCAGCGACTCCGGCTTTTGCAGCAGGGAGGTGAGGTGCCCCATCTCATCCGGGGTCAGCTGCCCCTCCAGGACCGCCGGCGACAGGGGCCGCCCGGCGTTCCACGCCTCCAGCAGAGCGCCATATATACGCCCCAGCAGGGGGGAGCTGAAATCCTCCGGTGAAAGCGCCTGACAGCGCCGGGAGAGGCTCCCATCCAAAAACAGCAGGCGGATCACGCCCTCCTCCGCCATGGCGGAGCGCACGTCGTCATACCGGATCGCCCACCCCTTGGGCTGGCGCAGGCCGTTCACGTTCAGATTCTCCTTCTGGACCTCCCGGCGCTCCTGCCCCTTCTTCTTGCCCCGGGAGCGCTTTACCTCCAGCTGCATGGCTTCCTGGGAAATACCCGAGCGCTCGGCCGCCCGGCCGGCGTAGACCTCACGCTCCACCGCGTTGGGAACGGAGGCGATGAGCTGGCTGACCTCGCCGGCGTAGGCGATCTTCTGCTCGGGGTCGCTGAGGTCGTATTTGGCCGCGATGGCCTCCATGCGGAAGTCCATCTGGTTCTGGCTGCCGCTGTATATGCTCTCAAAGGCCTGGGCGCCGTGGAGCTTAATGAAGTCGTCCACATCCTGCTTGACATACTCGCCGTCCACAAGACGCCTGGGCAGTTGGAGGACCCGGACGGAAAACTCGCTGTTTTCCAGCATGGAAATGACCCGCTGGGTCGCCGTTTGGCCCGCCTCATCGTTGTCGTAGCAGAGGACCAGCTCCTTGGTATACCGGGACAGGATGCGGGTCTGTTCCACGGTCAGGGCGGTGCCCATAGAGGCCACCGCGTTGTCAAAGCCCGCCTGGTGGAGGGTGATGACGTCGATATTGCCTTCGCAGAGGATGATATTGGGCCGCTTTGTCTTTTTCGCCAGATGGATCCCGTAGAGGTTATGGCGCTTGCTGTAGACCGGGGTCTCAGGGGTGTTCATATATTTGGGCTCGGACTTGTCCAACACCCGGCTGCCAAAGCCAACGATATCGCCCCGCGTGTTGATGACGGGGAGGATCAGGCGGTTGCGGAACATATCATAGAGCCGCCCCTGCTTGCTCTGCACCACCAGCTTGGCCTGCAGCAGTTCCGACTTGGTATACCCCTTTTGCAGCATGGCTGTCAGCAGGCTGTCCCAACTGTCCGGCGCGGCGCCCAGGCCGAAGTCCATAGCGGCCTTGCGGCCGATCCGGCGCTTTTCCATGTAGGCGGCCACCGCGGCGCCCTCCGGGCGGGAGAGGTTTTGATAGTACCACCGGGCGGCGTCCCGGTTCAGCTCCAGCAGCCGCTGGCGCCTGCGGGCGCCCTCACGGTCCGCGTCGTCCTCCGGCACCTCCATGTTCGCCCGCTTGGCCAGGAACCTGACCGCGTCGGGGAAGGACAGGTTTTCGATCTCCATGATGAAGCTGATGACGCCGCCGCCGTGCTTGCAGCCGAAGCAGTGGTAGATCTGCTTATCCGGGGAGACGGAGAAGGAGCCGGTCTTCTCGTTGTGAAAGGGGCAGAGCCCGAAGTAGTTGCTGCCCTTCCGGGTCAGGCTGACATAGGAGGAGACTACGTCCACAATATCGCTGCGGCTGACGAGCTCGTCCAGAAATTGCTGGGGAAACGCCATGGCCCGACCTCCTTTCACCTGGCCAAATTCAAGGCTATAATAATATACTACACGGAGCCCGATTTTCCTCTTTTTTGCGTCAGGTATTTTCTGAAAAATTTTTCCTGGGGGAGGAGGGCCTGCATATGTGAAGTTTAGACAAAAATTCCGGAAAATGAACCTGCTTTTTTACGATTTGCGGCCCTGAAGGGAAAAAGATGCGGGATCCTGTCTTGGACTGTGGAGGAAAGTGTGATATACTGAGTCTGAGAGCACTCTCAGATACTGAATTAAAGGACACGACTGGAAATGGAATATAACAAACCAATTTGTGATTTCGCGGCGGGCGACCAGGTGGAGGGCTGCTATGTCCTGAAGTCCGCCCAGGGGAGGACCACCGCCAGCGGCAAGCCCTTTTTGGCGGCTGTGCTCATGGACCGGTCCGGTGCCATTGAGGCCAAGGTGTGGGACTACTCCGGCCCTGTCTCTGCCGCCGACGAGGGAAGCGCGGTGAAGGTCCGGGGCTCTGTGTCGGAGTTCCGGGGGGCGCTGCAGCTGTCCGTTGACCGGATCCGCCTGACAGCGGAGGGGGACCATGTGGATCTGAGCAGGCTGGTGCCCACGGCCCCCATGGACGCAGAGCAGGGGTTCCATACCGTGGAGAGGATAGTGGATACCATCACGGACAGGGACTACCGTGCGATCTGCAAAAAGATGCTGGAGCGCCATGGGCAGGCCCTGCGGACCATCCCTGCGGCCAAGAGCGTCCACCACAGCTTCCTGGGCGGATTGCTGATGCACACCTGCACCATGCTGCAGGCCGCGGACTTTCTGGCGGGGCTCTATGCCGGCGTTGCGGACCGCAGCCTCCTGCTGGCGGGGACCCTCCTCCACGATTTCGCCAAGGCAGAGGAGTTCCGCTTCTCGCCGCTGGGGCTCGTAACGGAGTACTCGGTCAAGGGGCAGCTGCTGGGCCATCTGGTCATGGGGGCCCAGGAGGCGGCCAGAGTCGCTGAAGAACTGGGGGTGCCGGAGGAGAAGTCGGTCCTCCTGCAGCACATGCTGCTCAGCCACCACGGCCAGCCGGAGTTCGGCGCGGCGGTGGCGCCGGCCTGTGCGGAGAGCGAGCTTTTGAGCCTTATCGACACTATGGACAGCCGGATGGAGATCTACCGGGAGGCCATGGAGGAGACCCAGCCCGGCCAGTTCAGCAAACGGATCTTCGCGCTGGAAAAGCGGATCTACCGCCACGACCTCACCTGAGGGATGGATATTGCTGTATATGGCCTGACCTGCTCCCGGGGACGGGAGCGTGAGATGGCCCGGCAGCTGCTGGCGCTGGCGGCATACCGGGAGTGGGGGCTGGAGCGCCTGCCGGAGATCGCCCGGGAGGAGCGGGGCAAGCCCTTTTTCCCCGGGCAGCCCCACCTGTGCTTCAATCTCAGCCACAGCCATGGCGCTGTGGTCTGTGCGTTGCACCATCTGCCCATTGGCGTGGATGTGGAGCGGCTGCGCCCCGCGCCGCGCCGCCTGGCCGGGGAAATGGGGGACGAGGCGTTTTTCCGCCTGTGGACGGCCAGGGAGGCCACGGTCAAGCGCCAGGGCCGGGGACTGGGCGCTCTGCTGGAACATGGAGAGCCGGACAGGCTCTGCCGCTGCGTGGAGGGCCTTCTGCCGGGCTGTATTGTCACGGTCTGCCCAACAGAAATTGGCCCGATCCGTGTGGTGCGGATCGGGCCGGAGGCGCTGGCCGGAGAAACGGCCGGCCAGCATTAGGGGGAATGGGAGAAACAGGGGCCTGGAGAGGGCCCCTGTTTTTGGCGGTTACACAGAGGCAAAGCCCTGTTCCAGGTCGGCGATGATGTCATCGATGTGCTCGGTGCCGATGGACAGGCGGATGGTGTTGGGCTTGATCCCCACATCCCGCAGCTCCTCGTCGGTCAGCTGGGAGTGGGTGGTGGTGGCCGGGTGGATGACCAGGCTCTTCACGTCGGCCACGTTGGCCAGCAGGGAGAAGATCTCCAGGTTGTCGATGAATTTGAAAGCCGCTTCCTGGCCGCCCTTGATCTCGAAGGTGAAGATGGAAGCGCCGCCGTTGGGGAAGTACTTCTCATACAGGGCGTGG
>CABKMV010000048.1 GCA_902373635.1 uncultured Oscillospiraceae bacterium
AGTTACTCGGCAGTCTCTTCCTCTTTCGCGGTGATTGCAATATGCAGCTCATCCAGCTGCTTCTGCCTCCCCAAAGAAACCCTGGTTTCTTTGGGGACCCCCGAGAAGATATGACTTGCGCAGGGCAAATGAATTGCCCTTTGCGCCGAGGTTTTGCCTGCGGCAAAACGCTCGCACGCGCAGACGCGCGCCCCGCTGTGCGGGGCCCCGTGGAGCAGAAGCCGTGGAGACAGGAGTTACTCGGCAGTCTCTTCCTCTTTCGCGGTGATTGCAATATGCAGCTCATCCAATTGCTTCTGCTCCACGAAGGAGGGGGCGCCCATCATCAGGTCCTGGGCGTTCTTGTTCATGGGGAAGGGGATGATCTCCCGAATGGAGTCCTCACCCGCCAGCAGCATGACCATGCGGTCCACGCCCGGGGCGATGCCGGCGTGGGGGGGCGCGCCATAGCAGAAGGCGTTGTACATGGCGGGGAACTTGGCCTTCACATCATCCTCGCCCAGGCGCACCAGGTTGAAGGCCTTGATCATGATCTCGGGGTCGTGGTTCCGCACCGCGCCGGAGCTCAGCTCCACGCCGTTGCACACCAGATCGTACTGGAAGGCGGTGATGGTCAGGGGATCGATCTCCCCGGCGATGGCCTTGTCCAGGACCTCCGCGCCGCCGTTGGGCATGGAGAAGGGGTTGTGGCAGAACTCCAGCTGGCCGCTCTCCTCGCCGATTTCGTACATGGGGAAGTCTACGATCCAGCAGAACTCGTAGCGCTCCCTGGCCATGTGGTTGGGGCACAGGGCGCCCAGCTTGTTGCGCAGCACGCCGGCGGTCTTCTGGGCCGCGCCCTTTTTCCCGGCGGTGAGGCCCACGAAGGTGTTGGGCCGCAGGCCCAGGGCCTCGATAAGGGCATCCTTCTGGCCGGAGAGGAACTTGGAGACGCCGCCGGTCAGCTCGCCTTGCTCATCCAGACGGAACCAGTAGGCTTTACTGCCCGCCTGCACCTCCACATCCGCGCACAGCTTGTCGATCTGCTTGCGGGTGGCGGAGAAATCGGAGACGGCGATGGCCTTGACGGTGTTGCCCGCAAAGGGCTCGAAGCCGCAGCCGGAGAGCAGCTCCGTCACGTCCTTCACCACCAAATCGATGCGCAGGTCGGGCTTGTCCGAGCCGTAGGTCTCCATGGCTTCTGTGAAGGCAATACGCTTGAAAGGGGCAGCGGATGCAACATTGTAGGTGCCGAACTTGGCAAAAATGGGGGGCAGCACGTCCTCCAGAACGGCGAACACGTCCTCCTGGGTGGCGAAGCTCATCTCCATATCCAGCTGGTAGAACTCGCCGGGGGAGCGGTCGCCCCGGGCGTCCTCGTCCCGGAAGCAGGGGGCGATCTGGAAGTAACGGTCAAAGCCGGAGGTCATCAGCAGCTGCTTGAACTGCTGGGGGGCCTGGGGCAGGGCGTAGAATTTGCCGGGGTGCTTCCGGGCGGGCACCAGGTAGTCCCGGGCGCCCTCGGGGGAGGAGGCCGTCAGGATAGGGGTGGTGATCTCCAGGAAGCCGTGCTCGGTCATGGCGGCGCGGAGGGCGGAGACCACGTTGCAGCGGAGGATGATGTTCTTCTTCACCGCCGGGTTGCGCAGGTCCAGGTAGCGGTACTTCAGCCGCTGGGTTTCGTCGGCCTCCCGGCTGCGGTTCACCTGGAAGGGCAGCTCGTTGTAGCGGCAGCGGCCCAGGATCTCCACGCTGTCAGGCACCACCTCAATGTCGCCGGTGGGCAGATCGGGGTTCTTGCTGCTGCGCTCCCGGACCGTGCCCCGGACGGAGATGACGCTCTCCTTGTTCAGACCGTGGATGATGTTCATAATCTCCTCTGTCTCCACCACCACCTGGGTGGTGCCGTAGAAGTCGCGGAGAACGACAAAGGCAAAATTTTGCCCCACCTCACGGACATTTTCCATCCAGCCGGAGAGTTGGACGGTCTGGCCCACATGCTCCAGGCGGAGCTCGCCACAGGTATGGGTGCGATACTGTGTCATAAATCTTCCTCTTTTCTATTACGAATTGTATAATTGATTTGATTTGATTTATTACAAAATGATGACGGAATTTGGGTTCTTGCCGCCTCCAGCGGCGAGGGTTTTCTTTTCTTACATTTCGTGGGCCTGGCGGGCCCAAACTCGGTTCTTCCCGGGGCTGCGCGCCCCGGACCCTCGTTTTTTGTGGGCCTGCCCGGCCCGGACCCGGCCTTTATGCGGGGCTTCCCGCCCCGCGCCCTGGGGTACTTTTTGTGCGCACAAAAAGTACCCAAAAATGCGCCAAAACCAATGGTTTTGGAATCCTTTGTCTGATCGGCGCGGTGAGGATTTGATTGATCCAGCCACTGAATGAGAAATCCTACGGGCATCTGATCTCAGCCGGGTTGCTATTCTTACTTCGGCTGACGCCCTGTTAATGGGGAAGAGCCATCTGTTTTTCCGTAGGAAGAACTGCGGTGGAAGAGAAGGATCAGCGTGCGTATTGCACCACATTTCATATAAATCGAGCGTCACGCGCCAAGACCCAAGGAGCGGTAGGCCCAAAGGGCCCGGCGGAGGGGCAGACGAATCTGGTCAGCGGCGCCGCAGTTGGCACCATCAATAGACCAAAACAATCCTTGCCGTTGCGCCCTCATCATATCATTATCAGAGCGCTCCAGCCGCAGGCTGGCGTGTTTTTGGTTACTTTTTGCACGGGCAAAAAGTGACCCGGGTGTGGGCCGGGGAGGCCCACGAAAGCCGCCCCGCCCCGCAGGGGCGAAAAAGTACCCCGGGGTCCGGGGCCGGAGGCCCCGCCAAGAAACCGGGTTCGGGCCGGGGAGGCCCGATAAAATCAGGGTTAGGGGCGGTCGGCCCCGCCAAAAACGGAGTTTGGGGCCGGAGGCCCCGATGGGGCAGCAATCACTCCCTGATGACTGTTCCGCTCCCCCTGGCGGCCAGGCCCGCCCGGATGCGTGCCAGGGTCTCCCCGAACCCCAGCTTGGTCTGTTCGCCGGAGGCCATGTCCTTGCAGGCCACCAGGCCCGCGCTGATCTCGTCCTCCCCCAGGAACACCACATAGGGTACCCCGATCTTGTCAGCGTAGCTCATTTTCTGCTTGAACTTCTTCTGCTCGGCGTAGAGCTGCACCCGCACGCCTTCGTCCCGCAGGCGGGTGGCCAGGGCAATGGCGGGGGACAGATCCTCGGTCATGGGCAGGATCAGCACATCGGCAGGGGCGGTGTTCAGCTCGCTGCTGAGCATGCCCTGCTCGTTCAAAACATAGAACAGGCGGGTCAATCCGATGGAAATTCCAACTCCGGGGAGTAATTTATCGGTATAATATTCCGCCAAGTTATCATACCGGCCGCCGGAACAGATGGAGCCGATCTCCGGATGGTCCAGCATGGTGGTTTCGTAGACCGTGCCGGTATAGTAGTCCAGGCCCCGGGCAATGGTCAGATCCACGGCGAAGTGGTCCTCGGGGACGCCGAAGGCGGAGAGGTACTTTACCACTGTCTCCAGCTCGTCCAGGCCCTGGTCGAACAGCTCGTTTCTGCCCCGCTCCAGTTCCAGCACCTGAAGTTTCCGCTCCGTGCTGCCGGTGATGGTGATAAAGTGGAGTACTTCAAAAGTCTGCGCCTCTGTCAGATGGTTTTCCTGGAGCAGCAGCTCCCGGACCTTTTCCCCGCCGATCTTGTCCAGCTTGTCCACGGTCCGCATGATCTCGGGCGCCCGGTCGGTCAGGCCCAGCATGGCGTAAAAGCCGTTGAGGATCTTCCGGTTGTTCACCCGGATCTGGAACCGCTGCAGGCCCAGGCGGGTGAAGGTCTGGTAGATAATGGCGGGGATCTCCGCCTCGTTGGCGATGTCCAGCTTGCCGTCGCCGATGATATCGATGTCGGCCTGGTAAAACTCCCGGAACCGGCCCCGCTGGGCCCGCTCCCCCCGGTAGACCTTGCCGATCTGATAGCGGCGGAAGGGGAAGGCCAGGTCGGCGTAGTGGAGGGCCACATACTTAGCCAGGGGGACGGTCAGGTCAAACCGCAGGGACAGGTCGCTGTCGCCCTTCGTGAAGCGGTAGATCTGTTTCTCCGTCTCGCCGCCGGCCTTGGCCAGCAGCACCTCGCTGGATTCGATCACCGGGGTGTCCAGGGGGGTGAAGCCGTAGAGGGCGTAGGTCTGGCGGAGGATGGACATGATCTGCTCCATCATGACCTGCTGCTGGGGCAGCAGCTCCATGAAGCCGGACAGGGTTCTGGGCTGTACTTTCATATTGTTTCTCCTTTTTTCTTCGCGGCTGCCGCCGCAGGGGATTTTTCTTTCCTTAGACTTTTGTGGGCCTGGCGGGCCCACCCCCTCATTCTTTTCCGGGGCTGACCGGCCCGGAAAGGGTTCTTTGCGGGGCTGCGCGCCCCACGCCCGCGATTAATCCGGGCCTACGCGCCCCGGACCCTAGTTTATTTGCGGGGCTGCCCGCCCCGTGCTCTCCCGGGCCTGCCCGGCCCGGACCCGGCCTACTTTCCCCACGGCGGGAAAGTAGGCAAAGGGCCGCTTAAACCTACGGTTTAAGGATCCCTTTGTCTGATCGGACTGGGTGGTAGCTTGATAGCATCCAGCCGCCGAATCAGAAATCCTTCGGGCATCTGATCTCTGCCGGGTTGCTCGTCCGGCTTCGGCTGACGCCCTGTTAATGGGGTAGAGCCATCTGTTTTTCCGTAGGAAGAACTGCGGTGGAAGAGAAGGTCCAGCGTGCGTATCGCACCACATTTCATATGGATCAAGCGTAACGCACCAAGGCCCAAGGCGCGGTAGGCCCAAAGGGCCCGGCGGAGGGGTAGACGCATCTGACCAGCGGCGCCGCAGGCTGCATTATCGGTAGACAAGACCAGTCCTTGCCGTCGCGTCCTCATATAAAAATGAGGGGATTTCCAAGGGGGCCGGGCCCCCTTGGGCGTGCTTTTGCAACTTTTCTCACGGGAGAAAAGTTGAGAGCGTTCCCGCCGCCGCAGGCGGCGAAAATTACCGATTTACTTCTCTTTTATCTGTTCTGCCCGCCAAATAGTCCATTGAAACATCAAAAAAGTCGGCGAGGGCGACCAGCCCTTTCATCTCTGGAAAAGCGCGGCCTTTCTCATAGGAATAGATGGAGTAACGTTTTACACCAATTACTTCTCCAAGCTCTTCCTGTGTCAAACCACGCTCTGAACGTAATTCTAAAATTCTTTCTGAAAAAGTAGACATATTTCCTCCAAAAACTCTTGACTTGTGGTTTTAAATGCACTATACTAAATACGTGAATTAAAAACCACAAAAGTAAGGAGATAAAAACAATGACCAATATCTTAAAAGTACTGTATGACGCCTTTGACCCCTCGTTCATGTCGGAAAAGGAAAGAGCGATCCTTCAGGAGGCGGAGCCTGTCCTCCGCCTGGCGGAGGAGAAGCTGTCCGTAAAGGAGTGGGATACCCTGTGGGACACCGCCCGGCGGACCTCCGGCGCGGACTGTGAAAACCTCTTCGCCATCGGTTTCCGCCTGGGGATGCAGCTGACCCTGGCGGGCATGGAGCCAGTGGGGGAGGGGAGAATATAAATAAATGCTCCCGTCCCCTGTCCTAGCGGGACGAGAGCATGACGATCCTGTCATACTTCCGTGGTGCCACCCACATTCGCCTGAACGCCTGCGTGTGAAGCAGGGGATCAGACCTTTCCGTCCCATTCTGCCGCGGCGGGACCAGCCGCTGATGTTGCCATCCGCGCTCCGGCGATGTCTTCGCCCCAGCCTGGACCGTAAGCCGCTTCCAGCCGACATGCGGCGGCTCTCTCTGACCGGTGGATGGGGGTACTCCTTCGCTTTCACTGCGCGGGCCTGTTCGATTGTCCTATTATAAATACTTTGGTGAAAAATGTCAATGGCCGGGACTAGCGGTTGAACTTGTGCTTGGGGTTGACGATGTTGCGCCAGTCCAGGTCGCCACGGTCCATGCCCAGCACCAGCATCTCGGCCGTAGCCACGTTGGAGGCAAAGGGGATGTTGTTTTGGTCGCACAGCCGGGAGATATACAGCAGCTCCTTCTCCAGGGAGGGCTCGTTGGGGTCCACAAAGAACAAAACCATATCCATCTCGTTGTAGGCGATGCGTGCGCCGATCTGCTGGCTGCCGCCGTGCTGACAGGAGAGAAACAGGTGGACATTCAGGCCGGTAGCGTCGGCCACCAGGCGCCCGGTGGTGTTGGTGGCGCACAGGTTGTGGCGGGACAGGATACCGGCATAGGCGGAGCAGAACTGGACCATCAGCTCCTTTTTGCTGTCGTGTGACATCAGGGCAATATACATTGTTTTCGCTTCCTTTCTGTATAGAGCGATTTTGTCGAGCAGATATTTGGAACCTTATTTGATCCGCATCAGCGGCACGCGCCGCCCGTCTATACGGCGGGCGATGTTTCGGTACGCCTGGGCAGCGCAGTCGTTGTTGGTCAGCAGCAGGGGGATGCCGCGGCCGGCATAGAGGGGCATGGTTTCGTCCTCTGGGATCACGCCCAGCAGGGGGAGCCCCGCTGTGTCAATGGCGTCGTCAATGGTCTGATGCAGGGATTTCAGCAGCTTTTTCCGGCAGCGGTTTACCACCAGATGGATCTGCCCCCGGGGCATGTGGCCCAGCTCCATCACGGTGCGCTGGGCGTCCCGCAGGCTGCTTTCGTCCGTGGTGGTGACGACCACGGCCCGGTCCGCGCCGGAGATAGCCAGCCGGAACCCGGAGCCCAGGCCGGCGGGCGCGTCCACCAGGCAGTAGTCGAACTGCCGGCGAATGGCGGGGAAGAGGGCGCTGAATGAATCGGGGTCCACCGCCGCGCCGCCGATCCGGGCGGGGGCGGTCAGCAGGAACAGGTTCCGCTGCCGGGGGTGGGGCGTCGCCGCCTCCTCCAAGGTACAGCGGCCTGCGAGAACGTCGGTGAAATCCATCACCGCCCGGTCCGTCATGGTCAGGGCGATGTCCAGATTACGCAGCCCGACGTCACAGTCAAGACACAGGGTAGGGTGTCCCAGCTGCGCCAGGGCCATCCCCACATTGGCGGTAAAGGAGGTCTTTCCGGTCCCTCCCTTGCCGGAGACCACGGCGATGGTCTGCCCCATATGGAACACCTCCTTTGACGGGATTTCACGGGGAACAGGGGCGCGGGGAAAGAAGTCAGCCCAGGGGCTGCTTTTTGATTTGGGCAAAGCGCCGGGGGTACTTTTTCGGGGTGGGGGAGAGCTTCTCCACGACCACCACCCGGTGGACCACCTCCGTGGTGGGGATGGTATAGTCGGAAACCTGGACAATTTTCCCACCCAGCAGGAAAATGGCGCCCTTGGCCCGGGCGATCTCCTCCTCGGTGTGGCTGGATTTCATGGCCAGGAAGCGGCCCCCCGCTTTTACCAGAGGGAGGCACAGCTCGCACAGCACCGGCAGGTCGGCCACCGCCCGGCTGACGGCAAAGTCGAACTGCTCCCGGTGGGAGGCGGCGAACTCCTCCGCCCGGGCATGGACGCAGGACACATTGTCCAGACCCAGCTGGCCGCAGGCTTCCCGCAGGAACTCGATCCGCTTGTTGAGGCTGTCCAGCAGCGTCACATGGCACTCCGGCAGGGCAATGGCCAGCGGTACGCCGGGGAACCCGGCGCCGGTGCCCACGTCCACCACCGATTTGCCCGCCATGTCCGCCAAAGGCAGCAGGCACAGGCTGTCCAGCAGGTGCAGCGCGGCGAACTCCCCCGGCTCTGTGATGGCCGTCAGGTTCATCACCTGGTTCTTCTCCAGAACTAGGCTGGAGAAATCGATCAGCGTTTCCATCCGGCCGGGCGCCACGCCCAGCGCGGGAAGGCCCCGGGCGAGGATGTCTCTCATTGCTTCTCCTTCAGCAGGTCCCGGATCTCCGTCAGCAGCTTCTCCTCAGCGGAGGGCTCGGGAGGGGCGGGGGGCGCGGCGGGCGCTTCCTCCTTTTTCCGGTGGAGCTTGTTGATGCCCTTTACCAGACAGAACACCACAAAGGCCATGACGATGAAGTTCAAAACGGCCTGGATGAAGTTCCCGTAGGTGATCACAGCGCCCCCAATGGATACGGACAGGTCTGCAAAGGAGATGCTGCCGGTGAGGATGCCCAGAAGGGGCATGATGATATCGTTGATCAGGGAAGTGGTGATGCTGCTGAAGGCGCCGCCCACGATGACGCCCACGGCAAGGTCAATGACATTGCCGCGCATGGCAAATTCCTTAAATTCCTGTAAGAACTTTTTCATTTGTGCAAACCTCCCGGCCGGGCGCCTTACTCGGCCTCGTGAGCGTGCTCGGCGGGGGCCTCTTCGGCAGCGGCCTCCTCCTCGTGAGCGCGCTCAGCGGCAGCTTCCTCGGCAGCAGCCTCCTCCTCATGAGCGTGCTCAGCGGCAGCCTCCTCAGAGGCAGCCCCCCCGGCGGCGGGGGCGGTGTGGTAGTTCACCGTCAGCTCGTCGGCAAAGAGATGGGCCTCCTCGCTGTCCTTGCCGAAGGGGCACCTGAAGCCGATGGAAAAAGTCTCCAGCTTCCGCTTGTTTTCCGCATCAGGATCCGGACGGCTCACAGCCTTCCACAGCAGGGCCTCGTAGGTCTCCTGGCCGGACTCCTCGTCCTTTTTATGGGAAAAGGGGATGATGGTTGCCAGCACGGCGGCGGTTCCCAGGACTTTCAGAAAGGTTTTCATGGCAGTTTCTCCTTTATTTTAATTTGATAAGATTGGTCAGCGCTTGGGGATCAGCAGGTCCTTGCCGCCCATATAGGGCCGCAGCACGGCGGGGATCTTCACGCTGCCGTCCGCCTGGAGGTTGTTTTCCAGAAAGGCGATGAGCATGCGGGGCGGGGCGACGACGGTGTTGTTGAGGGTGTGGGGCAGATAGTTCTTCCCATCCTCGCCCTTGACGCGGATCTTCAGGCGGCGGGCCTGGGCGTCGCCCAGGTTGGAGCAGGAGCAGACCTCAAAATACTTCTTCTGGCGGGGGCTCCAGGCCTCGATATCACAGCTCTTCACCTTCAGGTCCGCCAGGTCGCCGGAGCAGCACTCCAGCTGCCGCACGGGGATGTCCATGGAGCGGAACAGCTCCACACTGTAGCGCCACATTTTCTCATACCAGGCCATGGAGTCCTCGGGCCTGCAGACCACGATCATCTCCTGCTTCTCGAACTGGTGGATGCGGTACACGCCCCGCTCCTCGATACCGTGGGAGCCCTTCTCCTTGCGGAAGCAGGGGGAGTAGGAGGTCAGGGTCTGGGGCAGGGAGGATTCAGGCAGGATCTGGTCGATAAACTTGCCGATCATGGAGTGCTCGCTGGTGCCGATGAGATAGAGGTCCTCGCCCTCGATCTTGTACATCATGGCGTCCATGTCCGTCTGGCTCATGACGCCCTCCACCACGTTGCCGTGGATCATGAAGGGAGGGATGCAGAAGGTGAAGCCCTTGTCGATCATAAAGTCCCGGGCGTAGGCCAGCACCGCCTCATGGAGCCGGGCGATGTCGCCCATCAGGTAGTAGAACCCGTTGCCGGACACCCGGCCGGCGGCGTCCATGTCCACGCCGTCAAACCGCTCCATGATCTCCGTGTGATAGGGGATGTCGAAGTCGGGGACCAGGGGCTCGCCAAAGCGCTGTACCTCCACGTTGCAGCTGTCGTCAGGTCCGATGGGGACGGAGGGGTCGATGATGTTGGGGATGACCAGCATGATCTTATGGATCTGCTGCTCCAGCTCCGCCTCCTTCTGCTCCAGCTCCGCCAGGCGGTCGGCGTTGGCCTTGACCTGGGCCTTGACCGCCTCGGCCTCCTCCAGCTTGGAGGGGTCCTTCTTGGCCTGGCCCATCAGCATGCCGATCTGCTTGCTCAGGCTGTTGCGCTGGGCCCGCAGATTGCTGGCCTCGGTGATGGCGGCGCGATTCTCGCTGTCCAGGGCCAGGACCTGGTCCACCAGGGGCAGCTTCTCCTCTTGGTATTTCTTTTTGATGTTTTCCCGGACAAGATCCGGGTTTTCCCGGACAAATTTAATATCTAACATATCGTTCTCTCCTTAGAGAAGGATTTTGTATTTTTTTCGCCCTTCGGGCGAGGGGGGCTTTTCTTAGCGCTCCCGGGCCTGGCCGGCCCGGACCCGGCCTTTCGTGGGCCTCCCCGGCCCACACCCGGGTTACTTTTTGCTCGTGCAAAAAGTAACCAAAAACACGCCAAAACCTACGGTTTTGGAATCCCTTTGTCTGATCGGACAGGGTGGTATCCTGTAAGCATCCAGCCACTGAATTTCAGATCCTTCGGGCATCTGATCTCTGCCGGGTTGCTTGTCTTACTTCGGCTGTCGCCCTGTTAATGGGGTAGAGCCATCTGTTTTTCCGTAGGAAGAACTGCGGTGGAACAGAAGGAGCAGGGTAGGCGTCGCACCACATTTCATATGGATCAAGCGTAATGCTTCCAAACCCAAGGAGCGGTAGGCCCAGAGGGCCCGGCGGAGGGGCAGGCGCTTCTGACCGTCGGTGCCGCAGGATGCACTATCGGGAGACCAAACCAGTCTGTGCCGTTGCGCCCTTAAACAAAACATTATCAAGCGCTCCAGCCGCAGGCTGGCGGCTTTTTGGTTGCTTTTTGCACGGGCAAAAAGCAACCCAGGGTCTGGGGACGGAGGCCCCGCCCCAAAACCGGGCCTGGGCCGGCCGGGCAGGCCCGCAAATGAGCGTCCCGCCCCGCAGGGGCGAAAAAGCACCCTGGGGTCCGGGGCGGGTAGCCCCGGGAAAAACCATTGTTTCACGTGAAACAACCTATTTCCCCAGTCTGCCCAGGGCCTCCAACAGCTCATTCAGATCATCCACGCCGTAGTATTCGATCTCCACGCGGCCTTTCTTTTTGCCGTGGGCGATATGACAGGCGCGGCCCAGCTTGCCAGACAGTTCCCGTTCCGCTTCGGCCACATAGTCGACTTGGGGGGAGGGCTTTTTTTCAGCCTCCCGGCCTCCAGCGGCCTGGAGCCGCTTCACCAGCTGCTCTGTCTGCCGGACACTGAGGCCGGAGGATATCACAGTTTCAGCGGCCTGTTTCTGAAGGGCGGGGGAGAGGGGCAGCAGGGCCCGGGCGTGGCCGGCGGAGAGCTTTTCCTCCTCCACCAGCTTTCTCAGATCAGGGGACAGCTGGAGCAGACGCATGGCGTTTGCCACCGCGCTGCGGGACTTGCCCACCCGCTGGGCGGCCTGCTCCTGGGTCATCCCATATTGATCTACCAGGGACCGGTAGCCTTCGGCCTCCTCCATGGGATTCAGGTCCTCCCGCTGGAGGTTTTCGATCATGGCCAGCTCCATGGCCTTCCGGTCGTCGGCCTCAATGACCACCGCCGGCACCTCAGTGAGGCCCGCCAGACGGGCGGCCCGCCAGCGGCGCTCGCCGGCGATGATCTGGTAGTAACCTGAGGACAGTTTGCGGACAGTCAGCGGCTGGATGATGCCGTGCTGCCGGATGGACTCCGCCAGCTCCGCCAGTTTCTCCTCGTCAAAATGCTTCCGGGGCTGAGCGGAGCAACTCTCGATCTGGGAGATGGGCAGGGCGGAGGCCGGCGCTGCGGGATCAATGGAGAAATCGTCCGGGAGCAGGGCGCCGAGGCCCCGGCCCAGGCCGGTGTTTTTCTGTGCCATGAAATTCGTTCCTTTCCGCGCGGAGAGCTCTCAGGACCGGCTCTTGCGCAAAAATTCCTCCGCCAGGGCGGTGTAAGCCTCGCAGCCCCGGGAGGCGCGGTCATAGGCGGTAATGGGCTTGCCGTGGCTGGGGGCCTCGCTGAGCCGCACATTCCGGGGGATCACCGTGGCATAGACCTTCCCGGGAAAGTAGCGCTTGACTTCTTCGGCCACCTGCATGGCCAGGTTGGTGCGGCTGTCATACATGGTCAGCAGCACGCCCTCCAGCTCCAACCTGGGATTCAGGGACCGCTTGACGATGCGGATGGTGTTCATCAAATCGCTGAGGCCCTCCAGGGCGAAATACTCCCCCTGCACCGGCACCAGCACGCTGTCTGCGGCGCACAGGCCGTTCAGGGTCAGCAGCTCCAGGGAGGGCGGGCAGTCGATCAGTATGTAATCGTACGCAGGGGCCAGCTGCTCCAGGGCCCGGCGCAGCAGGAACTCCCGGCCCTCCAGGCCGATCATCTCAATGCCTGCGCCGGCCAGACCCTTGCAGGAGGGGAGCACGTCGCCGTACCGGGTGGAGACCACCCGCTTCTCCGGTTCCACACCGTTGATCAACACGTCATAGATGCCCTGGGAGAGGCTCTTGTCCACGCCCATGCCGGAGGTGGCGTTGGCTTGGGGGTCAAAGTCACACAGCAGGACCCGCAGCCCCTTTTCCTTCAGGGCGGCGGTCAGGTTAACACATGTGGTGGTCTTTCCCACGCCGCCCTTCTGATTGACGATCGCAACGGTTTTTGCCACAGGGACACCTCCGGAAAAGGGCAAAATTCCCCTTAGTTTCATACAGAACTAGTATAGCACAAAAGCGGAACATTTCAACAGGGGATCCTAATTTTTTTTCACAGGAAAGGGAGGTTTTTCGGGATGAATTTTGAAGAAGGCACAAAAAAACACAGCGGGAGCGTTTCACGTGAAACACTCCCGCTGTAATCGCGGCATATGCTGCCCCGTCAGACCAGCAGTACACCGTCCAGGGGCGGCAGGCAGATGGTGATCTTCCCGCCCTCAGACAGGAACTGCTGGCCGGTGAGGGCGTCAGTGGCCAGGTCCCCGGCCCAGTCGAAGGACAGAAACACCGGCTCATCCCCTGTATTGGTGGCGGCAATGGTGGTCTCCCGGCCCAGATCCCGGGCAAAGGCCAGGACGTGGCCCTGGGCGTGGAGCCAGCGAAGCTCCCCCTCCTGGAGGGAGAGACGGTTGTTGCGCAGGCTCCCCAGCAGGGCAAACCGCCGCTGGAGCATCCGGTCCTCCCGGCCCCAGGGGAAGGTGCCCCGGTTGAAGGGGTCCTCATAGCCCTCCATGCCCGCCTCGTCCCCATAAAAAATGGTGGGAGAGCCGGGAAAGGCATAGAGCAGGATGGCGCCCGTCTGGAGCAGCCGGCAGCCCCGGTGGTACTCCTCGGGGGACATGCGGTACTCCGCCCGTTCCGTGCGGGTGGGGGGCGCCTCCCGGGGATAGGTGCCCAGCAGGGTGAGGATGCGGGGGTTGTCGTGGGTGCCCAGCATGTTCATACAGCTGTAGAAAGCGGGGCGGGGATAGTTCTCCCGGATAGTCTCCATAGCCTCCACAAAGTTCCGGGCGTCGCCGCCCCGGAGGTAGTCCATGGCGCTGACCCGGAAGGGGTAGTTCATCAGGCCGTGGGTCTCGTGGCCCAAAAGATACTTCCGACGGCGGCTGTAGGCGATCTTGTTGCTGCCGTCCTCCCAGACCTCCCCCAGCAGGAAGCTGTCCGGCTTTTCTTCCATCATCACCCTGCGGATACGCGCAATGAACTCGTCGGGCAGCTCGTCCGCCACGTCCAGCCGCCAGGCGTCGGCCCCCGCCCGGAGCCAGCGGCGGATGACGGAGTCGTCCCCCTCGATGATGAAATCAATGTAATCGGGATGGCTCTCGTTGACGGCGGGCAGGGTGTGGATCCCCCACCAGGCATCGTAGCGGTTGGGCCACTCCTGGAAATTGTACCAGGGGTAGTAGGGACTCTCCCGGCTCTGCGCCGCCCCCAGGGAGGGGTAGGAGCCCAGGGCGTTGAAGTAGCGGCTGTTGTTGCCGGTGTGATTAAAAACTCCATCCAGCATCACGTGGATCCCCAGGGCCCGGGCTTTCCGGCACAGACGGCGCAGATCCTCCTCCGTGCCCAGCATGGGGTCCACTTTGTCGTAATCTCCCGTGTTATAGCGGTGATTGCTGTCGGATTCAAAGATGGGACAGAGGTAGAGGGTGGTGACGCCCAGGTCCTTGAGATAACCCAGCTTCTCCTCGATGCCCATCAGGCTGCCGCCGAAAAAGTCCCGGTTTCGGATTTCGCCGCGCTCGTCCGGCAGGTACTCCATCAGCTCATCCCAGTTCTGGTGGACGACCCGGTCCCCCAGCATCCCGGCGGGGTCCGGGACGGCGGTGCGGCGAAAGCGGTCGGGAAAGATCTGGTAGGTGACGCCCCGGCCAAACCAGGCGGGGGTGGGAAGGGAATCGTCGTAGACGGTCTGCTGCCAGCAGACGGACTCCCCCTCGCCGCAGTAGCCGTTTTTGCCCAGCCAGACCACGGAGCCGTCCTGCCGGGTGAAGCGGAAGCAGTACCAGCACAGTTCAGGCTGGGCGGGGGCCCCATAGGAGCCGGCAAAGAGGGCGCAGCCGTCTTCCTCGCCTGCGGGGGAGAGGACGACCTCCCGGCGGGTGCCGGCAAACTCGCCGCAGACCACTGCGATGCAGGCGCAGAACCCCTCTGCCGCCTGGGGGCGGAGGGTCAATGTGATCCGGGTCAGGCAGGTCACGGCCCCGAAGGGGGTCTTATACCGCCCGTCCCGGGAAGAAAAAACAGGAACTTCCATGGATGGGATCTCTCCTTCATTAGGATAAACACACAGTCTTATCAGGGCAGCAGCACGCCCTCCGGAACCAGGGCGGTGCCGATATCGCTGGGGGAAAAATAGGCGTTGAGGATGTTCACCGCGGTGGAGGCCAGAGCGGCGCCGCTGTGGCCCTGCTCGATCACGATGGCCACGGCGATCTCCGGCTCGTCAAAGGGGGCGAAGCAGACGAACACGCCGTTGGCAACCTCCTCGCCCGTCTGGGCGGAGCCGGTCTTGGCGCCCGCGGTGACGACGCAGTCCTTGAAGTAGCTGGAGATGGTACCGCTGGTCACAAGGTCCCCCATGCCCTTCTTGACGGCGGCCAGGGTGGATTCGGAGATTTCCACAGTGTCCATGACCTGGGGCTGGTTGGCGTAGAGGGTCTCGCTGCCGTCGTAGGAGGTGACGCTCTCCAGCAGGTGGGCGCTGTAGCGCTGGCCGCCGCGGACCAGGGTGGCGATATAGTTTGCCAGCTGCAGAGGGGTGTAGAGCTGGTCGGCCTGGCCGAAGGCGGCCCAGGGGGCCAGATCCTGCCCCAGCTGGCCCTCCGCCAGCAGGCCGGTATTCTCGCCGATCTCGATGCCGGTGGGCTGGCCAAGGCCGAAGGCGGAGACGTATTCGTTGAGGGTCGTCAGGCCCAGCTCATAGCCCAGCTGGGCGAAAAAGTAGTTGCAGGAGACAGTGATGGCCTCGCTGACATTGATGCGGCCGTGGCGGCCCCCGGTGCTGTTGTAGAGCCAGCAATTGGCGTAGCTGGCCGGGTAGTTGGGATAGGTCCAATGGCCCGTAGCGTTGATCTTGGTGGTGGGGGTGATGATACCCGTCTCCAGGGCGGCCACGGCGGTGATGGGCTTGAAGGTGGAGCCGGGGACATAGGTGCCGCTGGTGGCCCGGTTGAAAAAGGGCATGCCTGGGTCCTGGGACAGGGCCTCCAGGTCCTCCACATAGGTCCGCTGGCTGTAATTGGGATAGGAGGCCAGGGCCAGGATACCGGAGTCAGCCACCGATACCACCACAGCGCCCGCGCCCCGGGTCTCCAGCCCGTCCTCCGCGTTCATGTCCTCCACGGCCTGGGCCAAAATGTCCTCCACGGCGGCCTGGAAGTCGATGTCGATGGTGAGGGCCACGGTGCCGCCGGGCTCGGGGTCCACAGAGTAGAGCTCGCTGGTGATCTTGCCGGATTCGTTGGTGGTGATGATCCGCTTGCCGTCCTTGCCCCGGAGGTAGGATTCAAATGCCTGCTCCGCGCCGTCCTTGCCCACGGTGTCGTCAGCGGAATAGCGGTGGAGGGAGGAGACGTCCTCTCCGGCCTCCAGGGCGGCGCTGTAGGGGGCGTTGAGCGCGGCCAGCTCCTCGCTGCTGTAGATCGCCCCGGTGCGGCCCAGGATGTGGGCCGCGTAGTCGGTGTGGTACTGGCGGACAGACTCGCTGTCTATCACCACGCCGCCGAAATTGCCGTCGTTGAGAATGGAGATGAGCTCCACAGAGACGTCCTCGGCAAAGACGTAAGGGGGGACGTAATAGTTGGCGTCCAGCATCCGCAGGGACAGCTCGTAGAGCACGCCCACCACCAGCCGGGCCTCCTGGTCCGTGAAGTCGGGGTCCACGCCGAAGTGCTCCCGCAGCAGGGACAGGAGCGTGGAGGCGGAGAGCTGGGAGTCCTCCGCCTGCAGTTTTTCCCGCAGCGAGTCGCTCATAGCGGGATAGGGACTGTCGCTTGTCAGCTCCGAGTCGGACCATTTCTGCTTTGCGAGAAACCTCTGAAAGCGGGAGAGTTGGGTAGCCGAGGCGCTGGACGTGGTGTAGGAGAAGGGGGGCTGGGCGGACAGGGGGAGGTTGTCGGTCCAGCTCACGCCCTGCTCCTGGCACAGCCGGATCAGCCGCAGCACCGCCCGGCTGACAGTCGTATCCTGGTCCACGCCCTCCTCTGCGGGCACCAGGTCCGTGTCGAAGGTAATGGTGTAGCGCTCCTGGTTGGAGACCAGGGTCTTGCCGTTGCGGTCCGTGATCACGCCCCGGAAGGTCTTCACCGTCTGGGTGGTCGTCACCTGGGTGGTGGATTGGGACAGGTATTCGTCCCGGTTCACCACCTGCGCGTCGTAGAGAATGAGGACGAAGCAGGCCAGGCACAGGGCGAACAGCCCCATCAGGATGCCGGACCGGCGTTGGAATTGCTTTTCATCCTCCATGGAGGGCCTCCTCTCTGAGGGGATCTTTCGTATGGGCGGGGCCCATCAATAGTCGCTGGCGCAGCGCCGGTGGATCACCCGGTACAGGGGCAGGATCACGACCAGGGCCGGCAGGGACAGCAGGGTCTCCCCCGCCAGGATCTGGAGCATCAGCGCCGGATAGCGGCCGCCGGAGAGCAGCATCACCGCGATGCGGAGAAGCCCCGTCAGCACAAGGCCCATGGCGGACACCGCCAGGCCGCAGAGAAAACCGGGGGAGAGAAGGTTTTCCGCGATCAGGGCGGCGATCAGGGCCACCAGGACAAAGGAGATGGTGTAAAACCCCTCAAAAGGCCCGACCAGCAGCAGGTCGCACACCAGCCCCAGCGCCAGGGAGAACACGCTGCCCCGGCGCAGGCCCTCGTAGGAGGACAGGACGGCCGGCAGCATAGGATACAGAAAGGGAGTAATGCCAAAAACATGGACGTGGTTCAGGACCAGGTACTGCAGGGCAAACAGCAGCAGCGTGGCCAGGGAGTAGATCGTCCATTTAAAGACCAGATAGCTTTTCGGCAGCATCGATAGGCGCCTCCCGGATCAATCCACAATGGTAAAGTCGGTGATGATGAACACCTGGGTCAGCCCCTCCAGCTCCGCCTGGGGGCGGATGACGGCGTACTGGGACAACCCGTCCTCGCTGGCGCCCACCTCCTCCACATAGCCGATGACCAGCTGGGAGGGGAAGTAGTCTCCAAGGCCCGTGGTGACGATGAGATCGCCTGTTACCACGTCCGGGTCCGCGCCCAGATAGCCCAGCTTCAGGCGGCCCTCGCCCATCAGGGCAAAGTCGCCCTGGGCAATGGCGTTGACGCCGCTGCGGAACACCGTGGCGCCGATGGAGGTCTCGCTGTCCAGCAGGGTGCGGATGGTGGACCAGTTCAGCCCCGCCTCCGTCACCACGCCCACCACATAGCCGGCTTCGGTGACGGCGCAGTCGCCCACGGACACGCCATGGGCGGTGCCCTTGTTGACCGTGACGATGCTGGACCAGTTGGAGTAGTCCTCCTCCACAATGAGGGCGGACTCAAACACCAGGTCCCGCCGCTGCTCCCGCAGGCCCAGCAATTCCCGCAGACGCGCATTCTCCTCCCGGTCGTACTCCGCCTGGCGGATGGCAGCCTCCATCTCAGCCAGCTCCAGCTTCAGCTGTTCGTTCTCCTCCTTCAGCGCGTCAAAGTCCGAAAAGTACTGGAACCAGCCCCCCACTGTTTCGGATATGGCCGCGCCGGCGGCGCGGAAGGGGGAGGCGATGACGCCCGCGATATTGGGCAGGGCCGCGGAGGTAGTGGAGAAAAAGGCCATGACGCTGAGGATAACGGCGATGAGCACCGCCAGGGACAGGACGATGATCCCATATTTGGTGAACAGTCGCTTCACTTGGTCCCCTCCTTACGCAAACAGGTCCACGCCGAAGTCCTCCAGCATCTGCCCCAGCAGGTGCAGCGGCAAACCCATGACATTGAAGTAGTCCCCGTCGATGCCGCTGACAAACAGGGCCGCCTTGCCCTGGACGCCGTAAGCCCCCGCCTTGTCCATAGGCTCGCCGGTGCGGATGTAGCAGCGGATCTCCCGGTCCGTCAGGGGGCGGAAGGCGACGCCGGTGGTCTCCACCCGGGTGTCTATCCGCTCCCCTCTGCACACCGTCACGCCGGTACAGACGTGGTGGGTGCGGCCGGAGAGGGCGCGGAGCATGGCGTGGGCCTCCTCCTGGCTGTGGGGCTTGCCCAGCCGCAGTCCGTCCAGGAATACCATGGTGTCCGCCGCGATCAAAAGGGCGTCCCCATCCCCGGCCAGAGCCCGGGCGGCCTCCGCCTTTTTCCGGCAGATGGAGCCCACGATCTCCTGGGGGGAGAGGGCGGGGTCATAGCTCTCGTCCGCGTCCGGGACCAATATGTCGAAATCCTCCAGCCCGATCTGTTCCAGCAGCTGCCGCCGCCGGGGGGACTGGGAGGCGAGAATGATCCTTGCCATAAAGAAGTCCTCGATTCCAATCAGTTTCGTTCATAAGCGGCGGCTTCGTTACCAGGCCGCCGGGCCGGAAGAAAAACAGGCTTTGCCGCGAAAGCAGAGCGCATTTTCGATCCCGCTTGTGAAAAAGGATCACCGGCCGGTGGAGCCAAAGCCGCCCTGGCCCCGGTCGGTCTCCGGCAGCTCCTCCACCAGCTCCAGGGCGGGGTGAGCCACCGGCGCCACCATCATCTGGGCGATCCGGTCCCCTGGTAGGATCTCATAGGGCTCGGCGGCGGTGTTGTAGAGCGCTACTCCCAGGGGTCCACGGTAGTCGCTGTCAATGACGCCGATGGCGTTGGGCATGGTGACGCCCCGGCGGACGCCCATGCTGCTGCGCACCGCGATGATCCCAACATAGCCCTCGGGGATCGCCACGGCGATCCCGGTAGGCACCAGCACCCGGCCTCCCGCCGGGATGGTCATAGGCTCGTCGATGCAGGCGTGAAGATCCATGGCCGCCGCGCCGGCGGTGGCGTAGTAGGGGAGGGGGATGGTTTTTCCGATTTTATCAGAGAGGGGTTTGACGAGTAGTTTCATGGTTGATTTTTATACTTTCTGTAATAGTTAAATAAAAATATACGAAATAAAATCAAATTTTTCTTTTTTAGGCTTTTACGGGGCTACCCGCCCCGCGCCCTGGGTTACTTTTCAATCGATTGAAAAGTAACCAAAAGATCGCCAAAACCAATGGTTTTGGAATCCTTTGTCTGATCGGACTGGGCGGTATCCTGTCAGCATCCAGCCGCCGAATCAGAAATCCTACGGGAATCTAATCTCAGCCGGGTTGCTCGTCCGGCTTCGGCTGTCGCCCTGTGAATGAGAGACTGCGTCCGATGGGTGTTTATCGGGGATCTGGGTCGTCTGACAGGCCGAGGAGATAGTCAGAAGAGGTTTTATAGTGCTCACAGATGAGAACTATTTTGTCAACTGTTGTTGTGTTTCTCCCCTTCTCCATGTCGCTGATGCGCCCCTTCGCAAGGCCGATCGCTTGGCCTAGCTGCTCCTGGGTTTCATGGTTCCGTTTTCTGATTTCCAAGAGCCGCTGGCCAAATAATTCTTTTGAAAACATAAAAGCTCCTCGACATGTACTATTTTTCAGTATATACTACATTCAAAAAGTACTAAAATTTAGTATATTTGAAAGGGGCAGCAAATCCATCACAGACATACTGGAGCAGCTATTTTACGGGGAATACAAAGCGGACCGCGGGCCGTCGGCGGCGTATCGGGAGCTGATGGATAAAGGGGACCGGCTGTGGAACAGGGTATATGAGACGATGGGGAAGGCTGACGGGGACAAGCTGTGGGAGAACATGTGCGCCCTTTTGCGGGTGGATTCCCTGGACTATTTCAAGGAAGGTGTTTACCTGGGAACATTGCTGATGCTGGAGCTTTTCTATACCCCACAGCAGTAGGTCCGCTGTGAGGGAAA
>CABKMV010000049.1 GCA_902373635.1 uncultured Oscillospiraceae bacterium
TGCTGAGGCCCCAGGCTGCCGCTACCCGCGCCCAGGTGGCCGCCATCCTGGCCCGTTACTGCGCAAACAGCGGAAAGTAAACACGAAAAATAGGCAGTGCCCGGAGGCGTAAAGCCTCCGGGCACTCTTTTCATTTATGATTCCCTGGCCGCACGGGGGACGCTGTCCAACTGGATCGTCCGGAAATCACCGGAGAGCCGGCTGCGGATCTCCTCCAGAAGGGCCTCGGCCATGCCCATTTGCTCCTGCCGTACCTGGAGGAGGGCGTCCTCCCCCCGCAGCCGAAGGCGGAAGTCTGCAAAGCCCATGTCCATCAGTACCGCCTCCCCGCGGCCAGCCCGCTGGAGATCGCGGGCGGTGATGGCCGTGCCGGCGGGGATGCGGGTAGCCAGACAGGCGTAGGAGGGCTTGCCCCACACGGGGAGGCCCGCCTCCCGCGCCAGGCGGCGGATCTCCGCCTTGGTAACGCCGCACTCCCGCAGGGGGGAGCGGACGCCCAGCTCCCGCAGCGCCCGCATACCGGGCCGGTCGGAGGCGTCGTCGGAGGCGTTGCTGCCGTCCAGGACCAGGGGAAAACCGTCGGCCCCGGCAGAGGCCAGCAGCCGGGTAAAGAGGGCCGTTTTGCAGTGGTAGCACCGGTCGGCGGGGTTGGCCCGCACCGCCGGGACGGCCAGGATATCAAAGTCGATAACAGTCAGTTCCGCGCCCAGCAGCCGGACGGTCTCCCTGGCGTCGGCCAGCTCAAAGTCGGGCTGAAAGGGGGTGCGGACAAAGTAGGCGTGGGTCCGCCTGGCGTACCGTACCGCCTCGTGGAGCAGCCAGGCGGAGTCCACACCGCCGGAGAAGGCCACGGCGGCCTCCGGATTCTGCCGGAAAAATTCAGGGATCGTCACGGCCGCCCTCCGCTACCGGTCCCGGCTGACCCGGGGGATAATGGGCCAGCTCAGCAGCCCGCCGCACAGGGCGGTGATGCCCTGGGGCCAAGAGAACATGAGGGACAGCATGGCCGTCTGCTTCTCCGGCAGACCGGCACCGGCCAGGATCAGGGGGACCACCAGCCACAAAAACGCGCACTTGACCACCGCACCCAGCATCATGGCGGGGATGTGCATTTTCAGGAAGGGGAGGCGCGCGCGCTTCATCAGCAGGCTGTAGACCACGCACAGCAGGGCGTTGCCCACGGCCACGGCGGGGGCCACCACGATCTGGCTGATCCCCAGGAAGGCTGCCAGGAAGGCGGAGAGCACGCCGATGACCGCGCCGGAGGCCAGGCCCGCCTTGGCGGTGAACACCAGGAGGATGCAGTTGACCAGCGTGCCGGTGATGAGCTGCTTGACGCTGAAGGGGCCGAAGATGACGGCGATATCGGGGATGAGGCTGCCCAGGTACTGGGCGACTACCACCAGGGCCAGACCCATGGCGGTATAGGCGATCCATTTTGTTCCGTTCTGCTTCATATGGGGGTTCCTTCTTTCTTGTTGCATTGGAAAGGCGGGGCCTTCAGGGGGAGTGGCTGTTTAAAGCGGCCTGGGCGGCGCGGGAGGCATCTCCCAGGCGTGGTGGTCGGTGTGGAGCAGGTGGTGGGAGCGGTGCCCGCAGGGCTTTTCCAGATAGTCGCGGTAGAGGGCCTGTACGTCGCCGTTCTCGTGGCTGAAGCGGATCTTTTCCTGCTTATCCAGGCCCCACAGGGCGTCGCCCCGGTACTCGGCCATCTCCACGCCGTCCACAATGGGCTGGCCGCCTCCGCCGGCGCAGCCTCCGGGACAGGCCATGACCTCCACGAAGTCGTACTCCGCCTCGCCCCGGCGAATGGCCTCCAGCAGCCGCCGGGTGCGGCCCAGGCTGCTGACCACGGCCACGCGGACCACGCCGGCGCCGGGGATGTTGAAGGAGGCCTCCTTCCAGGTCCCGTTGTCCATGCCGCGGACCGCACGGAAGGCGTCGGCGTCAGGGTTGCGGCCTGTCACCAGGTAGTAGGCGCTGCGCAGCGCCGCGTCCATCACGCCGCCGGTGGCGCCGAAGACCACAGCCGCGCCTGTTCCGGTCCCCAGGGGATCATCAAAGGGGACGGGCTCCAGATTTTCCACCAGGATGTTGTCGGCGCGCACCATGCGGGTGAACTCCCGGGTGGTGAGGACGATATCCACATCCGGGTCGCCGCAGGCGTCGCGCATAGGCTCCAGGGCAGCCTCCTCCTTTTTGGCAAGGCAGGGCATGATGGAGATCACCCGGATCTTGTGGGGGTCGATGCCCTGTTTCTCCGCAAAGTAGCTCTTGGCCACCGCGCCGAACATCTGCTGGGGGGATTTGGCGGTGGAGAGGTTGTCGGTAAATTCGGGGTAGTTGGATTTGACAAAGCGGACCCAGCCGGGGCAGCAGGAGGTGAACATGGGCCACCGGTAGTCCTCCCGGTGGGTGAAGCGCTCCACAAATTCGCTGCCCTCCTCCATGATGGTCAGGTCGGCGCTGAAGTTGGTGTCGAATACGTAATCAAAGCCCAGAGATTTCAGCGCGGCCACCATTTTGCCGGTGGTGGCGGGGCTGGGCTGGAGGCCCAGCTGTTCCGCCCAGGCCACCCGCACGGCGGGGGCCACCTGGACCACGGTGGTGATCTCGGGATCCGCCAGGGCGTCCCACACCGGTTCCGTGTCGTCCCGCTCCCGCAGCGCGCCGGTGGGGCAGTGGGTGATGCACTGCCCGCAGAAGGCGCAGTCCGCCTCCCGGATCTTCCGGTTGTGGCTGACATTGACGGACACACGGGAGCCGGTACCGGCGATGTCCCAGATGTTCAGGCCCTGGATCTTGTCGCAGACCTGGATGCAGCGCATGCACTTGATGCACTTGCTCTCCTGACGGATCAGAGGGGCGGAACGGTCCCACAGGCCCTTCCGGATGTCGATGGGGTAGGGGATGTACAGCAGATTGGCCTCCATGGCCATCCTCTGCAGGGAGCAGTTGCCGTTGCGCACGCAGAAGGCGCACTGGCAGTCGTGCTGGGAGAGGATGAGGCGCAGGTTGCTGCGGCGGGCGGCTCTGACCCGGGGGCTGTTGGTACGCACGGTCATGCCCTCCTGGACGGGGTTGTTGCAGGCGGTGACGAGCCGGTCCACGCCCTCAACTTCCACCACGCACACCCGGCAGGCGCCGATCTCGTTCAGGCCCTTCCAGTAGCACAGGCTGGGGACAGGCGTGCCGGCCAGGCGGGCGGCCTCCATAATGGTGGTGCCCTCGGGGACCTCCAGAGCGCTGCCGTTGATGGTCAGTCTTACCATTTTTCTTTCCTCCCTCCCTTGAAAATACCATAGCCGAAGTGGTCGCAGCGCAGGCACCGGGCACTCTCCTCCATGGCTCCCTGGCGGCTCAGGCCGCACTCGATGCAGATAAAGTCGTGCTTGCGCTCACCGGCCTCCCGCTCGGTGGTATTCACCCGGCCGTGGGGAAGCTTGTTGCTGAGATCGGGGTCGGGGATGGACACATCCACCGTGATCTCGTGGCGGAAGCCCAGATATTCGTCGATATTGGCCGCGGCCACCTTGCCGGCGGCAATGGCCTTGATGGCGGAGGCGGGGCCGGTGACGCAGTCGCCGCCGGCGAAGATGCCGGCCATGTCGGCCTTGTTGAGCTTGCTGTCGCTGAGGGCCTCGATGGTGCCCCGGTGAATGGGGATGCCGGCGTGCTCAAAGGCGCGGGTCTCAATGCCCTGGCCAATGGCGACGATAATGACGTCGGCGGGGATGCGGATTTCCGGCTGGTCGGCGGGCTTGGGGGCCGGGCGGCCGGAGCGGATGTCGCCTGGGATCTGGGGCTGGACCCACAGCGCCGCCGCGCGGCCCTCCCCGTTGGCCTCGATACGGACGGGGGCCATCAGCGTCAGCAGCTCTACGCCCTCCGCCACCGCGCCCTCCACCTCCTCGGGCAGGGCGGTCATATCCACCTGCCGGCGGCGGTAGACGCAGGAGACCTTCTCCGCGCCCAGACGGATGGAGCTGCGGGTCACGTCCATGGCCACGTTGCCGCCGCCGATGACCACCACACGCTTGCCGGTGAAGTCCGGCAGCTCGTTGTCCCCGATGGCCCGCAGCATTTCCACGGCGCTGACCACGCCGGCGCTGTCCTCGCCGGGGATGCCGGTTTTCTTGTCCGTATGGGCGCCGATGGAGATGTACACGCTGTCGTACTGGCTGCGCAGCTCCTCAAAGGGGATGTCGCTGCCCACGTCCACCTCCGTCCGGACAGCGATGCCCAGGGACAGAATGGAGTCGATCTCCCTGTCCAGCTTCTCCCGGGGGAAGCGGTAGCTGGGGATACCGTAGCGCAGCATGCCGCCCAGCTGCCTGCGCTTCTCATAGACCGTCACCTCGTGGCCCATAAGGGCCAGATAGTAGGCGGCGGAGAGGCCCCCGGGGCCGCCGCCGATGACCGCTACCCGTTTGCCCGTGGGCGCGGCGCACAGGGGCTGGGGCACGTCCCCCGCCGTATCCACGGCATAGCGCTTCAACCCCCGGATATTCATGGCGTCGTCGATCATGTTCCGGCGGCAGCGGGCCTCGCAGGGGTGCTCACAGATGTAGGCGCAGGCCACAGGGAAGGGGTTGTCCTTGCGGATGAGGCGCACCGCGTCGCCGCAGCGGCCCGCGTTGATCAGGGCAATGTAGCCGGGGATGTCCACCCCGGCGGGGCACAGCGCCACGCAGGGCACCGGGTTCTCCAGGCTGCCCAGGCAGCGGTGGTTGTTGATGTGCTCCCAGTAGTCGTCGGCAAAGCCGTGGATGCCGTTGAGGACCAATCGGGCCGCGTGCTGGCCAATGGCGCAGGCGGCGGTCTCCTCAATGGAGCGGGCGGTGGACTCAATGATCTCCATGTGCCGGGGCTTGGCGCGGCCGTCCAGCACGTCGGTCAGGAGGGTGGACAGCTGTCCCAGCCCGATCCGGCAGGGGACGCACTTGCCGCAGGTCTGGGCGTGACAGAGGTTGAGGAAATTCAGCGCCATATCCACGGGGCACAGGCCGGGGGGCGAGGCCGCGATCCGGCGCTCCATGTCGTGGTAGAGCTGCTCCACCACCATCTGGGCCCGGTCCGGCGTTTTGATGTCGAGTCGGCTCAAGAGGATGCACTCCTTTCTTCTCCTTGCGTGATTTGACAGGCTGCGGGAAAAAACGGCAAAAACCGCCCCGCCTGCCGAGGCGGGGTAGCCGCTTCCTGCGGGAATCGTGTTCCTTGCATTAGATTATGACAGGAGAACGGACTTTTGTCCAGAGGTTCGGCAGTATTAATCTTTGCAACAGGCTTTCCCTTTATCACAGGCGGGCGGGGAAGCAAAAGAGGAGGGACGCTGGTAACAGCGTCCCTCCCGGGATACGATATCAGGATTTCGGGGCGGCGTCCTCATTGCTTGGGACAGCCGGCGGGGGAGGCGGCGTCCTCCTGCGCCTGCGGCGGCGCCGCAGCAGAACGAGAGCCACGGCCGCGACCACCGCCAGGAACAGGATCGTCATCCAGTTGCGGGCGATACCGATGGTCAGATCCTCCAGGCCCTCTATGCCCCGCTCCAGACCGGCGGAAAGGGCGGCGTTCAGCCGCTGGCCGAAGGTGGTGGCGGGCTCCTCGTCGGAGGACAGGCGGTATACCTCCCGCAGGTACAGATTGATGGTGGAGTAGCTGATGAGGCTGTCATACTTCCGCAGGGTGCCGGTCAGGTACTCGATCTGCAGCTCCGTGTCGCTGATGGCGCTCTCCAGCTGGATGATGTCCTCCATGGTGCCGGCCTCGGCCAGCAGTTTTTGCAGCCGCTCCAGCTTGGTGCGCTGGGTGGTCAGGCGGGCCTCGTTGTCGTAGTAGGCCTCGCTGACGTCGTCCGTGTACTCGTGGCGGCTGGTGACATGGGCCGCCTCTCCCATCTGGTCCAGGAAGGCGGAGAAGCTGTCGGCGGGGACGCGGACCGTGCAGCTGAGGCTGCGGTAACTGCCGCCCTGGTTGAGGCTGCGGCTTTCGTAGTAGCCGCCCAGGCTTTCCACGATGCGGTCCAGGGCCTGGCTGGCGCTGTCAAATTCCTTGGTTTCCAGATCCAGGTCGGCGGTGTAGATGATCTTGGCGTTGGCCAGGGCGCTGCCGGTTGCGCTCAGGCTTTCGTCATAGCTCCCTCCGCCGCTCTCTGACGGCGCTTCCTTGGACCAGCCGTTACTGTCGGAGGCGGCTGTGTTGTAGGACGCATCGCTGGGGGCGGACATGCTGTCGGAACCGCCGCTGGAGCCGCCGCAGGCGACCAGCAGCAGGAGCAGGCACAGGGCCAGCGCAAGAGAAAGGGCTCGCTTCATCTGATTTTCCTCCTTCTTGATTTCCGTGGGGTCTCATTCTTTATGACGCACAAAAGCGTGAAATGTTCCGGACACGGCGGCAAAAAACAGGGGAAAAACCACAGAAAAGATACGCCTTGCAAATGGACCTGGGCTGGGCTACAATGGGGAAAAGGCCGCTGTAAAGCGGGGAAAAGGAGGATGAGGACAATGACGATCACCTGGCTGGGACACTCCTGCTTTGTACTGGAGAGCGGAGGCTGCCGGATCTTGCTGGACCCCTTCCAGTCGGTGCGGGGCCTGGCGGACGTGGAGGCGTCGGCCGACGCCGTCTACTGCAGCCACGGCCACTTTGACCACGCCTATACGGAGAAAGTCCATCTGACACATGGGAGGGAGGATCCCTTTGCCCTGCGGGAGGTGGCCACCTTCCACGACGACCAGGGCGGTATGCTGCGGGGGGAAAACACCGTCCGCTGCTTCACGGCCGAGGGGCTTACCGTGGTACACCTGGGGGATCTGGGCCACCAGCTGACCAGGGAGCAGGCGGAGGCCATCGGGCCCTGCGACGTGCTGCTGGTCCCGGTGGGCGGCACCTATACGGTGGACGCGGCGGGGGCGAAGGCGGTGACGGACACGCTCCACCCCCGGATCGTCGTCCCCATGCACTACCGGGCGGGGGAGAAGGGCTTTGAGAATATCGATACGGTGGAGCCCTTTTTAGCCCTGTTCCCCCGGGAGCTGGTCCGGCGGTATCCCGGCAGCGTGCTGACGGTGGACCGGGACACGCCGGAACAAGTGGCGGTGCTGCGCGTATAAAACGGGCTGTTTTGTCATATACTTCCTGAAGAACTGCGAGAGCGGGGAGGGAAAGATATGGACAGCAGACTGCGCAGATGGGAGGCGGGCGGATTCCTGTTTACCTGCCTTGCCGGGACCCTGCTCCACTTCGTCTATGACTGGAGCGGGAAAAGCGCCCTGGTGGGGGCGTTCTCGGCGGTGAACGAGTCCACCTGGGAGCATATGAAGCTCCTGTTCGTCCCCATGTTCCTGGCGGCGCTGGTGGAGATGGCGGCGCTGGGGGACTGCTTTAGGAACTTCTGGACAGCAAAGGCGGCGGGGACGCTGGCGGGCCTTGGACTGATCCCCGCGCTGTACTACACCTATACCGGGGTTTTCGGCGTGTCCATCATGTGGGTGGACATCGGGATCTTCTACGTGGCCGCGGCGGCAGGATTCCTGCTGGAGACCCGGCTGCTGCTGCGCCAGCGGCAGCGGGGCGGTGCCCTTCAGCTGCCCGCCATGCTGCTGATGTGGGCGCTGGCGCTGCTCTTTGTGTTTTTCACCTACTACCCGCCCCACATCCCCCTGTTCCAGGACCCGACGACGATGCTCTACGGCCTGGGGAGATGATCCAGGATGCCTCTGCAACAGACCCGGAGAACGCTGCGGCCGCAGCGCCCTCCGGGCCTTTGTGTTTCTGTGATTACCAGGCGGCGGCCATGCCGTCGGCCCGGGGCTCCGTGGCCCCCATGAGCACGCCCTTTTCATCCCGCCAGATGATCTCCCCGCGGCCGAAGGAGCGGTTGTTGGCACAGATGCGGATATCGTGCCCCCTGGCGGCCAGCCCCTCCACAAGGTGCTGGGGGAAGCCGGGCTCCACCTCGATGCGCATGCCGCCCGCCCACTGCCAGCGGGGGGCGTCCAGGGCCGCCTGGGGGTTGAGGCCGAAGTCGACGGTGTTCATCACCACCTGCATGTGGCCCTGGGGCTGCATGAAGCCGCCCATGACCCCGAAGGGGCCCACCGCCCGCCCGTCTCTGGTGAGAAAGCCGGGGATGATGGTGTGATAGGGCCGCTTGCCGGGGAGGAGGTAGTTGTCGTGGGAGGGGTCCAGGCTGAAATTGGCCCCGCGGTCGTTGAGAGAGATGCCGGTGCCGGGGATCACCACGCCGGAGCCGAAGCCCATGTAGTTGCTCTGGATGAGGGAGACCATGTTTCCCTCGCCGTCGGCTGTACACAGGTAGATGGTGCCGCCGCAGGCCGGGTCCCCCGCCAGGGGCGGCTGGGCCCGGTCCGTGATGGAATCCCGGCGGCGCTGGGCGTAGCCGGGGTCCAGCAGCTGCTCCACGGTGCGTGTCATGTAGGCGGGGTCGGTGATGTACTTCTGCCCGTCGGCGAAGGCCAGCTTCATGGCCTCCAGCTGGAGATGGATGGTCCGGGCGTCGTCCCTGGCGGGAAAAACGTCCTGCCTTAAGGCGTTCAGGGCCATGAGGGCCACTAGGCCGTGGCCGTTGGGCGGGATCTCCCACACGTCGTAGCCCTTATAGCGGACAGAGATGGGCCGGACCCACATGGCCTCGTAACCCGCCAGGTCCTCACCGCGCAGGTACCCCCCGGTCTCACAGGAAAACCGGTCCATCTTCCGGGCCAGATCCCCGCGGTAAAAGGACTCGCAGCCCGTCTCCGCCAGTTCCTCCAGGGTGCGCGCCATGTCCTCGCTGGCCCACAGCTCCCCCGCCTCCGGGGCGCGGCCCTGGGGAGCGAAGGTGTCGAACCAGCCCTTGTGGCAGGGGGCATTTAGGGCGCGGGAGAAGCTTTCATACTGTTCCCGCCACTGGATGGACACAATAGGAGAGACGGGATAGCCCTCCCGGGCGTAGCGGATAGCGCTGTCAAAGAGCTTTTCAAAGGGCAGGCGGCCAAAGCGCCGGGAGAGGGTCCGCCAGGCGCTGGGAGTGCCTGGGACGTTCACCGGCGCCCAGCCCCGGAAGGGCATTTTCTCATAGCCCTGCTCCCGAAGGCTGTCGCCGCTGAGGGCGGCGGGGGCGTAGCCGCTGCCGTTGAGGCCGTAAAGCTCGCCGCCGGTCCACACCAGAGCGAAGGTGTCGCTGCCGATGCCGTTGGACACCGGCTCCAGCACCGTCATGGCGATAGCCGTGGCCACAGCGGCGTCAACGGCGTTGCCGCCGGCCTTGAGGATATCCAGCCCGGCCCCGGCGGCCAGGGGCTGGGAGGTGCAGACCATGCCCCGGCGGCCATAGACAAGCTGCCGCCGGGAGGGGTAGGGGAAGTAAAACGGATCCATGGGGGCCTCCTTGATCGAACGGGCGGACGGCTTAGGTCCGCCTCTGAGAGAGAAAGCGCTCGCTTGCTGTCACCATTTTACCGCCTTCCCGGACGGAACGCAAGAGCGAATGAAAGGAGCGCCGGATACCGGAGGCGCCGGCGGTTTTATGTAGACTTTCCCTTTGGACCATGATACAATAAAACAGCATAAATTTTCAGAGCAATTGAGCAGAAAACGGGGAGACGCGGCGGCCAGCCGGCAGCCCTCGGACAGGGAGGAGACATGGCAAATGGGCGATAAGGACTTGGCGGCCGCCGTGGTGGCTGAGGTCAAAAAGGCCATTGTGGGCAAGGACGACGTGCTGGTGAAGGTGCTGGTGGCGATCCTGGCCCGGGGGCATATTCTGCTGGAGGATATCCCCGGCGTGGGGAAGACCACCATGGCCCTGGCCTTTGCCAAGGCGCTGGACCTGCGTTTTAACCGGGTGCAGTTTACCCCGGACGTGATGCCATCGGACATCACCGGCTTTTCCCTGTACAACAGGGAGACGGGGCGGATGGAGTACCAGCCGGGAGCGGTGCTGTGCAACCTGTTTTTGGCCGACGAGCTCAACCGGGCCACCAGCCGTACCCAGTCCGCCCTGCTGGAGGCTATGGAGGAGGGGCAGGTCACGGTGGACGGCGTGAGCCATCCGGTGCCGGAGCCCTTCCTGGTCATCGCCACCCAGAACCCGGCGGGGGCCTCCGGCACCCAGCTGCTGCCGGACTCCCAGATGGACCGCTTCCTGCTGCGGCTCTCCATCGGCTACCCCTCCCCCGACCAGGAGCTGGAGCTGCTGCGCCGGCGGCAGTATGGCCGCAGCATGGATGGTGTGAAGAAGATACTGAACCGGCAGGAGCTGGAACTGCTGCGCTCTGAGGTGGAGCAGGTCCATATCAGCGACGAGGTGCTCCGGTATATCGTGCGCCTGGTGGACGCCACCCGGCGGGACAGTCAGATCAGCCAGGGGGCGAGCCCCAGGGCAGCCCTGGCCCTGGCCGCCGCCAGCCGGGCCGCCGCCTTCCTGCGGGGCAGGGATTACGCGGTGCCGGAGGATGTGCAGTGCATATTCCGGGACGTGATCGCCCACAGGCTGATCCTGGCGCCGGGAGCGGAAGGTATGACCACGGCGTGGGAGGCCGCCTCCCGCCTGTTGCGGTCGGTGGACGCGCCAAAGATCCGGCAGCGGCCATGACAGGACGCCGGATCGCATACGGGGCGGTGTGGATCGCCGCCCTGCTGTGCCAGATATTTGATATTGGATATCTGGTCCATTTTACATTTGTGCTGGTGTCCTGCCTCCCCTTTGCGGGCCTGCTGCTGAGCCTGCCCGCCATGCTTGCCTGCCGGGCGCGGCTGGCGCCCCGATCCGTGGAGATCAGGCGGGGAGAGCCTGCCCGCTGGGACCTGACTTTTGAAAACAAGCTGGGCCTGACCCTGCCCTGCGTGTCCTGCCGCCTCCGCCTGCGCTGTGCCATGACAGGGGAGACCTGGACCTTCCGGATGAGAGGACGGGGCGTGCTGCCCGGCGGGCGGCTCAGCCGCACCTTGGAGACAGACCGGTGCGGAAGGATAGAGGGGCGGGTGACGCGGCTGTGGGTCTGCGACTGCCTGGGGCTCTTCGCCCTTCCGGTGCGGGCGCCGGCGATGGCGGCTGTTCTGGTGTGCCCCGTCCCGGTATCTCCCAGGCCGGCGGCGCTGCCGGAGGGGGGTGGGACCCCCGCCCCGGCGCCCCGTGGCAGATCCGCCGCTGGGGAGGAGTATGAGCTGCGGCCCTACCGCCCCGGCGACAGCGCCCGTGCGATCCACTGGAAGGCGTCCGCCAGGCGGGACGAGCCGGTGGTGCGGGAGATGCTGGAGCAGCGCCTGCCCCTGGCAGTACTGACTTTTGACCACTTCGGAGCGCCGGAGGAGATGGAGCGGACACTGGACAGGCTGGCGGGGCTGGCAGACCTTCTGCTGAGCCGCCAGCGCCCCTTTGAGGTGCGATGGGCGGAGCCGGAGGGCGGGGCAGTCCGCCGCTGTGAGGTGTCGGACAGGCAGAGCTGGCGGGCATGTCTGACGGCGATTTTGTCGGACGGCGCCCCGGCCAGGGGCCGCTCCATTCTGGAGCAGCCCCTGGGCCGCCACGGGGGCGGCAGGCTGTTCCACATCCATGTCACCGGGGAGGAGGCGCGCCATGACGGGACATAAAACATCTGGCGTCCGCCGTCCCGCTTCCCAGGTGGGGGCGCTGCTGTTTTTGGGCAACGGCCTGGTGCTGGCGGCGGCTCTTGCGGGTGGATTTTTTGCCTTCTGCACCGCCTACGGGCTGGAGGGGAATACAGGGGTGCTGATGGCGGCCTGCTGCATCCTGGCGGCGCTGTCCCTGGCGCTGTGGTCCCTGCCCCAGGGAGGGTATCCTGGCGCGCTGGCCGCACTGGCGGCGGTCGGCCTTGCGGCCTGGCGGAAGTGGGAGGTCCTGTGGCCCGCTCTGCGCCTTATGGGCATGCATCTGGCGGCGGTCCGGTCCGGGATGTGGGTCGAGGGCCCGGACGGAACAGTCCAGTGGTACACAGGGGCCGACGCGGCCCCGGGCCTCCCCCTGGCCCTGCTGCTTCTCATGGCCCTTCTGGCGCTGGCGCTGGGCTGGGCCGTGGTGCGGGCCCGGCGGTGGTGGCTGGTGCTGGCGCTCACTTTCCTGCCGGTGCTGCCGGCGATCCTGGCGGGGATCCTGCCAAACTGGCGGGCGCTTATGGCCGCAACGGCGGCCTCTCTCGCCCTGCTGCTGACGGGCCTGTACAGCAAGAGGGATCAGACCGCGCTGGGACGGAGCCTCCTGGTGAGCCTGGGGGCCTCCGCCCTGCTGCTGGCGGCGCTGACAGCCTCGCTGCCTCAGAAGGAGAACTCCCGCCCCCAGTGGGCGGCAGACGCCAAGGAGCGCCTGGGCGGCATGGCGATCCAGGGCTTTGAGGCGGTGCTGGACTGGGAGCTTCCGGGGACAGGCGGCGCAGGCGAACTCGATATTCCAGGCAGTCAGGAGCCCGGCGGGGCCGTCGAAGCCGGCGGCGTGATCTATATCGACGGCGGCGGTGGGGTGGACCTGACAGCCGCCGGCCCCCGAAGGTATACGGGGGGGACGGTGCTCCAGGTGGAGAGCCAGGAGACCGGCCGGGTATACCTCCGGGGAGAGTCCGCGGCGGTCTATACCGGCAGAAGCTGGGAGTCGATCAGCGGGAGCGCCTATGGAGCGCTGGACCGGCGCGCGGCGGACTCGTCCCTGCTGTTCCCGGCGTGGACCGCTTTGGATACGGAGACGCTGACCATGACCATCCGCCCTGTCAACCAGGCGGTGGGGGTGGCCTACGTACCCTATCAGTTGGCGGAACTGCCGGAGGGGGAACTGAGCAGGCTGTGGGACACAGGGCTGATCCGGGAGGACCTGCGCGCCTATGAGGTGACATACCGTCCCATCCGCCTGGAGGAGGATTTTACCGCCCTGGAGGGCGTGGAAGCCGGGAAAGAGGAGGAGGCCTACCGGGCTTTCGTCTATGACAATTACCTGGAGGTGCCCCTGGGGACAGAGGCGCTGTTAGAGCCGCTGCTCAGCGACATGGAGCGGCAAACAGTGGCCTGGCCCTCGGAGCTTCCGGAGCAGTACCAGCAGGCGGTGGCCACTGCCCGCCGGGCTGCCGGACTGCTCTCTTCCATGGCGTACTATGACCTGAATACCCCCGCCATGGATCCGGACGGGGACTTTTTGGAGCATTTCTTCAGCCAGGGCCGGGGTTACTGCGTGCATTTTGCCACCGCAGGGTGCCTGCTGCTGCGGCTCTCAGGCATCCCCGCCCGGTACGTCAGCGGCTATGTGGCCGACCTGGACCAGTCCGGGAAAGCCGATGTGCCGGACTATGCCGCCCATGCCTGGGTGGAGATCTACCTGGACGGTTACGGCTGGTACCCTGTGGAGATGACCCCGGCCTACTCGGGGCAGGGCGGGGAGACGCCGGCGGGCGTCCCGCGGCAGGAGCAGCAGGAGACGCCCCAGACCCCCTCAGCCCCAGACGGGCTGGAGGAGGACGGCGGAGAGCCGCTCCAGACTGGTCGGACAGCCTGGCGGCTGGCCCTGCGCTGGCTGGGGAGGGCCGCGCTGCTTCTGGCCGCCGCGGCGGTCCTGGCGCTTCCGCGCCTGCTGGCGGTGTGGCTGCGCCGCCGCCGGGAGAAGGATGGGGAACCGGGCGGCTCTGTCATCGCGGCTTACCGCTACTACCGCCGGCTCCTTCCCTGGGGAGGGGAGGAGTCCCCGGAGCTGGAGGAGCTGGCCCGGAGGGCCGCCTTCAGCCATCATCCCATCACCCGGGAGGAGAGGCAGCGGGCGTGGGACTGCGCCCATCTGGCCGCGCGGCGGACGGAGGAGCGCCTGCCGGGGTGGAAGCGCCCCGCGTTCCGCTGGCTGTGGCTGCTGGGGGACGGTTTCAGCTTTCTTTAAGCATTTGGCGGTATACTAAAAAATCAGTGTGGAGGTGAGAGCGGATGCGCATTTTGGTTGTGGAGGACGAGCGGCCCCTGGCCAGTACGCTGGCGGATCTGCTGGGCCGGGAGCGGTATCTGGTGGATGTGGCCTATGACGGGGAGAGGGGGCTGGACTGCGCCCTCAGCGGCATTTATGACGGCGTTGTCCTGGATGTGATGCTGCCCCGCATGAGCGGGTTCGATGTGCTGCGCCGTCTGCGGGAGGAGGGGAACTCCACGCCGGTGCTGCTGCTCACGGCCCGCTCCGATCTGGAGGACCGGGTGACGGGCCTGGACGCCGGCGCGGACTACTACCTGACCAAGCCTTTTGAGCGGGAGGAGCTGCTGGCCTGCCTGCGGGCGATCCTGCGCCGCCCCGGGGACGTGGCGCCGGCCCTGCTGCGCTTTGGCGACCTGGAGCTGGGGGAGGAGAGCGGTACCCTCCGCTGCGGCGGCCGCTCAGTACAGCTGGGAGCCAAGGAGTGCCAGCTCATGCGCCTTTTAATGGCGGCGGGCGGGGCCGTGGTGCCCCGGGAGACCTTGTACCTCCGGGCCTGGGGGTACGACGGCGAGGCGGAGGGCAATGTGGTGGAGGTCTATATGTCCTTCCTGCGGCGCAAGCTGAGCCATCTGCGCTCCAATGTGCGGATCGAGGCGATCCGCCGCATGGGCTACCACCTGAAGGAGGAGTTGCCGTGATCCGGACCATGCAGCGGCGGCTGACCGCCGTGCTGCTGCTCTTTCTGCTGGGCGTATATGTGGGCTTTTGCGTGGTGAGCTATGCATCCTCCGCCGGCAGCATGGAGCGGGACAGCGAGATGCTGCTGCGCCGCCTGGCGGAGTCGGTCATATCTGGGGAGGGGCTGCCCGGCAGGGGCCCGGATCGCCCGGACCAGGTGGGGCTGCCCTATTTCACCCTGTACGCGGACAGGAGCGGCGCTGTTTTTCGGGCAGAGTGGGGCCAGTTTGACCTCAGCGACGAGGCGGCGCTCCAGGATATGGCGGATCAGGCCCTGGCCGCGGAGAAGGAGAGCGGCTACCTGCCGGACTATGGGCTGCTCTACTACCGCCTGGCGGTACCGGAGGGGTGGAAGCTGGTGTTCGCCAACGACAGCGTCCAGCGGGAGCTGCGCCAAAGCCAGATCCGCGGCAGCGTGCTGCTGGGGCTGTTGCTGCTGCCGGTATTTTTCCTCTTCTCCCGGAGCCTGTCCGCCTTTATCACCCGGCCTGTGCGCCGGGCCTGGGAGCAGCAGGCGCAGTTTGTGGCGGACGCCTCCCATGAGCTGAAGACCCCTCTCACCGTGATCCTCTCCAACACGGATATGATCCTGGCGGACTGCCCGGAGGGGGATAAGACCCTCCGCCGCCGGGCGGACTATATCCGGGAGGAGGCCCAGCGGATGCGGGGCCTGGTGCTGGATATGCTGGAACTGGCCCGGTCCGACGCGCTGCCCGCCCGGGGAGAGCAGCTGGTCCCCCTGGAGCTGGGCAACGCGGTGGAGACGGCGGTGCTGGCCTTTGAGGCGGTGGCCTATGAGCACGGCCTGACGGTGCGGACAGACCTGGAGGAGGATTTAGTGGTCCGGGGAGAGGAGAAGCATCTGGGGCAGCTGCTGGAGATCCTGCTGGACAATGCGGTAAAGTACAGCCTGCCGGGCGGGGAGATCGGCGTGGAGCTGGTCCGGGAGCGGGGGAAAAACGCCCTGCTCACCGTCTCAAACCCCAGCGAGGAGCTGACGCAGGAGCAGCTTGGCCGGCTCTTCGACCGGTTTTACCGGGCCGACGCGGCCCGCTCCCTCCAGCCGGGCTATGGGCTGGGGCTGGCCGTGGCCCGCAGGATCGTGGAGAGCTGGTCCGGAAAGATCTGGGCGGAGCACCGGGAGGGCGTGACTCGATTCCTCGTCCGTCTGCCCCTGGACCGGGGCGTTTGAGGGAGTGGAGCGTACCTTGCGAGGCTTTTTTGACAGAGAGAGGAGCGGCCTCAAAGGCCGCTCCTCTTACTTTTGGGTTTTGCTGTTTACTTTTGGATATTCTCGCAGAAGCGGGCCAGGATGGCGGCCACCTGGGCGCGGGTGGCGGTGGCCTGGGGATTCAGCAGATCACCGTCGCCGGTGAGGACGCCCTGCGCAACCGCCCAGGCCATGGCCTCCTCCGCCCAGCTGCTGACGCTCTCGCCGTCGGTGAACCGGCCCAGCAGGGCCAGCTCAGATACGCCGACTTCAGGGGAACCAGCCTGGCGGTACAGCATGGTGACGAGCTGCTCACGTGTGATGGAGCTGTTGGGCTCCTTTCCGTCGGACACGCCGTCACTGACAGCCCAGGCCTGCGCCGCGGCGTACCAGGGCGTTCCGCCCTCCACATTCTCGCCGCTCATGCGGCCCAGGACGGTCCAGACCATGGCACGGGTCATGGCGTCGTTGGGGGCGAAGGTACTGGCAGTAGAGCCGGTCATGATGCCCTGGGCGTAGACGTAGGCCACGTCCTCATAGAACCAGTCGCCTGTTCCCACGTCCACGAAGGGCAGAGCGCCGGGGATTCCCGGGGTGTCCGGCTGGTCGGGCTCGTCGGGCTTTGTGGGCTTGCTGGGCGTGGTGGGGTTGACCGGCGGGACGACGGGGTAGGACATGGTGACGGTCACGGTGCAGGTAGCGCTGGCCGTCTCGTGGTTCTCGTCGCCCGCATAGCTCGCCGTGAAGGTATAAGCCGCGTTGCTGTTCGGCAGGCTGACGGTATATGTCCCGTCTGCCCCCGGAATAGGCGTATAGTTTGTGTCGTTGCAGGTCACGGTGACTTTCGCACCGTCAGGCAGGCCGGACTTATCAACTGTCAGCGTCACAAGTCCGCCGCCCGGCAGGGAAGCCTTGTCGGCGGAAATACTGATGGTGGGTGTGGCCTTAGTGATGTCCACGGTTACGCTGCCGGTCACATCGTCGTAGTTGGCCTTGGACACCTTGTACTCCACAGAATGGGAACCGACATCTGTAAAGGAGGGAGCGGTAGTTGTATAGTCGCTTGCGCCATCAACCTTAAACTGAATTTCCGCACCCTCGGGGATCGTGTAACTGACAGTATGTGTGTCGCCGTCATATTCGCCCGTATAGCCCAAAACGGTAATTCCCGGAATCGCCGCATTGGTGATGGTCACATTGATTGTGACCTCGGCACTTGCGGTACGACTGCCGCTGTCAGCAGCCGTCACAACACAGGTATAGGTGCCGCTGTCGGAAACATTACCCGTCAAGGCATAATCGGAGTTAGTCGCTCCTTCAATGTTCTCTTCAGCTTTCTTCCACTGGTAGGTATAAGTCAGACCCGTCAGCTCGTGCGTGGCCACGACATTGAGCGTGACGCCGTTGCCGTCATAGGTTTTGCTGATCGGGCCGTTTGTGCTCACCACAGGCGCGTTCAGCGTCCACTGTGCATAGAGCGTCATAGTGTCCGCCTTGTTGATCGTGTCACCGGGCCGGTAAGCGGTTCCGTTTCCATCATCCGCTGTGTTCCATCCGGCGAAAGTATAGCCGGTGCGGGAGAACAACTCGCCCGCAACAGGTGTTTCGACATCCTTTACGGCCACAAGAACCACATTCTCATCATTGTCAGAAATGTTCGGCGCATAGGTGATCTCCACATTGCCTTCAGCCAGCGTCCATGTGGCAGTATAAGTCTTGCCCGCTGTCAATGTGGCACTCTCCGGATTGTTGACTTCGGTGCCATCAGTCGTCCAAGTCACATCATATCCCGCTTTGCTGACAGCGGCGAGACCAGTCCCGCTGGGATCCACCGTGCCGCCGTTGGTGACTACAAAAATGACTTTTGAGGCATCTACTCCATGACCTGTCAGAGCGCTTTTCACCGTATCAGATGCCACATAAATGACAGCATTGCCTTTGATATTTGAGAAATAGCCTGTCCCGTCAGCTTCAAAGCTAACGGTTTTTACAGACGACATGTCCAGCGTTTTCAGCTTGGATGTGCCTGAGAATGTCCGATTAGACTCAAACGTAATGCTTTCGCCCTGAATCGTCACATTCTCCAAATTGCTGGAATAGCGGAACATATCCGCTCCGATCGTTGCAACCGTTTCCGGAATCACCACGCTCTTAATACTTGTATTGAACCCGTTAGTGTCGTCATAGAGTCCAGTCCATCCAAAAAGTCCCCTGCCAAGTGCGGTAACTGTATATGTGGCTCCATCCACTGTAAGGGTTGACGGCACTGTCACATTTTCAGTTTCAGTGGTTTTGGGAGAATAGGCAGTTAAACTCGCTTTCCCATCCAACTCGTCAAATGTCCAAGTGATACCATCTACTATCGCAGTCAGCCCTGTTTTGGGCTGTTTCGCCCATGTACCGCCAGAGGTCATCTTCCACTCATCATTTCCGACAACGGCAACGGTATCCGCTCTTACATTGGCTTTTATGGTATCAAGCTGCCCCTCATTGTTGAGAATGACCTTGCTTACACCAACCCATTTACCCGTGCCGTTAATCTGAAGTTGTGTAACAGCGGAAAAATCCAGAGTTGTACCATTTGAATTTTGTGTCGCGAAAGCAAGATCATCTATGGCCAGTTTGCTTGTCTGAATCGTGATCGTTGCCAGGTTTGTGCAGAAGTAGAAAGCTCGCTCGCCGATCTGCATAATGGAATCGGGCAGAGTAACGGAGGTTATCGCTTCATTCCGCTTGTCGGCGCTGCCGTTTGCCTCTTCCCATTTCATACTTATTGCAAAGGCGCCCTTCCAAATTCCGGTAACAGGGTATTCAGTTCCTTCATAAGTAACCTTACTTGGAATAGTTGGAGTTGCCTCATTTTTGGGGGCCGATACAACCAAAGCCTCGCCATCATCAACCCGATAGGTATATCCATTGTCTGTAAACTCAATAGCCGGTGTTTCATCTGAAAGCAAGACATCGATCAGCAGGCCATCCACTTTGCCCTGAATAAGAGCCTTTGCAGTTTCATCCGCACAGTAAATATGTTTTACTCCGCTTTGAGTAAATGGCAGATCACCAACCGTTTTAATACTTGCAGGAATCAGATTAACCGTTTCCAATGCGGTTGTAAACGCAAACGCGCCATACCCGATGGTTTCCAGCTGACTGCCCTCGGGAATTGTAACAGTCACCAATGTTGCCGCACGGGAAAACGCACCGTAAGCAATCGTCGTTACCGTAGCTGGAACTGTATACTCCGTGGCAGAAGAACCACAGGGGAACGCGATCAGCTTCGTCTTCGCACGATCGAAAAGAGCTCCCGTGTCATCTGTCGTAAAATGAGTATTTCCAGATACATCAAACGAGGTGCAAGCTGAAAGCTGGGAAAGAGCGCCAACGCCGATCTCGGATACATCCTTCCCGATTGTTACGGAAGTCACGTTCGTATATCCGATAAACGCCTTGCTGCCAATGCTGGTGACTCCATCCTCAATCACGATTGTTGTGATGCTACCTTTCCACCCAGCCCAGGGGTAGGTTCCGGCACCATCCGCAATGCTCTCCGTATCCGTAGATTTATTTAGGTTCGCCATGTCTCCCTCGCCGGAGATGGTGAGGGTGTAAGTAGCGTCGCCGTTGCTGTCCGTTCCGTTCTCCGTCAGCGCCCATGTAACTTTGTCCTCGTTGCCTGTTGCGCCGCAGGTGCCTTTCTTATCGCCCTCGACCCCATCCGCCAGGGCCATGGCGGGGAATAGTCCCACGATCAGGCACAGG
>CABKMV010000050.1 GCA_902373635.1 uncultured Oscillospiraceae bacterium
TTCCTGCGAAATCACCTCAAATACACCCTACTATATCTGAATTTGCCGAGTGGGAATGAGTTTTTGAAACTCCGAACTCGTTGCGGCACAACGGATAGACGGTTTTTCGCCCCTCTTTTGATAACGATTTGATAACGCTCCCCATAGGCCGTATCATTCTGTATCCCCGGTGGATTGCAGGTGAAAAGTGTTCCTTTGCGGCTTGTGGGTGACAGAAACCATATTACAAAGCCCTTACCGATGGCAACATCGGTAAGGGCTTTTGCCGTCTGTCAATCCTTTCCCAGCCTGTCCTTGAACGCTTCCACAAGGAAGTCGCTCAACTCTTTGGAGGGGACTTTGACCCATTTCCGGGTGGTGTCGTACTTGGGGTAGTTGTAGCGCCAGCGGTCATAGTCCTCCCTGGTGATCTCCCCGGTTTCCAGCTTCTTGGCCTGCTCCGCCCAGGCGGACAGCATTTCAAGCATATCAACATAGGTCTTGCCTTTGGACTTGTCCAGCTTCAGACAGATTTCGCCGTCAATCTCTCCGATGGTAAGGCCCCGTATGTCCTCCAGTGCAAAGAGGGTGTGCATGAGGCCAATGTCGCTGTCTATGTCAGGAACGGTCAAGGCGTCGGTGGAGACTTCAAAGAAGCCCGCCAGCGTCCTGGTCAGGTCGGCCTTGGGGGTGCGGCTCCCGGTTTCATACTGCGCCATACGCACATCGGCGGAGCGTTCCGGGAACCCCACCACCTGACCAAGATACTTCTGCGTGACACCTTTCTTATTGCGGAAGAAGCGAATACGTTCACCAATCGCCATAACTGCCAACTCCAATCTATGTAATGGGGACACTTGGAGTATAACAGATATGTTTAGAAACGTCAAGAAAAAATCCTAAATAATTTTATTTAATTTTTTCTTTGAAAGCTCTTGACATAACGGAATATAGTTAGTATAATGAGGCAGACACTAAATAAATAGCGTTAGTTTAATGAAAGGAGGAACCAGCATGGAAAACAAGTTTATCCGAGTAGACGAGGTAGCGGACGAGCTGGGCGTGTCGAGGCCCTACGCCTACAAGCTCATTCGGCAGCTCAACGAGGAATTGAAAGGAAAAGGCTTCATCACCATTGCGGGGCGGGTCAACCGCCAGTATTTCAACGAACGGCTCTACGGGGCCAGAAAGGAAGTGAACGAAAATGCCGGTATTTAAGGATGAAAAGCGAGGCACATGGTACGTCATGGCGTGGTATCGGGACTGGACGGGGGAGCGCAAGCAGAAGTGCAAGCGGGGCTTTCCCACCAAGCGGGAGGCCCAGGATTGGGAGCGCAGCTTTCAAATGCAAACCGCCGCTGACATGGATATGACCTTTGAAGCCTTTGTGGAGCTTTACACCAAGGATGTGCGGCCCCGGCTGAAAGAGAACACCTGGCTGACAAAGGAGAACATCATCCAGAAGAAGATTCTGCCCTACTTCGGCAAGCGGAAAATCAGCGAGATCACCACCAAGGACGTGATCGCATGGCAGAATGAGCTGCTGGCCTATCGGGACGAACAGCGCAAGCCCTACTCCCAGACCTATCTTAAAACCCTGCACAACCAGCTCAGCGCCATTTTCAACCACGCTGTCCGTTTCTATGAGCTTCGCTCCAACCCCGCCGCCAAAGCTGGGAACATGGGGACGGAGGAACGAAAGGAAATGCTGTTCTGGACAAAGGCAGAGTATCAGCGGTTTGCGGAGGCCATGATGGACAAGCCTCTCTCTTACTACGCCTTTGAAATGCTCTACTGGTGCGGTATTCGGGAGGGGGAACTTCTGGCCCTCACCCCGGCGGACTTCGATTTTGAGGCCGGGACGGTGAAAATCAGCAAGTCCTACCAGCGGCTCCACGGCGAGGACGTGATTACCACCCCGAAAACCAAGAAAAGCAATCGTACCATCAAAATGCCCAATTTCCTCTGTGACGAAATGCGGGACTACCTGGGAATGCTCTACGGGGTCAAGAAGAAAGACCGCATTTTCACCGTTACAAAAAGCTATCTCCACCATGAGATGGACAGAGGGGCGAAAGAAGCTGGGGTAAAGCGTATCAGAATCCACGACCTCAGACATTCGCACATTTCACTTCTAATTGACATGGGCTTCTCCGCCGTGGCGATTGCCGACCGGGTAGGCCATGAGAGTATCGAAATCACTTACCGCTACGCCCACCTGTTTCCGTCCAAGCAGACGGAGATGGCGGACAAGCTGGACTTTGAAAGGACGGGAGCATAATGTCGGCTAAGAATTTGGACAATCACAACCGCTGGAGGAACAAGACCGTGGCATTCCGGGTGTCCCCGGAGGAGGACGAACAGCTTGAGATTGCCGTCCGCCTGTCCGGGCTGACCAAACAGGACTACATCACCCGGCGGCTGCTCAACCGGGACATTGTGGTGCAGGGCAATCCCAGGGTCTACAAGGCCCTGCGTGACCAGCTCGCCGCCGTCCTGGGCGAGCTGCGGCGCATGGAGGCCGGGGGCGGGGTGGATGATGAACTGCTCGCCACCATTCGCCTTATCACCGTGACGCTGGACGGCATGAAGGAGGATTGATAGATTGATGGATTCCAGAGAAACGAAAAGGACTGTCCCATATCCGTCTGTTGGCGCAGACGGGGAACAGCCCAATTCTCAAACACCTGCCCTGAGTATATCAGAAGCGGCTACCGAAAACAACCCCCAGGATGAAAGTATGGAGGATATTCTTCGGGAGTTTCAACGGACAAGCGACCCGGCCTATCTCCCCACCATTTCCATGAGTGAGCTTTACCAGAATGTCTACCAGGGCAGACCGCCAATCATTGACGGTCTGCTCTACCCTGGGACGTACCTCTTTGCGGGAGCGCCCAAGGTGGGCAAGTCGTTCCTGATGGCCCAGCTTGCCTATCATGTGAGCATGGGCCTCCCCCTGTGGGGTTACCCCGTCCACAAGGGCACCGTCCTCTATCTGGCGTTGGAGGACGACCACCGCCGCTTGCAGGGGCGGCTGTATCGGATGTTCGGCATGGACGGCACCAACGACCTGCTCTTTGCGATCCACGCCAAACAGCTCGGCGTTGGCCTGGAGGGACAGCTAAAGAAGTTCGTCCGTCAGCACCCCGACACCAAGCTGATTATCATTGACACCCTCCAGAAAGTCCGGGAGGTCGGCGGGGACAAATACAGTTATGCCAACGATTATGAGGTGGTGGGCAAGCTGAAACGCCTTGCCGATGATTGCGGTATCTGTCTCCTGCTGGTACACCACACCCGGAAGCAGCAGGCAGACGATAAGTTTGACATGATTTCCGGCACCAATGGCCTGTTGGGAGCTGCGGACGGGGCCTTTCTTCTTCAAAAGGAGAAGCGGACGGACGGCAGCGCCATTCTGGATGTGGCCGGGCGTGACCAGCAAGACCAGCGGATGTATCTCACCAAGGACAAGGAGCGCCTTGTGTGGGAGCTGGAGCGGCTGGAAACGGAGCCGTGGGTGGAACCGCCCGACCCGGTATTGGAGGCCGTTGCCGCCCTTGTAACGGCGGACAAACCCGCCTGGGGCGGTACGGCCACGGAGCTGGCGGCGGCGCTCCAGACCGACATGAAGCCCAACGCCCTGGCTATGCGGCTGAATGTCCGGGCCGGGAGGCTGGCGGCGGAGTACCATATCCGCTATGGGAACAGCAGGAGCCACGCCGGGAGATGTATTACCCTCACCCTTGAACCGCCCCAGGCGTGACGACCGTGACGGCTGTGACGGCTTTTTTGAGAGCGCGGGCGGTGTGTAAAACATCGTCACGGTCGTCACGGCCGTCATGGGGAGCGGGGGCAAAAGTCAAGGGGGCATACCTGCGGGTGGAGATTGCCGCAAGGCAATACAACCCGAACTCCTTGACTTTTGGCCCACGGAGAACACTGGCCGGGTGGGGGGAAAGGCTGTGCCTTTCCCCCCTGCCTAACGGCGAGTGTCAAAGTTTAGGCGGGGTGCAGGGTGCCCTTTTCAAAGGGCGGCCCTGCTGGGGGAGCCGTCCGCAGACGGCGGGGGCAACGCCCCCACTCCACCCCGTAGGGCGCAAATGCGCTTTTGATGGCCGTAAGGCCGTCAAAAGTGCTTTTGCGTTACTTTCGCAGAAAGTAACAAAGGCCGCCGCTTCGCGGCGAAAGGAGGTTTTGATTTTGAAAAGGACGATTAGTGCGATGGTGGGGCAGGGTTCGGTGAACCACAACAGCAGGGCGTTCAACGCCAAGAACACCGACCGGTCACGCTCCCACTTGAATATAACCTACTGCCACGAAAGTATCAAGACAGTTTTCCATGAGCTTTTTGACGAGGCCCTCAAGCGGTACAACGACAAGCAGACCAGGGCAGACCGCAAGATTGAGGACTACTACGAAAAAATACGTTCCAGCAAGCAGGAAAAGCCGTTCCATGAAATCATCCTGCAAATTGGGAACAAGGACGATATGAGCGCCGACAGCGAGGAAGGCCAGCTTGCAGCGGCGGTGCTGGACGAGTACATGAGGGGCTTCCAGGAGCGCAACCCCCAGCTCCGGGTGTTCTCCGCTCACCTCCACATGGACGAGGCCACACCCCATCTGCACATCGACTTTGTGCCCTTTACCACCGGGAGCAAGCGGGGCCTGGACACAAGGGTATCGCTGAAACAGGCGTTAGCGGCCCAGGGCTTCAAGGGCGGCACCAGGGGCGACACGGAGTGGAGCCAGTGGGTACGCTCTGAAAAGGAACAGCTTGCCGCTGTGATGGAGCGCCACGGGATAGAGTGGGAGGACAAGGGCACCCACGACAAGCACCTGTCTGTGCTGGACTTCAAAAAGGAGCAGAGGGCGAAAGAGATTGCCGAGTTGGAGGCGGTCAAGGCCAAAAAGCAAGGACAGGTGGAACAGCAGGAGCAGCGTCTAAAGGAGTTGGCCCCGGCTGTGAGGAACATGGAGCAGTTGGCGGCGCAGTTCTCCGACGACCCGGAGCGGATATTGCCGGAGCCTGGGCCGCTGGAGAGCGCCAAGTCCTACCGGGAGAAAAAGGCCAAGCCCCTGCTTGCCAAGATCGTCAAGGTGCTGCGCTCCCTGTACCGGGCCTATGTCGAGTTGAAAGGGAAGTATGAGCGTTTGCAGGGGGACTATGGACGGGTACGAGAGGGCAACGCCAACCTGTCCGAACGCTTGCAGGAGGTGAAGCTGGAGAACAAGGCCCTGCGGGGGACGGCCACCGACTTTGAGCGGGTCAAGCGGGCTTTCGGTTCGGAGGAGGTGGAAAGGGCTGTGGAGGACGCAAAACGCCGGGAGATGGCAGAAAAAGAGCAGAGGAAAGCAAAACGGAAGTTTAGCAGAGGGGCAAGGTAAATCTAAAAAATATTTTTACAGGGCTATTGACAAAATGAGTTCCGGTGCATATACTAATCATATCAAAACTTTTTGATTTGAGGTGGTTGCATGGGAGCTTATCAGGAAAGCGCAAAGGTGTTCAAAGCCCTATGCGACCCCAAAAGGCTTGCTATTCTGGAGCAGTTACGAAGCGGCGAAAAGTGCGCTTGTGTCCTGCAAGAACCGATGGAACTGACACAATCTGGCTTGTCTTACCACATGAAAATCTTATGTGATTCCGGGCTTGTGGAAAGTTGGCAAGAGGGCAAGTGGACGCATTACCGTTTAAGCGAGTCTGGTAGAGAGAACGCTGTGAAGCTGTTGCTGACGATTACCACGCCGGACGTAGCCCAGGAGAGCAAATGCTTTTCATGTGGCAGATAAGCGCCGCCGTAACGAGGTGGCGCTTATCTTGGCACAAAACATCAAAAAATTTTGATATGTTGTCCAACAATTTGAAAGCGAGGTTTCTCTATGGGTGTATGGCAGTTTATCCAAGACCAGGTTTTGGGTATGAAATGGCTGAATGAGCTGATTGGCGAGGGCCTTTCCCTACTGGACCTGAACATGGGAGAACGTGTAGGGGGCAGTATTCAATTTTTCCTCTATGACACATTGAAAATCACAGTGCTGCTTTGCTTCTTGATCTTCGTAATTTCCTACATTCAAAGCTATTTCCCGCCGGAGCGCAGCAAACGGATATTGGGGCGGTTTCACGGTGTTGGAGCGAATATCATATCAGCCCTGCTGGGTACGGTGACGCCCTTCTGCTCCTGCTCGTCCATTCCGCTGTTTATCGGCTTTACCAGTGCCGGGCTGCCGCTGGGGGTTACATTCTCATTCCTGATTTCCTCTCCAATGGTAGACTTGGGCAGCCTTATCCTCCTAATGAGCATTTTCGGTGCTAAAGTTGCAGTCATCTATGTGGTGGTTGGCCTGGTGATCGCCGTGGTAGGCGGCACCCTGATTGAGAAACTTCACATGGAGCCTTATGTGGAGGAATTTATCCGCAACGCTGGCGGTGTGGACATTGAATCCCCAACACTGACCAAACGGGAACGGGTTCAGTTTGCGAAAGAACAGGTCGTTTCCACATTCAAGAAAGTATTCCCTTATATCCTGGTCGGCGTAGGCATTGGTGCGGTCATTCACAACTGGATTCCAGAAAGCTGGATTGAAGCGGTGTTAGGCGGCAACAATCCATTCGGGGTTGTCCTTGCCACGCTGGTGGGTGTCCCCATGTATGCGGATATTTTCGGCACTATCCCGGTGGCAGAGGCCCTGCTTTACAAGGGAGCACAGCTTGGCACAATTCTGTCCTTTATGATGGCTGTCACAACGCTAAGTCTGCCGTCTTTGATTATGCTCCGCAAGGCCGTGAAGCCGAAGCTGCTGGCGCTGTTCATTGGAATCTGTACCATTGGCATTATCATTGTCGGCTATCTGTTCAATGCGTTCCAATTTATGCTGATATAAATTTTTAGGAGGAATCAATTATGGGACTGTTCAGTAAGAAGAAAGAGGAAACAAAATCCTGCTGCTGTGGCGGCAACTGCACCCCGGAAACGATGGCACAGGCAGAGGCGGCAAAAGCCGCTGCCGGGGTCAAGGTGCTGGGGACCGGATGCGCCAAATGCAACGCCCTGGAAGACGCTGTTCGTGCCGCTCTCACGGAGTTGGGGATGGATACTACGATTGACCATGTTACGGACTTCACGCAAATTGCCGCCTATGGGGTCATGACTACTCCGGCGCTGGTGGTGGATGGGAAAGTGGTGTCATATGGTAAAGTGTTGAAGAAAGAAGAAGCGAAAGAGCTAATCCAGAAAGCAAGAGGATAAAAACAAATCTGTGGAGGGGGGAATGTGGTTGCATTTCCCCTCCTTTTGTGATACTATTTTGATACTAAGAAATTTAGTGACCAGAAATAGCAGGTGAAATATTAACAAATTTGCGAAAGTTTTGCCTGTGAAAACACAGAAAATACAGCCCCATATAATAGGATTTGTCGAGTGGGAGTGATAATTAAAACTCCATAGACTATTTGGAGTTTTAATTATCACAAAAGAGTGGAACAAGGAGCGGCTATATGGAAGAAAAAGGTGTTGCGATATACCACCGTGTTCTTCGGCGGGAAAATTTCGAGAAAGCGGCAAAGGACCTTGTCGCCGCGGTATACGCTGCGGAAAAGAAGGCCCCGGGGAAACCGAGAACGCTGTTTCTTGATATTGACGGGCACCGTAATGAACAGGGCGGATTTGATGCAGATATGTTGGAGCTCCAGAAGGAATTTGGATTGGGATATTTACTTCAATATCTTACAGAGGCTCATTTTCCGCTGATCTCGGTCAAAAACACAAATAAGCAGCGCAATGATGTACCCAATATATTGGAGATTTCTAATGCCAGAAACGAAAAAGACCGTAGTCTGGATGACCTATATTTGGAAAACTTTAGCCACACGGAGTATCAGTCCGAAGAAACCGTATATGCCTACCTAAAAGAAGTCTCGGATTTTTTAAAACGCTACCAGGATTTGGATGCAGAATATGCGCTGCTGCCTCCGGAGCCCTATGACCCTGAAAACTATCTGCTCCAATGGCGGATTCACATGCGGGAGCTGATCAATGAGCTGTTCAATATGTTTGTTGGTGGAAACCTGTTTTCCGCGGCGGCTATGACGCGGACTTTGATGGAATGCTATGTCTATGTGAGGATACTGAAACAGGAAAAAAGTTCCCGTCTGTTAGAGGATTGGTATCTCTGCGGGATGATTCGCAGTCTCTCTGACTTGGACAAGGAATCACAGCAAAAAATATATGATGCTGTCCATGAGCTTTGCAGAAAATGGAACAGAGATCCAGAGGAAACGGTTCAACGTTTCAAAAATGGTAAAGAGAACGAGTGGCTGGCTTCTTTGCTTCCGGGCAGAAGACGGATCAGCTTCTCTCAAGTTTGTGAATATCTGCAGGAGGATGAGCTCTATAATGCATATCGATGGGCTTGCGCGTTTGTCCATGGGCAGGATATACATTCAAAGATGTATCCCTTCCTATTTTACGATTCCATTTATCATCTGCTCACAATGATCATATCTTACATTTTTAAAGCAATCCGCCTGTATCCTGTTTCTGAGGAGTTGGAGGAGGAGATGCAGAGGCTTGAGCGTGGTTTGGTAACTCTTTGGGGTACCACCAGTTGGGATAAGAGAGAGTGACAGGTATATCAGACTGTGTCCGTGGTTAGTACGGAATCGAAGAGGAAATAAAATTTCTTTGTCTCTGACGATGCTGCCTTTAATAACGACCCAGTGATAGATTTTTATAGCAAAAGCGTTTAGAATGGAACGCTGCTTTGCGAGTGGGAATAAAGCACAAAATCCCCGGAAGCCTTGATTTTCAAGGCTTCCGGGGATTTTTCCGGGCTGCGGCACGAAAATGGCGCTGCGTTCCGCCGCCTGGGCGCGGGCCGCGCCGCCCCGGTCACGGGGCGTCCGGCTCTGTGGGCGTGGTCCCGGGATCGCCGGCGACCACTGTGTGCGTTTTGGAAAAAGGCTTTGGGTTGCCCTTTACGGATACCAGAACCGTAATTTTAGTGTTCACCGGCACATTGTCGCCGACGATCAGGGTCGTGCTTTCTCCCTCGGTGTTTGATAAGGAAACGCCATCAACGGGAGACTCGATGCTCCAGGTGAAGGTCCCGCCATCCAAATCAGTGTTGAGCGTCAATATATTTTCCGACCCCTGCTTAACTTCAGGTGTCGTTCCCACATTTGTCATACCATTTGTCAGCATCGCAGTGACAGACGGGATACCGGGTATGGAAACGCCTATCTGTCCAGTTTCAGGGTCAGGGTCTATATCATTACTGCTCTCATCACATATGTCCGCCCATATGTTGAAGTAGGGGTCCCCACTTTGGTTAAAAGCTGCGGTCGCCGTCACGGTATACATCGTGGTATCCTGATATAAAGAATCGTATGTCTGAGCAACGGTGCCGGAGGTCGACATCCAGTGGATCCTATAACCCGCCGCGGGGTGTTCCACCACGGCCGTCACCGTTACCGTGTCATCCCTCGCAACCTTCGTTTTGTCCACCTTGAGCTCCCTGATCCACGGGCCCAGGTGGATCGTGAACTCCTCGGTATAGTCCCCCGCAAGGGTCCCGTTGGCGATGGTGGCCCGGACCTTGACGGTCCCCGCCTTTGTCGCTCCCGACAGCGTGTTCCCGCCCTGGAGGGCCGTGTCTGTATTACCGGCGCTTACGATCTCCCATGTGATGGCCTGATGGGTGGCGTCGGCGGGCTCCACGGTCCCCGTCAGCGGCAGGGGCGTGTTCAGCGCCGCCGACACAGGGACGCCGGAAATACCAGTCACCGGGATAAATCCCTGGATCACGAGCTGCTGTTCCACCGCCTGTTCCTGCCCCTCGACTGTCGCGGAGATGGTGACGGTCTTGTCTTCCCTGTCCGCGTTTACGATCTCGATGACCGCCTTGGCGCTGTCGCCGGGGTCGGGCGTGACCGTCACATAGTCGCTGTCAGCGGACCAGGAGACTGTTTTGCCGCCCAGGGACGCGGATAGGGCCGCCGTGGCGGTGACGGTGTCCCTCAGCGCGTAAGAATCCTTTTCCGGAGAAAGGGCGATGGCCGTGACCTCCGGGTCCTGCGCCACGGGAGGGAGATAGCCGCCGGGAACGGTCGTGCCGCCGGACGTGCCGCCGCCCGTGTAGGACGGCGTTTCTCCGTCCTCCTTCAGTTCCAGGCTGTCCGGTACCACGGAGGACGTGACCCCGGGGACGTATACCGTCATGCTGGAAACGTCGCCCTGCCCGGTGACGCGCACTGTTCCGCGGACATTCATGTCGCCCACAGAAGCGCCCCCTGAAAGGTTGACCGTCCCGCCAGCCGCGTCCTCTGTGATGTCCAGGGTGTCCACCGCCGCGCCTTTCGAAAGTGTTACCTTCGCGTCCGTGCCCAGCCGCACAGAGCCCACCGCCGCGTCGATCACCGCTTCGGTCACGCCGTCTTCCGCAATGACGACGCTGTCATAGCCCTGCCCTTTGACCGTGCCCCTTTGCAGAAATTCCAGGCGGCCGACGGATGTGTCCGCGTCCGAGGAAAATACCACGCCGCTTTGATCCAGCTCCACGGCGCTCAGCTCGCAGCTTCGCGCGGCGACGGTCCCGCCGCCCTGGACCTTCACCGTGCCCTTTACCGTCACGTTGTCCAGCGTGACGCTTTTGCCGCCCAGAGAGGAGGAGAGGATCAGATCCCCTTCCACCACCAGATCCTTCAGTGTGTCCTCTGTCAGGACAAAGTCCCCGGCCACATAGTTTCCGCTGGCGGAGAGCGCCCGGTCCAGCGCCACCACGCCTTCCGCCCTGGTCAAAGCGGTACGGGGCCCGAAAGAGCCGTCGGGGGACCCGCTCATGACGCCCGCCTTGGTGACTGCTTCCACATAGGGCTTTGCCCAGCCGGCGATGGAGGCGCTGTCGGTATATCCCTCCAGCGCGGACGTGTCGGAGCCGATCGTCAGATGATTGATCTTTGCCAGCATCACGGCGGCCTCCTGCCTTGTCACCGGGTCGCCGGGGCGGAACAGGCCCCTGTCATCCCCGGAAATATATCCGGCCGCCACGCCCTTTTGTATCTCTTCGTATCCCCAGTAAGACGGAGGCACGTCCTGAAAAGAGATCTCCGCGGACGAAGTAAACCCAAAGGCCCTGTTGGCCAGGGCGACAAATTCCGCACGGCTGATGGACTGGTCCGGGCGGAACGTCCCGTCGGGATATCCGCTGATATATCCCGCCTCTTCCCACTTCGCTATCGTCTCTTCCGCCCAGTGCCCGTCAATATCGCCGCCGGCGGCCAGGGCCGCTGCGGGCAGCATGGACAGGCACAGGGCCAGCGCGGTGACAAGGCTCATCATTCGTTTCTTCATGAGGGGTCCTCCTTCTATAACAGCTATACTGGCCCCGGCCCGGGCGCTCGCCCGGCTGCCGGCCTCCGGGGCCTGGCACAGAGGGCGTGCAGTCCCCCAGGGGGACTGCATCGGGGGGTATACCCCCCGATGCAAATGCCTTCTGCATTCTCCTTATTTTTAATATTGTACCACAGTTCCCCGAAAGGTCAATCAGCCTAAAGGGTGATTTTGCATGGCGCGGGAAAACGGCAGGTTTCGCGCCTGCGTCAGCCTGGCGGCGCCAGCCTCGCCGCTGGCGGCGCGGCGTGCTGCCGGGAAAGACCTCCGGATTTTGACCCGCAGCAGGCAAAGGGCCGGCTGGAGAGAGCATCCTCTCCAGCCGGCCTTTTCCGGTCTTTATCTATATAATGTGTGCGGCGCGAAGTCCGGATCATCCCGCGGCGCGCAGGAAGTTCATCAGCATCTGGGCCACCTGCGCCCGGGTCGCGCCGTCCCGTGGGCGGAGGGTCTTGTCCTCATAGCCGCCCACCACGCCGGCGTCCACCGCCCAGGCCATGGCCTCCACGGCATAGGCGGACACGCTTTCGTAATCGGAAAACTCCCGGATGGCAGCGCCGCCCTGGGTAACGTCATAGCCCTTGTACCGGGCGTAGCGGTACAGGATGGCGGCCAGCTGCTCCCGGGTGACAGGATCGTTGGGGCCAAACAGGCCGCCGCCGTAGCCGCCCACGATGCCGCTCAGGTTTGCCCAAGTCACCGCGCCGGCGTACCACGCGGTATCGGCCACGTCGGTGAAGGGGCTGCCGGCGGTCACGGCGGGCCTGCCCTCCAGGTTGTAGAGGATCTGGCACAGCTGGGCGCGGGACAGGGCGTTGTTGGGGCCGAACAGGCCGCCGCCATAGCCGCCCATCAGGCCGTTGTTCAGCGCGTAGTCCACGGCCTCGTGGTACCAGGCGGTGGTGCTCAGGTCGGTGAAGGCCCGGGACGGGCAGTAGACGCCGCCGTCGCAGGCGCTCCCCGTCTCCCGGTAGGTGACGGTGATCGTCACCTTCCCGCTGGGCTGGGTGAAGCTGTAGGTGCCGTCCGGGTTGGCCGTGACCTCCACGCGGCTGCCATTGCGGTCGGTGACAGTGACGTCCTCCACCCCGTAGCCGGGATCAGGCTTGGGGGTAATGGTGACTTTGTCGCCCTGCCTGGGGGCGCTGGGGGACACGGCCGGGGCGCTGCCGCCCTCGGCGGGCTGCTCCACGTCGGGCCTGTAGACGGGGACGGAGGAACCGCCGCCGCTGGGCGGGATGGGGTTCTCCGGGGCCACTGTGCCGCCCGGATTCACTGTGACCTCGGTCTCCTGGCCCTCGCTGTCGGTGACGGTGATCTTGCCGCCTCCGGGGAAGGTGATGGTGCCGTCGGGATTCACCGTGCCCGTCCCCTCGGTGATGGTCGTGGTATTGCCCTTTTCATCCTCCACGGTGGAGCCGGGGGGGACGTCGACCGTGCCGTCGGGGCTGACGGCGCCCGAGCCCTCGCCGATGGTGATCCTGCCGCCCTTTTCATCCTCCACGGTGGAGCCGGAGGGGATGGTGACAGCGCCGGTGCCCTCGTCCACGCTGAGGGACGCGCCGTCGCCGTCCCCGCCCTCGGGCGGGGTGATGGTGATGGGGCCCTCGGGGGTCGTGATAACCACAGTGCTGTCGCTGTCGTCCACCAGGACGCTGCCGCCCGGCGTCACCTCCGCGCCCTCGCGGCCGCCGGGGACGGTTGCTTCGGTTTTGTTGCCGTTGCTGTCCTCCACTGTGACCTTGCCGTTCTGCCCCTCGGGGAAGGTGATGACGCCGTCGGGGTCGATCCGGCCGCTGCCGCCGGTGATGGTGACGGTGTTGTCGTTGTCGTCCTTTACGGTGGAGCCGGTGGGGGCGTCCACCGCGCCGGTGACGTCCACGGTGCCGTTGCCGCCGAGGGTGACGACAGGGCCGCCGCCGGTCTGGACCTCCGTCCCCTTGGGGATGCGGAGCTTGTCCTTTTCGCCGCCGTCCCCCTGCTGTACGGTCACATCGCCCGGGCCGCCGGGCAGGGTGACGGTGGTCTCCGGGCTGCCGTCGCCGTCCTGGTCGATGGTAACGGTCCCGTCAGGGCGGTTCTCAATGACCGTGCCGTCCTCCAGCACCAGGGTTTCGCCGGGCTGGAGATAGTAGTTGTCCACCCGGGTCCAGCGGACCTGGAAAGTCACATCCCGGCCAGGCATGGTAAACGTCCCGGTCAGGGTTGTGCCGGGCAGGCCATCCTCGTCCAGCAGGGCCCAGCCCGCCAGGGTGTAGCCCGTGCGGGTCAGGCCACTGCCGCTTCCCGGCAGGGTGATGGTTTGGCCCTCGGCGGTGTCCACCTGAGTGGGGGTGTCGCCCTTGGTGTAGGCGTCCACCACATAGGCCACGGCGTATTTGGGCGCTTCCAGGGCGTCGATCTCCTTGGTCTCACTGTAGCCGCAGACGGTGCAGGTGTGGGCCTCTATCCCTTTCTCGCCGATTTGGGCTGGGGTGGTGACGATCCAGTCGCCGAAGGTGTGGTCAGTCTTGGATGTATCATCTGCCTCGCTGCAGCCCTCCCGGGCGCAGACGTGCCAGTGCTGGTTTTCATCATGGCCCCAGGCGCTGAAGTCGTGACCCAGGGCGGGGATGGTTTCAGTCTTTTCCTTCTCGCACACGGTGCAAGTGTATGTCACCTTGCCCTTATTAGTGCAGTCGGCCGCAGTCTGCGTCACGCCCTCGCCCCAGGCGTGGGGCGCCTCATCCTGGCGGGCGGTGCAGCCGTCGCGGGTGCAGAGGTGGTAGTGGACGCCGTTTGTCTCGTCATCGCTCCAGTCGTCGCTAAACGCGTGCCCCAGGGCCGGGGTGACAATTTCCACGGCCAGGTTGCAGCTGGAGCAGGTGAACTTGGACACCCCCGGCTCGGTGCAGGTGGGGGCGGTCTGGGTCCCCTCGTCCGTGTTGTCCTCGTGGTCGCACTTCGTCCAGCGGGGGTAGAGGGTGAGGTCTCCGTTGATGGGGGTATCAGCAGAGAGATCTACTTCCTTGCCGTCCGTTTCCGCGTCGTACCAGCCCTTCCAGACGTAGCCGGGACGGGGATCGGGCTCGTCAGGCAGGTCGGAGACAGACAGCTTACCATTCTCATAGGAAGGATAACAGACCTTGCCGTCCACAGTGACCTGGAACAGCCGCAGGACAGCCTCCCCGTTGTCGCCCTTTACCACCTTGGCGTAGCGGTCGGTCGGGCAGGCGAAGTAGTCCGCCGGGACGGCGGTGCTCTCCATGGCCTCTGTCCAGCCAGTGGTGATTGTGACCTGCTTCTTTGTAGCGATGTCCACACTGCTTCCAAAATCAACTTTCAGAGCCGTGCTGGGCTTGGTCAGCGCGGCGCAAATGCCAAGGAAGCCCTCGCTGTTGCCGCGGATGTCATGATCGCAGCTTGTGGTAATGCTGGGGGTGGCGTAGAGATTGACAATGCCGTTTGTATAGAGGGGAACGTTGTCACCACTGCCGCCCGACAGCGTGCCGCCGTAGTAGTTGACAACGCTGTTTTCGCCCCCGGAGATAGCACTGCCGTTGGTGGTCTCCACCTTGCCGGACTTGCTGGAAGAGCAGTCCCGCAGGTTCAGCGTGCCGTTCACCGTGATCTGCCCGGTGAGGGTGTGGCCGTTCAGGCACAGATCCACGGTCTCGCCCGACTCGATGGTCAGGTTGGCGTCCAAGTTCTCCGCCAGGAAGTAGTGGCCGCTGGTCAGGTTGGTGGTGTCGGCGGTCAGGGCGGTGTACTCCACGCCGTCGTGCTGGTGGTACAGATAGAGCTGCGCCACATGCTGGCCGTTAGTCTCCACGTCCCGGACGGCGACGCCCGTCAATCCATCGGCGGCAACAAAATGGCTGGAGTAGTCCGCGTTGGCTTCGCTGGTAAAGGTGAAGGGCTGCGCCGCGGTGATGCTGTCAGCGGTGTAAACCGAATACGTCCCCGTAAGATTCTCTCCCACCGCGATCTTGCCTGTGCTCCCGCTCAGGAAGGAGATCGCCGCCTGTCCGCCCTCAATGACGGGGCTGCCGGACAGGGTGACGTCAGTACCCTGGCCCACAAGGATCCCACAACCGCCCGTTGCGCTTATCGTACCGCCGCTGATCTCGCCTCCACTATTACTATCGGTAAAGCATAGCCCATAGGCAGCCGTGCTGTTGGATGTATTGGTGACGGTGCCGCCCGTCATGGTGAAGTTGGGACCAGAGATCTCAATTGCATAGGAAGTGCCGCTGTTGCTGGTTGTCACCGTGCCGCTTATGATGTTGACGGTGGCAGAGCCTCCCATGTAGATGGCAGAGCTTTTGGCAGATTTGACCGTGGCCCCATCCACGTTTAAAGTTGCCGCCCAGGACAGGTATACCGTGCGCTTGGTTGCGCTGCTCTCAAAGGTGCCGCCGTAGAGATTGATGGTATGTTCACTACCTGTCTTGCCGCCCGTGCCGATAATGCCCGTTGTGCTGCTTTTGACGCCGCCGGTACCCCGACAATCACAGGTATTGAGCGTGACGCCAGGGGATAACCACAGGGCGTTACTATTAGAAGTCGCAGAATAGGTACTGGTGATGGTATAGCCGTTGAAGCAGAGGTTGACGGTAGCGCCCTCCGCAATCCGAATCTGCTTGTCGGTGGTGATGTTATCGGGCAGGTAGTAGCTGCCGGCGGCCAGGGTGTAGAAGTCGCCGTTACTATCGCTGGTTGTAACAGCATCTATCATCTGCTGGGTCAATTCACTAAACACCACCACATCCGTTCCACCGTGGCCGACGCTGTGGGTGTGCTGCTGGGCGAACTGGGCAGTCAGGGTGTGGTTGTACGCCGTAGTCACCGTTGTGGCGGCAGTGACGGTGGTGCCGTTATCCAGTTTCCAGCCCACGAAGTCGTAGCCCTCTTTGCTGGCCGTGGGCAGTGTGCCGTAAGGCTGGCCGTAGGTGACAGACCTAGAGCTGACCGTGCCGCCGTCGGCCACAAAGGTGACGGTGTAGGTGTTGGCCGCCCATTTGGGGGTGATGGCGGACGGGATGTTGCTGGGGCCAGGGTTTTTGGTGGGGTCGATGGGATTTCCCTTCTCATCCTGCCAGCTGAAGAACGTGTAGCCATCCTGGGGAGTGGGGGTCTCGGTCAGGATGGTGCTATAAGGCTGCTCCACGGTGATGGTCTGGTTCGTGCCATTCACCGGGATGGTGTATTCTATGATCTTCCACTTGGCCGTATAGGTCACAGCCCCGGCAGGAACGGTTTCGGCGGTAATCAGCTCGTCTCCGCTGTACCACCCTTCAAAGGTATACCCCGCCTTGGTGGGCGTGGGCAGGGTGCCCAGGGCGTCCCCGGCGTTCACGGGGCGGGACGGCACCTCCGAGCCGCCATTGGAGTCAAAGGTGACGGTATAGGTGTCCCGGCTCCACCGGGCGTAGAGGGTGTGGTTGGCGGCGCGGGTGACAGTCATGCCGCTTTCCACCTTCTCCCCGCCGGTGGGGGCGGTGTACCAGCCGGTGAAGGTGTAGTAGTCCCGCGTGAGTGCATCAGGCAGGCCATCGTAAGTGCCGCCGTAGGTGACGGTCAGGGTGCCGATGTCGCCCTCTGCCAGCGTGCCGCCGCTGGCCTCCAGCGTGACAATGTACTTGTCGGCCGTCCAGTGGGCGTAGTAGGTGGCGCTGGCAGAGGGCTTAGTTTCAGCGGTGACGGCCTCGCCGCCCTCTTTCTCGGTGTACCAGCCCTCGAACTTGTAGCCCGTGCGGCTGGGCTCGGGCAGGTCGCCCAGGGCATCCCCCTTGTTCAGCAGCCGTGAGGAGTCCGGGCTGCCGCCGTTGGCGGCAAAGGTAATCGTGACGGTGTCCCGCTGCCAGAAGGCGTAGAGGGTGTGGTCGCTGGTGTTGGTGACGGCGGAGCCGTCCTCCACCTTGCTGCCGCCGCCGTTTGCGACGGTGTACCAGCCCAGGAAGGTGTAATTGTCCCGGATGGGGGTGGGCAGGCCGGTGTAAGTCTCGCCGGGGGTGACGGTGAGGGTGCCGGCGGAATCGCCCAGGCTGCCCTCGCCGGGATCCAGCTTGACTGTGATCGGGTCGGCGGTCCAGTGGGCGTAGAGGGTGACGTCGCCGGCGAGGTTAGCGCCGGTGGTCAGGTTCACTTGGATGCCGCCGGTCTTGGCGGTGTACCACCCGGCGAAAGTGTAATTGGTCCGGGTGGGATCCGGGACGCCGGAAACACGGCCGGTCAGGTCGCTGTCCGCCGTGGTGACGGCGGCGACGCCGCCGTTGGCGTCAAAGGTGAGGCGGTAGGGTTTGGCCGCCAGGGCACCGTTCACCACCCGCAGGGTCTGGCAGCCCTCCACGGTGAGATAGGCCGCCGGATTTTTGCCGGACTTAGCGGCGCTCCAGTTGCTGACGATGGCGACGGGACTGTCGTAGGTGGCGGCGCGGATGTTCTCCACCGCCACCTTCAGCTGGGCGGTATCGCTCAGGGCATTCGTGGCCAAGGTAATGGCGGCCCCATTTTTCAGGTAGATATCCCGGGTGCAGTTGGTGAAGGCGACGCTGTTTCCAAGGGTCACGCCGCCGCTTGCGTTCACGCCGCAGGCGGCCCCGCTGATGGTGAGATTGGACAGGCGGACGGCCCCCGCGCCGCTGATGGCAGTGGAGGCCCCCGCGGCGGCGAGGGTGCCCTTTGTTGTACTGTCCCCTATGATGTCCACGGTGGCCCCCGCGGCGGCCACCAGGCCGGCGGAGGGTCCCGACAGAGTCAGGGTGTGGCCGTCCAGGTCCACGGTGCCGGCCTTAGCCAGGGTCAGCGGGGAGCTGGTGCTGGCGTCCCGCAGCAGGCCCAGGGCGGGCTCGTTGGAAGCGTTATAGGCGGCCACGGCCTCGTCCAGCGTCTTGTACATCTGGCCGACGCCGGTGCCGCTTTCGCCCACTACGGCCACGTACTCGCTGGGCTCTATACTGGTGGCGCTGAAAGTGACCGTGGTCTCCAGCTGGTGGTGGTAGCTGGTCAGCAGGGAGCCGGACCTGCTGTTGCCCAGCAGGAAGGCGAAGTCCCTTGTGACCTCTTTGCTTGCGTCGGTGTTGTTCATGAAGGTCAAGGTGACATGGACGGAGGGCTTGTAGGAGCTGCCGTTGCCGAAGCACCGGAAATAACTGCTGCCGTACATGGTGGTGTTTTCCCCGCCGGAGTAGGTGGCGGTGTAGGCGGCGCCGTCGGTGTTGTCCGTCATCTCCAGGAAGTACCAGGTGCTGCCCTTGGCGTTGCGCACCAGGGAGACGTCCACGTCAAAGGTCACAGTGTAGGCGGTGTAGGCGGGCACCTCCACCGATATGGTGAAGGGCTGGAGCAGGTAGTCGGCGTTTTTGAAGTGGGCGCGCTCCTTGAATTTGAAGGTGGCGCTGCTGCCGGAATTGGTAACGGAGATGGTGCCGCCGTTGCTGGGGTCGTAGGGGCTGTTGCCGTTCTCCAAGTCGCTGGCGGTAAACGTGCTGAGGTTGCTGCCGTGGTGGTAGCGGCAAGCACTGGCGTCGGCCAGGTCGATGCGAAAGCTGGGCGACAGCACCCGGGCGTCGGCCAGCGCCACGGCGCTCTCCTCCGCCTGGGCGGACAGGGACGCCTCCTCCGTCCGGGCGGACAGGACGATCCCGTCCCCGCCCTCCGGGGCCTCCGCCGCCAGGCCCGTCCCAGGCAGCAGGGACAAGGCCATGCACAGGCAGAGCAGGCTGCTTACAATTCTTTTCTTCATCGGCGTTTCCTTCCTTTCCGGGGGTAAAAGTGTGATCCTGCCCGTGGGGGGCCCACGGGCAGGATCACACTTTTAC